>CAZNIT010000078.1:0-19501 GCA_964573205.1 uncultured Sulfurospirillum sp. | reverse complement strand
AAAATATTGACTTTAAGCTCTTATTGTTGTATACTCCGGGTTCAAATTTGTGTCAGATGAGAGTTTGACAAGTTCTTTTAAGGGAAATTGATGGAAAAAATTAGACTTAAGCTTAAGGCTTATGATCATAGAGTTTTAGACAGGTCTGTTGCGGCTATCGTTGATGCTGTCAAGAGAACAGGTGCAGAAATCAGAGGGCCGATACCTCTGCCTACGAAGATTAAAAAATATACGGTACTTAGATCTCCTCATGTAAACAAAGATTCACGCGAACAATTCGAGATGCGAATGCATGCGAGACTTATAGATATAGTCTCCGCAACAACTGATACTGTTGATTCGCTTATGAAACTTGACCTCGCACCAGAGGTGAATGTCGAAGTTCGAGCGATGAAATAAGGATAGATGATGGAATATATAGTAGAAAAAATCGGAATGACAAGAACGATCACGGTTCCGGCGGTTCCCGTAACGCTAGTCAAGGTAGTAGATGCGAAAGTATGTGAAATAGACGAGAATAAAAAAGCTGTCGTAGCTTATAGTAGTTCGAAAAAAACGAATAAAGCCGTCAAAGGGCAGCAAAAAAAATATAATCTCGCTCCGGAGTTCAATAAGTTCATAACGCTTACCGTCGCAAACGAAGAGACGGGTGATCTTGATACCGCTCCGCTTGCGGAAGCTAAAGTCGTTAAATCGACTTTCAATTCAAAAGGGCGAGGTTTCAGCGGTGCCATAAAAAGACACGGTTTTGCCGGGGGGCCGGGAGCTCATGGTTCTAGATTTCACAGAAGAGTCGGTTCGATCGGTAATGCTGAGTGGCCAGGTCGTGTTCAGCCGGGTCAAAAGATGCCCGGACAATACGGCAATGCGAAAGTGACCGTAAAAAACGAAGTCGTTTCATTTGATAGCGAAACCGGTGTGATAGCGCTTAAGGGCGCGATAGCCGGAGCTAACGGAGCATTAGGTAAGATAAGGATAGTAAAATGAGTAAAGCGATAGTATTGGATAGCAATCTTAAAAAAAGTGGTGAGGCGGATGTGCCGGCTTCGTTTTTTGAAGTAAATCCTCACAACTTGTACTTGTATGTAAAGTCTTACCAGGCAGCTCTTAGAGCCAATAGTGCAAAAGCAAAGACCAGATCCGAAGTTAGAGGCGGCGGCAAAAAGCCGTTTGCGCAAAAAGGCGGCGGACGAGCAAGAGCCGGTTCGACAAGAAGTCCAATCTGGGTCGGCGGCGGTGTAGCGCATGGACCTAAAAACAATAGAAACTATAATCAAAAAATCAATAAAAAGCAAAAAAGAGCCGCGTTAGAGTGTGCGATTGCGGAGAAAGCAAACGACGGTAAATTGTTTATCGTAGAAAAAATTAAGGTGGAGTCCGGCAAAACCAAAGATGCGGCGGCCATTCTTAAAACGCTTGCGGTTAGAGATGCTTTGATTGTCAAGGAACTGATCGACGAAAAAAGTTTTTATGCGTTTAGAAATCTACCTAACGCGTATCTTGTGGAGTCTAACGAACTTAATGCGTTTACGGTAGCGGCGTTTGATTCGATGGTGATCGAAAAAAGCGTATATGATCAATTAACAAAAGAGGGCTAAGATGGCAGATATTACGGATATTAAATCAATTTTATACACTGAGAAAAGTTTAGGCCTTCAGGAAGACGGTGTCGTAGTTATACAGACAAGTCCCAGAATGACTAAAAACGGGTTAAAAGAAGTTTTAAGAGAGTATTTCGGTTTTGTTCCGTTGAAAGTCAATTCGATGAGAATGAGCGGTAAAGTGAAAAGATTCAGAGGTGTTGAAGGCAAAAGAGAAGATTATAAAAAATTCTATGTGAAATTGCCCGAAGGCGCGAAAATAGAAAGTTTGGAGGTATAAGATGGCGATAAAATCATATAGACCTTATACACCGAGTCGTCGTTATATGACCGGACTTGATTCAAGTGATATTACGGCAAAACCGAGTGTTCCCGGTCTTCTTAAAACGCTTCCAAGAAGTGCGGGAAGAAATTCCAACGGTAGAATCACTTCAAGACACAGAGAAGCCGGAGCGAAGAAAAAATATAGAATCATCGATTTTAAAAGAAGAAAATGGGGAATCCCGGCAACAGTAACGGCTATCGAATACGATCCGTATAGAAATTGTAGAATCGCTTTGGTCACTTATGCGGACGGAGAGAAGAGATATATTATACAGCCTTCCGGCATAAAAGTGGGAGATAAAATCGAAGCAGCCGAAAGCGGTTTGGATATAAAACCGGGCAATGCTATGAAAATGAAAAACATTCCTGTCGGTACGATTATCCATAATATAGAAATGAAACCGGGAAAAGGCGGTCAAATTGCCAGAAGTGCAGGCGGTTACGCTCAACTTATGGGTAAAGAAGAGAAATATGTCGTCTTGAGACTTCCAAGCGGCGAGATGAGACAAATTCTTTCGGAATGTATGGCGACGGTCGGAACGGTCGGTAATGAAGATTGGGCGAATGTTGTTATCGGTAAAGCCGGAAGAAATCGACACAGAGGTATAAGACCGCAAACCAGAGGTTCGGCGATGAACCCGATAGATCACCCGCACGGTGGTGGTGAAGGTAAGACCAACGCTAGCAGACATCCTGTGAGTCCTTGGGGTATGCCTACTAAAGGTTATAAGACTAGAAGAAAAAAAGCTAGTGACAAACTAATTATTTCTAGAAAAAAAGGAAGATAGATGGCTAGAAGTTTAAAAAAAGGACCGTTCGTTGATGCTCATCTGATGAAAAAAGTGATAAAGGCAAAAGAGAGCGGCGATAAAAAACCTATTAAAACATGGTCGAGAAGAAGCGTGATTTTGCCGGATATGATCGGTTTTACGTTCAATGTACATAACGGTAGAAATTTTATACCCGTATATATAACTGAAAATCATGTAGGGTATAAATTAGGTGAATTCGCACCGACAAGAACATTCAAGGGTCATAAAGGCTCTGTTCAAAAGAAAATAGGTTAAGGGGAAGAGTATGAGTAAAGCGACACTGAAATTTATCAGACTCTCTCCGAACAAAGCGAGATTGATTGCAAGAGAAGTGCAAGGAATGAATGCGGAACTTGCTCTTGCTTCTTTGGATTTTATGCCCAATAAAGCGGCCGGAATTATCTCGAAAGTGATAGCGTCCGCAGTAGCAAACGGCGATTATGAGCCGGAAGAGGTTACGATACTATCTTGCAGAGTGGATAAAGGGCCGGTTTTGAGACGATTCAAACCAAGAGCCAGAGGTTCCGCTTCAAGAATTTTGAAACCTACTTCCCATATTTTCGTAGAAGTGGGAACCGTATCGGAGCCTAAAAAAGTCGTATCCGAAAAAAAAGAGAAGAAAAAAGAGAACACTGAAAAAAAGAACGAGGTAAAAAAAGCGGCTAAATCGGATGAAACCCCGAAAAAAACGACAAAAAAAGCGATAGACTTAAATGATCTTAAACTTCTCTCCGGAGTAGGTCCGGCTATGGAGAAAAAACTCAATGCGGAAGGTGTCACTTCTATTGAACAGATCGCTCAAATGTCGAAAGAGCAGATCGCCGAGCTTGATGCGAAAATAGGTATCAAGGGCAAAATTGAAGATACGTGGCAAAAAGAGGCTAACGAGTTAATAAATAAAAATAAGAAGGAGTCTTAAAGATGGGTCAAAAAGTTAATCCTATTGGTCTAAGACTTGGGCTGAACAGAAACTGGGATTCAAGATGGTATCCATCTTCAGAGACTGCTGTTGCTAATGTCGGCGAAGACCACAAAATCAGAACTTTTATTAAAAAAGAGTTGTATTATGCGGGTGTGAGTCAGATCATTATCGAAAGAACCGCGAAAAAACTTCGCGTTACTATCGTTGCGGCCAGACCCGGCATTATCATCGGTAAAAAAGGCGCGGATATAGAAAAGCTTAGAGATAAATTGAACAAACTTATCGGGAAAAGCGTAAACGTTAATATAAAAGAGGAGAGAAAACCTCAAGTTTCGGCACAACTGGCGGCAGAGAACATCGCTACGCAACTCGAGCGTCGTGTTGCGTTTAGAAGAGCTATGAAAAAAGTTATTCAAGGAGCGATGAAAAGCGGAGCCAAAGGAATTAAAGTTCAAGTTGCCGGTCGTTTGGGCGGTGCGGAGATGGCAAGAACCGAATGGTATCTTGAAGGAAGAGTTCCTCTCCATACGCTTCGAGCTAGGATTGATTACGGTTTTGCGGAAGCTCAGACGACGTACGGAATAATCGGAGTTAAAGTCTGGATTTTTAAAGGAGAAGTACTTGCAAAAGGTATCGCTCCCGAACCGAAAGCTCCAAGAGCAAGAAAAAGAAGAGGTGAATAGCTATGTTGATGCCAAAAAGAACGAAATATAGAAAACAGCAAAAAGGCAGAAATAGAGGTAAGTCTTATAGAGGTAACTCCATAGCGTTTGGTGAGATCGCGTTAAAAGCGACCGAAGGCGGAAGAATCGATTCTCGTCAGATAGAAGCTGCTAGGATTGCGATGACAAGACATGTAAAAAGACAAGCCAAGTCATGGATTAGAGTTTTTCCCGATAAACCTTTGACCGCAAAGCCGCTCGAGACGAGAATGGGTAAAGGTAAAGGTGCAGTTGATCGATGGGTAATGAACGTCAAACCTGGCAGAATTATATTTGAAATGGCCGGCGTTAACGAAGAGTTAGCCAGAGAGGCTTTGACTTTAGCGAAACATAAGTTGCCTTTTAAAACAAAAATCGTAACCCGAGAGAATGAAAATGAAATATACTGATTTAGATGGTAAAGATGCGAAAGCATTGAACGAACTGTTGAAAGAGAAAAAGTTGTTGCTGTTCAAAGTTAAAGCGAAACTAAGAACTATGCAATTAAATAATCCTAACGAGATTAAAGAGATTAGAAAAGATATTGCTAGAATCAAAACGGCGATATCCGCACTAAAAAATAGCGAAGTTAAGGCATAACGATGGCTTTAAAAGAGATACAAGGTACAGTAGTGAAAAAAGCCGGTAATAAAACGGCTACGGTTTTAGTAGAGAGAAAAGTTGTTCATCCGAGATATCATAAAATTGTAAAAAGATTTAAAAAATATCTTGTTCATGACGAAAATAATCGGACGAATGTCGGAGATACGATTACTGCGATCGAGTGCAGACCTATTTCAAAAACAAAATCTTTTAGATTAAAAGAGATTGTTGCAACAGGAGTTAAATAATGATACAGGGATTTACGAGACTAGCGGTTGCTGATAACAGCGGCGCTAAAGAGATCATGTGTATTAAAGTGCTCGGCGGCTCCAAAAGAAGATACGCGAGTGTCGGCGATGTCATCGTCGCTTCTGTCAAAAAAGCTATTCCAAACGGAAAAGTGAAAAAAGGTCAAGTTATAAAAGCGGTAATCGTGCGTACCAAAAAAGAGGTTCAAAGAGAAAACGGATCGCTGATTAGATTCGACGAGAATGCGGCAGTGATTCTTGATGCGAAAAAAGAGCCTATAGGTACAAGGATTTTTGGACCGATAGGACGTGAAGTTAGATATGCGGGTTATATGAAAATCGTATCACTCGCTCCGGAGGTACTATAATGGCTGTAAAATTTAAAATAAAAAAGGGCGATACGGTTAAAATTATCGCAGGCGACGACAAAGGTAAAGTTGCGGAAGTTTTAAAGGTGATGCCTAAAACTTCTCAGGTGATTGTCGCCGGATGTAAAATCGCGAAAAAAGCGACAAAGCCTACCGAAGAGAACCCAAAAGGCGGATTTGAAAATAAAGAGATGCCTATTCATATTTCAAATGTAGCAAAAGTGGAAGGGTAGAAGATGACTGTTAGATTAAAAGAGAAATACGCAAATGATATCAAACCCGCTTTGGTTAGCGAATTCGGTATAAAAAATCCGATGCAGGTTCCGGGTATAGAAAAGATTTCCGTGAGTGTCGGTGCAGGCGAAGAGGCGAAAGATTCTAAAATTCTTCAAAATGTTCAAGATACCATCTCGTTGATAGCCGGTCAGCATGCGGTGGTGACCAGAGCTAGAAAATCGATTGCCGGTTTTAAACTAAGAGAGAATTTTCCGATAGGTGTGAAAGTGACGCTAAGAGGCGATCGTATGTACACGTTTTTGGATAAACTTATCGCTATAACGTTGCCGAGAGTAAAAGATTTTAGAGGTTTGCCTAGAAATGGATTTGACGGTCATGGAAACTATAGCTTTGGTTTGGATGAGCAACTTGTTTTTCCTGAAGTGAAGTTTGATGATATTATCAAAACACATGGTATGAATATCACTATTGTAACAACAACGGAAGATGATAAAGAGGCATTTAAGTTATTAGAATTAATTGGAATTCCATTTGCAAAGGGTCGTGAATAATGGCAAAGAAATCGATGATCGCAAAAGCGAAGAGAAAGCCTAAGTTTGCAGTGAGAGCATACACAAGATGTCAAATTTGTGGAAGACCTCACTCTGTATATAGAGATTTCGGTATTTGTAGAGTTTGTTTTAGAAAAATGGCAAACGAAGGCAAATTGCCCGGAATCAAAAAATCAAGTTGGTAAGGATAGAAGATGGTAAATGATCTCGTATCGGACGCATTAACAAGAATCAGAAACGCATCTATGAGAAAACTCGAAGTTACTGAACTTCTGCACTCGAAACTTGTTGAATCCGTCGTAAAGATTTTTCAAGAAAAAGGGTACATAGAATCATATAACGTAAAAGAAAACGGTAACAAGAAGTTTATTTCAGTAGTACTAAAATATGATGACAACGGGAATGAAGTTATCAACGAAGTGAAAAAAATCTCCAAACCCGGTCGTCGTGTTTATAAACCCGCATCGGATATCAAGAGATTTAAAAACGGTTACGGTACTATCGTGGTTAGTACTTCAAAAGGCGTACTAAGTAACGAAGCCGCACATAAAGAGAATGTCGGCGGTGAAGTTATCTGTAGTATATGGTAGAGTCAATGTTTTTACGGCATTCGATTTAATCGTAGACAAGTAAAAAAGGAAAATAATGTCAAGAATTGGTAAACAACCGGTAACGATTCCGTCAGGAATTGATGTAAAACTTGATGGCGCAATCTTGAGTTTTAAAAAGGGCAATGTGGAAAAAAAGCTCGATACGAAGGATTTTGTCAACATAAAAGTCGAAAATAACGAAATAGTCTTCTCCCCTAAAGGCGAGGACAGACAAGCTAAAGCGTTTTGGGGTACGTTCAGATCTTTAGCCAACAATATCGTAATCGGTCTTACGGAAGGTTACGAGAAAAAGCTCGAGATAAACGGAGTAGGATACAGAGCGGCCGTGAAAGGAAACGTTCTTGAATTACAACTTGGTTTTTCCCACCCTATCAACTATGAATTTCCGAAAGATGTATCTATTGCGGTTGAAAAAAACCTTATAACTATAAAGGGTGACGATAAACAGGTAATCGGTCAAATTGCAGCAGAGATAAGAGCTTTCAGACCACCAGAGCCATATAAAGGCAAAGGTGTCAAGTACGCTGATGAAGTTATCGTCAGAAAAGCCGGTAAAACAGCAGCTAAGTAGGGGTAAAGAATGAGAACTAAATTATTAAAACAGAAAAATGCGCTAAAAGCAAGAAGAATAAGAAGAATTCGAGGGAAAATCTCGGGTACTGAAGAAACACCAAGACTTGCATTGTTCAAATCGAACAAACATTTATACGCTCAAGCGATCGATGATGTTAATTCTACTACACTCGCAAGTGTTGACGGTAAAAAATTAGGACTTAGTGCTAATAAAGATGCAGCAGTTGAAGTAGCTAAAGCATTTGCGGTTACTTTAAAAGAAAAAGGTATTGAGAAAGTTGTTTTTGATAGAAGAGGCAACAGGTATCATGGCGTAGTCGCTGCGTTTGCGGAAGCACTCAGAGAAAATGGAATAACACTATAAGGTCAATGATAATGGAAAATATAAATAGAGAAGATTTTGAAGAAGTTATCGTTAACATCGGCAGGGTAACGAAAGTTGTCAAGGGTGGTAGAAGATTTAGATTTACCGCACTTGTCGTTGTGGGTAACAGAGACGGGATTGTCGGTTTTGGAACAGGTAAAGCCAAAGAGGTTCCCGACGCGATCAAAAAAGGCGTGGACGATGCGTTTAAAAACCTTGTCAAGGTAAATGTGAAAGGCTCAACCATCGCTCATGATATCGAACTAAAATACAATGCGAGCAGAATATTGTTGAAACCGGCGAGCGAAGGTACCGGTGTAATCGCCGGTGGTGCGACTAGACCTGTCCTCGAACTAGCCGGTATCAAAGATATCTTGACAAAATCATTGGGTTCGAACAATCCTAACAATCTTGTGCGAGCGACCGTTAAAGCGCTTAGCATGATCAAACAATAATAAAGGATAGTCAATGGCACTTCATAATCTAAGCCCCGCGGACGGATCTACAAAAAATAGAAAAAGAGTGGGTCGCGGTCAGGGTAGTGGAATGGGTAAAACTGCCACAAGAGGTAATAAAGGTCAAAGAAGCAGAACAGGCTTTAGTAGAAAAAGAGGATTTGAAGGCGGACAGCAGCCGCTACAAAGAAGACTTCCTAAAGTCGGATTTACCTCTCGTGTAGAAAAGCCTTATGTTATAAATATCGAAAAAGTGACGAAGGTTGCCGCTCTTGATGAAATTACTTTCGAGAGTATCAAATCCGTTCACAAACTTCAAGGCAGTGTGAAGAAAATCAAACTTATAGGCAAGGGTGCAAAAGATCTTGCATCTAAGATCAAAGACGAAAATATCACAACCAGCGGTAACTAACGATGGGAAAAGACTTAACAAACAAGATCCTGATTACGCTCGGGTTTTTGTTTGCGTATAGGATTTTGTCTTATGTACCGGTTCCAGGCGTTAATGTTGATGTAATCAAAGCTTTTTTTGATTCAAATTCCAACAATGCGCTTGGTATGGTTAATATGTTCAGCGGTAACGCCGTTAGTCGTTTAAGTATCATTTCTCTCGGAATTATGCCTTATATCACCGCTTCGATCATAATGGAGCTTCTTGCCGCAACTTTTCCGACTCTTGGACAAATGAAAAAAGAACGAGACGGCATGACGAAATATATGCAGATTATTCGTTATGCGACGGTTGCGATTACTCTTGTTCAGGCTATTGGTGTATCTATGGGTCTTCAGAGTATGGGCAGCGGTGGTCAGAGTGCGATCATGATCGATATGAGTCTGTTTATTCCTATTGCGGCATTCTCAATGCTCACAGGTACTATGATGCTTATGTGGATAGGTGAACAGATAACTCAAAGAGGTATCGGTAACGGTATATCTCTCATTATCTTTGCCGGTATCGTATCGGGTATTCCTTCGGCAATCGGAGGTATGGTAAATCTTGTAAATACGGGTGAACTTAACTTCCTAGTCGTTATAGGGATATTGGCGGTTATTATCGTTACAATCGGTGTCATCATCTATGTAGAGCTTGGAGAGAGGCGTGTTCCTATCTCTTATTCGAGAAAGACGATGATGCAAAATCAGAACAAAAGGGTTATGAACTATATTCCTATCAAAGTGAATTTAAGCGGTGTTATTCCTCCGATTTTCGCATCGGCGGTATTGATGATGCCTTCAACACTATTGTCGGGAAGTACGAATCCATATGTTCAAAAGGTTGCCGATCTTTTGAGTCCTAATGGCTACTTATTTAATATATTGATGTTTTTGGGTGTCGTATTTTTTGCTTATTTTTACGCTTCTATCGTTTTTAACGCGAAAGATATATCCGAGAATCTTAAAAAGCAGGGCGGATTCATACCTGGAGTCAGACCCGGTAAAAGTACCGCCGAATTTATAAACGAGGTCGCTAGTCGGCTGACATTCGGCGGCGCTATATATCTAGGGCTTATTTCGACGCTTCCTTGGATACTTGTGAAAACTATGGGTGTACCGTTTTATTTCGGCGGTACCGCCGTGTTGATCGTCGTGCAAGTAGCACTCGATACCATGAGAAAGATAGAAGCTCAGATATATATGAACAAATATAATACTCTCAATTCGCTGGGACTTTAAGGTTAATGGCGATTTCAATTAGGAAACCCTTAGAGATAGAAAAGCTAAGGGTTTCCAACTTATATGTAGCAAAAACGCTGGATCATTTAAAAACTTATATTAGAGCCGGCATGACTTTAAAAGAGATAAACCGAATGGGTGAAGAGTATATCTCCTCGCTAGGTGCTAGAGCCGCGTTTAAAGGCTTGTACGGTTTTCCTTCAGGAGTGTGCACATCTCTTAATGAAGTTGTAATCCACGGTGTTCCCGACGATACAGTTGTAAAAGAGGGTGATATTTTAGGACTTGATATAGGTGTGGAAAAAGACGGCTGGTATGGTGACTCCGCTATAACCATTCCTATCGGTCAAATTAGTGATGAAGATCGTAAGTTGATAGCTTGTGCGAAAGATGCGCTATATCATGCCATTTCCGTTATAAAACCGGGAATGAGGTTTAAAGAGCTTAGTTTGGAGCTTGAGAATTTTATTACCGATTACGGATTCGTACCGCTTCGCGGTTTTTGTGGCCACGGTATAGGTAGAAAACCTCATGAAGAGCCGGAAATCCCGAATTATCTCGACGGTAAAAACGCTAAACAAGGACCTAAAATAAAAAACGGTATGGTATTTTGTATCGAACCGATGATATGTCAAAAAAGCGGTGCGGCGATAGTTGACGAACAAGATAAATGGTCCGTACGATCCGAAGACGGATTAAGAAGTAGTCATTACGAACATACGGTAGCGATAATAGACAACAAAGCCGAAATATTATCGGTAATATAAAGGTTGATTATGATTTTAAGAAAGGAGAAAATATATGGCGAAAGATGATGTTATAGAAGTTGACGGTACGGTCATTGAAGCTTTGCCGAATGCCACGTTTATGGTAGAATTGGAAAACGGTCATAAGGTTTTGTGTCACATTGCGGGTAAAATGAGAATGCATTATATCAAGATCATGCTCGGTGACAAGGTCAAAGTGGAACTCACACCGTACAGCTTGGACAAGGGACGCATTACATTCAGGTATAAGTAAAGATTTATTTTTATTTGGGTATAATCCCTCTCTTTTTCGAATGACGAAACTACATGAAGAGTAATTGCATAAGGTCCACTGCTTTTTCAATTACTGGCTGGAGATATCACCAAGCCATATTCGTTCGTTGTTTGTAAAGTGGAAAAGATAAAACAGGAGTTAATGATGAAAGTCAGACCATCGGTTAAAAAGATGTGTGATAATTGTAAAATTATCAAGCGAAGAGGTGCGGTCAGAGTGATCTGTAAAAACCCTAAACATAAACAGAGACAAGGATAATCAATGGCTAGGATTGCTGGTGTAGATTTACCGAAGAAAAAAAGAATCGAATACGGATTGACGTACATATACGGCATCGGGCTCAAAAGTTCGAGAGATATTTTGAGTAGAGCCGGCGTTTCACTGGATAAGAGAGTTTTCGAATTAAGCGAAGACGAGATAGCGGCTATTAGAAACGAGATTCAAAACTCATATCAAGTTGAGGGTGATTTGAGAAAAAAAGTTGCTATGGATATTAAAGCGTTGATGGATCTTGGTAGCTATAGAGGTCTTAGACATAGAAGAGGTTTGCCGGTACGAGGCCAAAAGACAAAAACGAACGCAAGAACCAGAAAAGGCAGAAAAAAGACTGTCGGTTCTGCGTCTAAGTAACGGAGCGAAACAATGGCAAAAAGAAAAGTTACTAGAAAAAAGGTTGTAAAGAAAAATATCGCAAGAGGAATAGTGCATATTGCGGCTACATTTAACAATACGATGATTACTATTACGGATGAGATGGGAAACGCTATTGCTTGGAGTAGCGCCGGCGGACTCGGTTTCAAGGGTAGTAAAAAATCGACTCCTTATGCGGCGCAGCAAGCTGTTGAAGATGCGATGGCAAAAGCGATGGAGCACGGAATAAAAGAAGTCGGAATTAAAGTGCAAGGTCCCGGTTCAGGTCGTGAAACGGCGGTAAAAAGCGTCGGTGCTATCGAAGGAATCAAAGTGTTGTTTTTAAAGGATGTTACACCGTTGCCTCACAACGGTTGCAGACCTCCTAAAAGAAGAAGAGTGTAGGGGTGAGATATGGCAAGATATAGAGGACCAGTAGAAAAGATAGAAAGAAGACTCGGCGTTTCTCTCGCACTTAAAGGTGAGAGAAGATTAGCAGGCAAAAGCGCACTCGACAAAAGACCGTATCCTCCGGGACAACACGGTCAAAGAAGAAGTAAGGTCAGCGAGTACGGCTTACAGCTTCGTGAAAAACAAAAAGCGAAATTCATGTACGGTGTCAGTGAAAAACAATTTAGAAGACTTTTTTCCGACGCTAGTAGAATGGAAGGAAATACCGGTGCGAATCTGATCACTCTTCTTGAGCGAAGATTGGATAACGCGGTTTATAGAATGGGATTTGCTACGACTAGAAGCTTTGCGAGACAACTCGTAACTCACGGTCACATACTAGTTGACGGTAAGAAAGTGAATATACCTTCTTATAGAGTTAAACCGGGTCAGAAGATCGAGGTAAAAGAGAAATCGAAACAAAATCCTCAAATCGTCAGAGCCGGTGAATTAACCGCTCAAACCGGTATATCACCGTGGGTTGATGTCGAGATAGATAAAAAATATGGTATATTTACAAGATTGCCGGAAAGAGAAGAGGTCGTCATACCTGTAGAAGAGAGACTCATCGTAGAGCTTTACTCTAAATAAGCATAAGGGATTAAAAGATGAAAAAGATTACAACATCTTTGTATATGCCGCATGAGATCGAGATCGAAAAGATCAATGAAAATAGAGTGAAAATAATCACTTATCCTTTTCAGACCGGTTTTGCGGTTACTGTTGCGCATCCGCTTCGCCGTCTTTTGCTCGGAAGTTCGGCCGGATATGCGGTGACCGCGATCAAAATCGACGGTGTAAAACATGAGTTTGACTCTATAAGAGGTATGCTTGAAGATGTATCGCTCTTTATTTTGAATCTGAAAAATATCCGATTCAAGATAAAAAACGAGTCAAATAAAATTGAAGTTCGTTATTCGTTCACCGGATACAAAGAGATAAGCGGTAGCGATCTTGAGAACGATAGTGTAGAAGTCGTAACGCCTGAGGTTCATCTGGCGACTATAAACGAAGATGCGGAGCTTAATTTTTCGATAATAATCGAAAAAGGGATAGGATATGTTCCTAGTGAAGAATTAAGAGAGAATTTGGCGGATGAATATATAGGAGTGGACGCTTTTTTTACACCCGTTCGAAAAGCGACTTATACTATCGAAAATATGCTTGTAGAAGATGATCCTACTTTTGAGAAAATTGTTTTTGATGTCGAGACGGACGGTCAAATTCCTCCCGTTCAGGCATTTAAAGAGGCGATAGAGGCTTTAAACGAGCAAATATCGATCTTTTCCAAAGCTATCGATATCGGAGTAAGTACTCCGCAAGACGATTATAAAAATTCGATCGAAATGAAGAAGCTTATTCAAGATGTGGAAGATCTCGGCTTGAGCGCTAGAAGCTTCAACTGCTTGGATCGAGCCAATATTAAGTATGTGGCGGAGTTGTCTCTTATGAGTGAGTTGGAATTGAAAGGTCTTAAAAACCTTGGTAAAAAATCATTCGAAGAGATCACGAGTAAACTTGAATCGATCGGTTTTCCGGTAGGATATAAATTTGATGAAGATTTCTTAGCGGTATTGAATAAAAAATTACAAGAATTAAAATCACAAACTGGGGACGCATAACATGAGACATAAACATGGATATAGAAAATTAGGCAGAACTTCTAGCCACAGAAAAGCCCTTTTGAAAAATTTGTCTATCGCTTTGATAAAAAGCGGTAAAATAGAGACGACCGTTCCTAAGGCGAAGGAGCTTAGAAGTTATTTTGAAAAACTTGTCACGAAAGCTAGGGTGGGAGATTTTAACGCTCACAGAGCCGTATTCGCAGCTTTGCAGGATAAAGAGAGTACGAAAAAGCTTTTAAATGAAATCGCTCCGCAATACAAAGATAGAAACGGCGGTTACACTAGAATAACAAGAACGAGAATTAGACGCGGAGATGCCGCCGAAATGGCTTTTATAGAGTTGGTATAGATTTTGTGCAAAGGGAGAAAACTCCTTTTGCATAATACCGAAGGTAACTATTTACTTAAACTACTTCCGCAATTTGAATATTAGACTACTAATTTAAATAATTTTTGATACAATTTATTATAAGAGATAAGATGGTATAAACTTACTATTCTTGCATGAAACTAACAAGAGGTTATATATGATTCCTTTTACAGATGAAGAGTTGCTACCGGTTGTCGAACAATCGCTTGAAAAGGTAAAACCTATGTTGGCGCTAGACGGTGGGGGTATGAAGCTTTTGGCGGTTAAAAACGGTAAGGTTTTCGTGCAGCTTCAAGGAGCGTGTGTCGGATGTTCCGCTAGTAACCAGACACTTAAATATGGGATTGAAAGGCAGCTTAGAATGGACATTCATCCCGAACTTGAAGTTATCAATATTGCCGAAGGTATGGAAGATATGATCGATAAGATTGCGGGCGAATGATCATGAGCAAGTTTAAAGATTTGGCGAATATCAGCTTTTTCAAAAGAGAATATAAAGAAGCTTTGCTTAACTTTTCTCTGGCTCTTAAAGAGAAGCCCGAAGATAAAGAGGCTAAAATAGGCGCTCTTCTAGCGGATATGGCGTTTGAAAAAGAGGAGGAAGCGGTCGCTCTTTTTGAGTATTATGAAGTATCCAAATCGATGAAGATAGAAAATGCACTTGAGACGCTTGAACAGATAATAGATTCTATCGAGTACGAGTCCGATCCTCTAAGCGATATACTCTCGACGATCGAAGAGAGAATAGTGGCGATCGAAGACGGGATACTCTATTCGGATTTTATAGCTCATGTCAATAGTCGCGAAGACGTTAAAAGAGCGCTTGAGGATTTGATGTTCAGTTCCAAAATCATCATCTATAAGAAAGAAGACTTTATCGAGCTTATAGGTATTTTAGTCGATAACGGATATCGGGATTTAGCTTTTAACTATCTTGAAAGTGCGCTTTTACTTTATCCTGAAGATAACGTTTTTTATGATCTTATGAAAAAAATAGAGACTTTATAGGCGTTGAAATATCCCGTAAAAAACCGACCGTTCGATTTTATAACCGATAATTCGCTCGAGTGTGACGAAAAGTGCGCGTTCGTATTGACCGAACAAAATCAAAAGTATCTACATGAAGTAAGAAAAAAAGATGAGATAAAGATAATATCACCAAAAATCGTGCAAGATATCTATGGTGTAAAAGATATGAAAGTTGTAGGTATCACCGGCACGAACGGAAAAACGACTACTGCGGCGGCAATTTATTCGATTCTTTTGGATCTTGGGTATGGCGCGGCTTTTCAAGGCAGCAGAGGTTTTTTCGTAAATGATCGAAAACTTGAAGAGAAGAGTTTAACTACTCCGCCGATACTAAAAACGCTTTATCATATGTATCTTGCGAAAGAGTCGGGATGTGAATTTTTTATAATGGAAGTAAGTTCTCATGCGATAGTGCAAAAGCGTATAGAGAGTTTGAGTTTCGCCCTTAAAGTGTTTACGAACATTACTCAAGATCATCTGGATTATCACAAAAGCTTCGAGGATTATTGGAGTGTAAAAAGTAGCTTTTTTAGCGACGATGTTTTAAAACTTATAAACAAAGATGCGAAGAAGATAGATTTTAATATAAAAAACGCATATACTTACGCTTTGGACGTGCCCGCATCGTTTAATATAGTCGCATATTCTCTCAATGACGGGATAACGGCGGCGTTGAAACATTTTGAAGAACAAGTCGAGTTTTTTTCGCCTTTATACGGTTTTTTCAATCTCTATAACATAACCGCCGCGATAGCTTCTGTAAAGCTTCTTACGGATTTTTCATTGAAAGATATTTGCAATGTCGTTGAAAATTTTGCCGGCGTGGGCGGTAGAATGGAAGTGGTAAGCGACAGGCCGCTTGTGATTGTCGATTTTGCACATACTCCGGATGGGATGGACAAGGTTCTTGATTCTTTGAAAGAGAAAAAACTCTCGATCGTGTTCGGAGCCGGCGGTAATCGCGATAAAAGCAAAAGAGCGATGATGGGAAGGGTGGCTAACAGATACGGTAAAAAAATATATCTGACAAACGATAATCCTAGAGATGAAAATCCGCTTGATATTATAGAAGATATAAAAAAAGGTATAACCGAAGTTACAAAACTAAAAGTCATACCCGATCGACAAAAGGCGATAGAGACCGCCGTAAACGAATTAGAAGATGAAGATATTCTTATGATTTTGGGTAAAGGAGATGAAGAATATATCGAAATAGGGAACCAAAAGATACCTTTTGACGATCGTGAAGTGGTTAGAGCTGTTATGAAAGAAAAATTTAATAGATAATAGATTAAAATGACTTTCATTTCAATATAGGGGAAATAACAATGGGAATACCACAACCGGCATTTTATATATTTAAATGCGAACAGTCTTCGCCTCCGGGTATGCCAAAACCTAGTTGCGTTAACGACCAAACTAGAGATCTTTTTCAGCATTTGGGGCAGACGCTTATGGAGAAGGGGCTTATAGCGACCGTTCATCCGGTAAGAACGGCTTGCCTTAACAGATGCCAGCAAGGTCCGGTTATGCTTGTAGAGCCGGGGCACCATATGTATGTCGAGTTGACGAAAGAAAAAATTACCAGAATAATAGACGAGCATATCATCGGCGGGAGAGTCGTACAGGAGTATTTGATACCCGACGAGTTCTGGGATGAGGCTCTCTCGCCCGTTGAAGCTATGAAGATGGCCGGAAGATAGACTTATGAATATCACGATGTTATATAGCAAACTTCACCGTGCTACTGTAACAGATGCAAATTTGAACTATGTCGGTTCCATCACTATCGATAAAGAGTTGATGGATGCGGCGAAACTTCGCGTAGGACAGAAAGTGGATATTGTAAATATCAATAACGGTGAACGATTTTCCACATATGTTATAGAAGGTGAGCGCGGCGATAGAGATATCTGTTTGAACGGAGCCGCCGCGAGAAAAGCCGAGATAGGTGATAAAATCATAATAATAGCGTACGCTTCTATGGATTTCGAAGAAGCCGAACAGTTTAAACCGTATGTCGTATTGCTGGATGACAAAAACGATATAGAAGAGATTAGAGACTATGTTTGAGAATATGGATTTTAGCAAAATGGGTGAAATGTTGCAAAAAGCCCAAGAAGAAGCTAAAAAAATGCAAGAGGAGAGTGCCGGCAAAGAGTTTACCGCCAAAAGCGGAGGAGGACTCGTTAAAGTGACCGGTAACGGAAGTGGTGAAATTATAGATATCGAGATTGACGATTCGCTTCTGGAAGATAAAGATTCGTTACAAATTTTGCTCATTAGTGCGGTGAACGATGTAAATAAAATGATAGAAGAGGATAAGAAACTGGCAGCTTCAAAAATGCTCGGTGGACTCGGTGGATTTGGCGGTAAGTTTTAAAATTAAGAATTAGGATATTTTTTGCAGACTAGAAGCATCGCTTTGCTTAAAGATTTTGAAGTTTTTTTACAAAAGCATCTACCTTTGACAGAAAGTTTTCACCCCACCTATCAACAGGCACTTACCGAAATGTTTCAAGCCGGAGGTAAGAGATTCAGGCCTTTGATATTGCTTGAAGTAGTTGACTCTTACGAACCGTTGCTTGTTCCGGCGGCGTTTCATATTGCCGCGGGAATCGAGATGCTTCATACTTATTCTTTGATTCATGACGATTTACCGACATTCGACAATGCGGATTTACGAAGAGGTCATCCCACTCTTCATATAACTTACGATGAAGTGACCGCGACGCTTATAGGGGATGCGCTTAATTCTCATAGTTTTTATATGATAGCAAATGCCCCGCTTTCGAGTGATTGTAAAATAGAGCTGATAAAAGAGCTCTCTTTGAACGGCGGAGCCTCCGGAATGGTGTTGGGGCAGGCGATTGACTGTTTTTTTGAAAATAAAAAGTTAAATATTGAAGAGTTATCGTTTTTGCATATACATAAAACGGCGAAACTGATAGCCGCAAGTTTGAAGATGGGTGCGATTATAGTTGATCTTGATAAATATAAACAAGATCTTTTTTATGAGATCGGGCTTAAGATCGGATTGCTGTTTCAGATACAAGACGATATCATAGACGCGACGATGAGTTCGGAAGATGCGGGTAAGCCTACCTCTAACGATAGCGAAAAAAACTCTTTTACGAATCTGCTCGGAGTTAACGGCGCAATGATGAAAAAAAATGAAACGATAGATGAGATACAAGAACAATTATCATATCTTGATACCAAGATAAAAATAAAATTGGAAAAAATGATAGATTACTATTTTAGATAAGGAAAACTTTTAATGGAAGATAAACTGATGTTGACGAAGATGGCAAATACCGTAAGATTTTTGTCGGTAGATATGATACAAAGAGCAAATAGCGGTCATCCAGGTGCTGCTATGGGATTGGCGGATATCGCTACGGTTTTGAGTTTTTATCTAAGGCACAATCCCAAAAATCCTAAATGGCTCAATAGAGACAGAGTTGTTTTTAGCGGCGGCCATGTTAGTGCTATGATATATTCTTTGCTACATTTGTGGGGATATGATTTAACCCTTGAGGATTTGAAAAACTTCAGACAATTCGGTTCGAAAACTCCCGGACATCCCGAATACGGTGAAGTCCCCGGTATCGAGGTGACTACAGGGCCTCTTGGGCAGGGAGTGGCGAATGCCGTCGGTTTTTCGCTAGCTTCAAAATATGCTTCCAAACTTTTAAATAGTGAAACGGCTTCAATAATCGATCATAAAGTTTACTGCTTTTGCGGTGACGGCGATCTTGAAGAAGGGATCAGTTACGAAGCGGCTTCGTTAGCCGGTCATCATATGCTGGATAATCTCGTTTTAATATATGATTCTAATGAGATTACTATCGAAGGGGATACCGAGATAGCGCTCAGTGAAAATATTAAACAGAGATTTGAGGCTCAAGGATGGAAAGTATATAAAATCGACGGACACGATTATAGTGAAATAGATTTGGTTTTGAGCGAAATAAATACCAAACAGTCAAAACCGGTACTTATAATTGCAAAGACCGTTATCGCAAAGGGTGCGGCGACTATGGAAGGAGAAGCACATACGCATGGCGCTCCTTTGGGTGAAGAGGAGATAAGAGCCTCAAAAATAAAAGCCGGATTCGATCCGGAGGAACACTTTTTTATACCCGAAGAAGTTTTGATTAGATTTAGGTGTGCTGTTGAAAAAGGTGATTTGTTTGAAAGAGAGTGGAAAAAACTTTTAACCGAAGCTCCGTTAGTAGAACAGAATGAAGCGTTAAATGTGCTCCAAAATCCAGATTTCTCAAAAATTGATTGGCCGATATTTGAGGAG
>CAZNIT010000077.1:0-35477 GCA_964573205.1 uncultured Sulfurospirillum sp. | reverse complement strand
AAATTTTAAATCTGCTTTATTAAACATACAGTTATTTTAGATATAATCTCCCTTTTAGAAAACTTTAAACAATATAACAGGATAAAACATTGAGAAGTCATTATTGTACCCAATTGGATGAAAACGATATCGGGGCGGAAGTTACGCTTTGCGGCTGGGCGAATAGTTATAGAGATCATGGAGGTGTGATTTTTATAGATCTTCGCGACAAAAGCGGATTGATACAGCTTGTATGCGATCCCGCCGATAGCGAGAAAGCTCACCAAAGTGCCAACAGCGTCAGAGACGAGTATGTTTTGATCGCGAAAGGAAAAGTTCGTTTAAGAGGAGAAGGACTTGAAAATCAAAATCTAAAAACCGGAAAAATTGAAGTCGTAGTTGAAGATTTGATTATCGAAAACAGAAGTGAAGCTCTCCCTTTTGTCATAAACGATACAAATGTCGGTGAAGAGATCAGATTGAAATACCGCTATCTTGATCTTCGAAAAAAGAGTTCATACGAAATTTTTCGTCTTAGATCAAAAGCTACGATTGCGGCTAGAAACATACTCGATGCAAACGGTTTTTTAGAAGTTGAGACTCCTATTTTGACAAAATCGACACCGGAAGGTGCGAGAGATTATCTTGTGCCCAGTCGCGTACATGGAGGCGAATTTTACGCTCTTCCTCAATCTCCGCAGCTTTTCAAGCAGCTTTTGATGGTCGGAGGATTCGATAGATATTTTCAAATAGCAAAGTGTTTCAGAGACGAAGATCTAAGAGCGGATCGTCAGCCGGAATTTACCCAGATCGATATCGAGATGAGTTTTGCGACACAAGAAGATGTTATAAAAGTTTCCGAGGATATGTTAAAAGCGGTATTTGCGGCTTGTGGAATCGTTATAAATACGCCCTTTAACCGCATCACATACAAAGAAGCGATGGAAAAGTACGGTAGCGATAAACCGGATCTAAGATACGATTTGGCGATGGTGGATGTTATCGATATATTTGCGAAATGTCAAAATGAGATATTCTCGAATATTGCGAAAAATAGCCATCTAAACCGCATAAAAGCTCTTAAAGTGCCAAACGGAGATAATATCTTTTCAAAAAGACAGATGAAAGGTTTTGAAGATTATGTCAAAAAGTTCGGTGCAAGCGGTCTAGGCTATTTTCAGATGAAAGAGGATGGACTCAAAGGGCCTTTGACGAAGTTTTTTACTCAAGACGAGTTGGATGAAATTATAAAAGTTACCGATCTGAAAGTCGGCGATGCGGTATTTTTTGGGGCGGGAGAGAAAAAACTCGTACTAGATTATATGGGGCGCTTTAGAATTTATCTAGCCGAACTTATGGATATCGTTCCCGAGGATACTTTTGAGTTTGTATGGGTTGTGGATTTTCCTATGTTCGAAGTTGAAGAGGGTAAAGTAAAAGCGCTACATCATCCATTTACCATGCCGAAAAATCTCGATAAAGAGTATGTCGAAGAGATAGAGTCAATCGCTTACGATATAGTCTTAAACGGTGTTGAACTCGGTGGTGGAAGTGTTCGTATTCACAAACCCGAAATCCAACAGGAGGTATTTAAACTTCTTGGTATCAGTGACGAAGAGGCCGCCGAAAAGTTCGGATTTTTAGTAGAAGCTTTAAAATACGGCGCACCTCCGCATGCCGGACTTGCTTTTGGACTGGATCGTTTGATCATGCTTTTGACTAAACGAAACTCTATAAGAGATGTTATTGCATTTCCTAAAACTCAAAGTGCACAATGTCTACTTACTCAGGCGCCAAGTCCTGTTGACCGTGAACAGCTAAAAGAACTGAGTATCAGAGTCCGAGAAAATACAAAAGCGCAGGAGAAATAGATATGAAAAAACTCTTTTTAATCATCGGAGCACCGGGAAGCGGAAAGACTACCGATGCCGAACTTATCGCAAAGCGTCATGAAAATATCACTCATTACTCTACGGGGGATATGTTCAGAGCGGAAGTTGCAAGCGGCAGCGAGAGAGGAAAGATAATAAAATCGTACATAGATAATGGAAATCTCGTACCTATCGATATTGTGATAGAGACAATCGTAACCGCTATTAAAAATGCTCCGACCGAAGTTGTTGTGATTGACGGATATCCAAGAAGTCAGGAACAGATGGTGGAGCTCGATAAATATCTGCAAAACGAAACCGGTGTCACTCTTGAAGCGGTTATAGAGGTGGAAGTGAGTGAGGAGACTGCAAGAGATAGAGTTTTGGGACGCGGACGCGGAGCCGATGATAACAATGAAGTTTTCAACAACCGTATGAAAGTATATCTTGAACCGCTGCCGGAGATAGAGAAATTTTATGAAGATAAAGGAGTTCTTAAAAAGATAAACGGTGAAGGAACTATCGAAGAGATCGTAGAAAATATGGATAACTTTATCCAAACAAAGATTTAAAAGAGGCGGCTTTTTTGCCTCTTTTTCACTTTATGATATAATATTCTCAAAGCGCTAGCAGGAGGATATCATGACAGTCAGACAATGGTACGATTCCATAGGAGAGAAAGACTCGGTATTTGATGTGGAGAATCCGGAAAAATTTAAAGAAGCGACGGCTGCCATTTTATGTAATGTCCTGCATCTTGACAGTTCTAAAAAAAGAGACGAGTTAAAAGAGTTTTGTAGCATCGTTCGGCATTCTCTCGAAATCGACGATGAAAAAGCCGCTGAACTTTTTCAAAACAGAGCAAACATAGACAAAAACATCTATAAATACACTAGAATCATAAAAAAAGAGTTAAAAGACGACAAATATAAAATGTTGGAATTTATGAAGATGTTAAATCGTTTTATTATCGTTGATGATTGCAAAGAGGAAGATTACTGTATTTTTGAAAAAGTCAAAGAGATGTTGTTTGACGAGAAGTGAAAAATTATCTTTTCATTTCCCTTAATATCGCATTTACTCTCTCTTGTGCATTTTGAAAAGATTTCGGTAAATCGTTCGGATTTTTTTTGGAAATATCGCTCTCTTTTTTTTCGAGAGTTTCAAGAGTTTGTAATTTGACCTCTTTAACTTCATGAGGCTGAGAGCGTTTTTTTATTTTTTGTTTATGCTTTTGTTGAGGTATTTGGGTCGAGATCTTATCTTTTTGTTTAACCTGCGGTTTTGTCGAAGGTTTTGTCGGTACGCTTTGATTCGTTTCGATTTTTTGCAAACTTAGATTTGAGAATGTTTCTTCTTCCGCTTGTATCTGGGTAGTCGGTTCTTGTTTTTTGATTTTATACTCTTTTGCTATATTTTCTTCATACTCTTTAGTATTTGAGGTTTTACGTTTTATTAAAGTGATAAGTTTCGATAATAACGTTTCGTCATCTACAACGACTCTTTTTTGATCGGGAGTGAGATGAATGCTGCTGTCCATTAAGTTTATTTCTCGTATAGCGAAAAAGAGAAAAAGAATGATCAGGATATATTTCCACATTACGGTTCCTTCGAGATATAGTAGGTTTCAATCTACATATCGTAAAATATGAAAAAAACTTTACACAATTTATGTATATATTTTAAAAATTGGAGTGAAAGTGAATCATATGTTAAAAAAACCGACCTTTTACAGCGTCATAATCGGCACCGAACTCTTAAACGGCAGAAGAGAAGATGCTCATTTTACTTTTTTAAGCCGAACCTTAAATAGACGAGGTTGGGAATATAAAGCTAACTTTTTGATAAAAGATGATGAAAAACTGCTTGAAGATATATATAAGCTTATTCAAAATGATCCAAGTTCAGTGATGTTCTCATTTGGTGGTATTGGTTCAACTCCGGATGACTTTACAAGAGATGTAGCGGCAAAAGCGTTTACACGAAAAGAACTTGTTCGTCATAAAGAGGCAGAAGAGATAATTTTACAAAAATTAAAGGATAGAGCTTATCCTCATCCTATAAAGATGGCCGATCTTCCCGTTAATGCCGCATTGATAGACAATCCGGTAAACAAGATGCCCGGATTTCAATTGGAAAATAGATTTTTCTTTTTACCCGGATTCCCTCAAATGGCTCATCCGATGATAGAAAATATTTTGGATAAATTTTATCCCAAGAGTATAAAAAAATATAGCTGTAATTTTGTGGTGGATTCTAGTGAAGCGGCGCTTATAGATGTTATGCAAAAACTTCCAAAAGATTTGGAACTCTCATGTCTTCCCGGGTTTGATGCCGAAAAAAAATGGGCTGAAATTTTTCTAGCTCATAGTGATGAAACGAAACTTCGCAAATGGTGCAACTTTTTTAAGGAAGAGTTGCATAAAATACATATAAATTTTAAGGAGATATAAATGGATATAAGTAAAATCAAGCCGGGTTCCAACCCGGATAAAATAAATGCCCTCATAGAGATACCTAACGGCTCGAATATAAAGTACGAGATAGACAAAGAAAGCGGTGCGGTCGTCGTGGATAGAATCCTTTACTCGGCCATGTACTATCCCGCAAATTACGGTTTCGTTCCGAATACTTTAGCCGATGACGGCGATCCGGCCGATATATTGGTTATAAATGAAAACTCCTTTCAAGCGGGCTCGGTAATAGCTTGCAGACTTATAGGAGTTCTTGTAATGGAAGACGAGGCGGGAATGGATGAGAAGCTGGTAGCTGTTCCGGTTAGCAAAATCGATCCGACATACGACAATGTCAACTCTCTTGAAGATCTACCCGCTTCAACTTTGGCGAAAATCAAAAACTTTTTTGAAACATATAAAATGCTTGAGCCAAATAAATGGGTGAAAGTAAAAGATTTTCAAGATAAAGCAGCGGCGCAAAAAATGCTTCAAAAAGCTATAGACGCATACAAAGGTTAAAGATATGAAAAAGTCGTTTTTTACCCTCTTGATGCTTTTGGCTTCGGCACTTTTGGCTTATCAGGTAAATAGCAGCGGTAAAACGACTGTTTCACAAAAGATTTCTACGGATAATCTTCTTGCGATAAGTTGGCAAAACGCATATTGTCAAACACATCAGAAAAAAAGAGAGTGTAGAAATGTAAAGTCTTCTCATTATAGTGCTTCCAATTTTACACTCCACGGTCTTTGGCCTCAGCCAAGAAGTCGTCAAAATTGTAAAGGGAAAAGAAAAGTTTTTTTGGAAAAAGAGCTTTATATGGAGCTTTTGGAGGTAATGCCAGCGGCAAAAAGTGGACTTCAACATCATGAGTGGAAAAAACATGGTACTTGTTACGGAAAAGATCAAGAAGAGTACTTTAAAGATTCTATCTATCTTGTAAAAGAGATCAATAATTCTCCGGTAAGAGACCTGTTTGCAAGAAATGTTGGTAAAAGAGTTACTAAAGAACAGTTGAACAGAGTTTTTAACAAAGCTTTTGGAAGTGGAAGCGGCAGGAAAGTAAAGATGATTTGTAAAAATGGATTGATTACCGAGCTTTGGATAAATTTAAAAGGAGAGATAACCCCAAAGAGCGATATCAAAACTCTTTTGAAAAAAGCCAAAAATGCCAAAGGAGGTTGTAAGAGCGGTATAGTGGATGCGGTTGGTTTTAAATAGAGAGCTTTAGCGTTAATGTTTATTTAAATGATGACGATACTTAATATGAGTATCATCAGGCATATAGTCCGAAATATCATATCAAAGGTATCAAATCATGAAAATAGCGTTCTTGTTGACTCTCTCTTTTTCGCTTCTGTTCGCTTTTAGTTCCGGCGAGTCGATTCAATCTAAATCTTTGAACTCTTTGAAAAAGGAGTATAAACTTTCATCTAAAAGTGTAAAACGACTATATAAAAAGATAAAAAACGATCCCGAGAATATCAATGATAGAACAAAACTATTATTGCACTATCTAAGCGTAAACGATAAAGATCGGGTAAAGACTCTTGCTGCCGAAATCTTCAAAATCAAACCTAAAGAGCCTCGAATAGCGGCTATTTTGAAAAAATACCGCATAAAACCTGATCCGGTAAAAAAGAGAAAACATACGGATGCGAACAAACATAAAAACGACGCTTTTTACACTTTGAAGATGTATCATGAACACGGTGAATATAAACTTTTTTTAGATCTGTTTGAAATTATGGAGCGAAACGGCACCGCATTTACTCAAGATATATTGTTTTTAGCTATCGATTCGGCAATAGAGATGCACCGCTACAAGAGGGCTCGAAAAATTGTTGAAAGTTACACGTTTCCTCATACGAAAAATTATAAAAAATTTGTAAATTTACTACAACAAAAATTGACAGCATTATAAATTCGAAAAAAAAAATTTAAGTTTTTTCTCTATCGGTCGATATTATTTACAGTTACTACTGTTTTATTTAGATCGAAAGGGAGAAAATTATTTTATGAAAAGACTTTTATTACCGATACTTTGTACTTTTTTTACCGTCACGACAACTTATGCTGTGACGGCATATAGTGAAAACTTCGATTCGGGAGTGCTTGGAAGTGAGTGGCGCGCCCTGAAGGCTGAGGGAGGATTTATCCCCGACATCGTCAACGGTCGTTTGCGTTTGACGGATAGAAGTCACGATCTAAGTACCGCTTTGACGCTTGATTATGAGTTTCCGACCAAAGATAACAATCTTACCGTTTCGTTTGATTATTATGCTTACGGCGGATGTAGAGATGATGATAACTACATTACCAATGTAATGAAAGCGGGAAAATGGGGAGCTGACGGTATAACCGTAATTCTTTTCGACTCGAGTGTCGGAATGACTCCCCGAGTCGGAGCAAGCGGTGGTTCGATGGGATATGCGAACGGAAATATATTGATGACAAATGATGAATATCAAGAACAAAAAGGATTTGAAGGAGGTTGGCTCGGTATAGGCTTTGACGAATTCGGATCTTATATGGCAAATGATGAAGGAAGACGCCGACTTGACGGAACCGTTTACAGCTCCATCGAATGGGATGATGACGAATATCCGAATACTATAGCCATTAGAGGTGATGAAGCCAAAGGTTATAGGCTTCTTTGGAACAAACAGTTATCGTCAAAACCGCTTGCAAGACCTTTAGTGAGAAATAGTAGCGGAGTATGGGTCGGTGACAATACTTCCTATCACAGCGGAAGATATGAGATAAATATCGATAGTAAAGATGTAAATCATCTTTATGTAACTATAAAAAGAGACGGAGTGAAGATTTTAGATAGATTCGATGTTCAGATTCCGCAGCAAAGTCCGCGACCGGCTTTTTTTCGTCTCGCTTTTTCTTCGGGAGCCGGAGGCGGATGTAACAATCATGAGATAGACAATATACGCATTGACGGGAAAGGTGCGCCATATACATATATACCGCCTTCGGCAGGAACGCCTTTTACGTGCGACAATAATACTTCCATACTCTTTTCGGGTGATGTTGACGAAGCTTATTCCGTACCTTATGTTTTAAATCTTACAAATAGCGGTGTCGTTCAAAAAAACGATGTAACAGGTTTCGGGCATCTTAATGCTGCAGGTTATAATGTAAAAGACAATTTTATATATGCCTTTTCATATAAAAATAAAGAGGTTGTCAAGATTGATGCGAATTTGAAAGTTGTCGATCATTTTATTGCGGAAAATCTAATGACGGCGGCCGGAAGAGGAGGAAGTGATTCTCGATATAACGGTAAAGTGGTAAACGGTTACTATCTTGGCGATGTTGCAACGGACGGATCGGATCGCTACTATATAGCTAAACTTGATTACGACTCTTTTTATAGGGATAAAGTTCTTAAAACGATTTACGAGATAGATTTAAATACCAAACAGGCGACTCCTATAAAATTGAAGTATAAGACAGGTCAAAGAAAAATCAAGATGGCTGACTTTGCATTTAATCCAAAAGATAATAAGCTTTATATAGTAAATGCGATGGATCGTTCACTTTATAGAATGGATATCCTAAATGCGGTATCAAATGAAGTGGATGTGGAAAAAGTAGGTCCGCTTGGTCTTGGTGGTTTTGTTGATATTTACAGTCCTATTACATTTTTTGACAATGATGGTACTTTATACTTTATAGTTACCCAAAGCGGCTCGAATCCCGATAAAATTTATAAAATTGTAGATGCGAAAAACAACGCAAAAGCCGTTTTTATGCATAATACCAAACTCACATCGCTATCGGGCGACGGCGCTAGATGTGCCAATGCTCCGATGTACGACGCTCCGTTTTTAAATATAAACCCGACAACTAGCATCACGGAGGGAGATAGCGGAAATAAAACTCTTCTTTTGAATGTCACGCTTACCAAGGCTGCAACAAAAGATGTTACGTTTGATTTGCAAATAAGTGACTTAACTGCAAAAATCGGTGAAGATTATACGACTCCTTATGCGACGAAAACGACTTTTACGATACCTGCCGGTAAAGTTGACATATCGATTCCCGTTACGATAAAAGGCGATATAAAACCAGAAAGTGACGAGACATTTAAAATAGAGATATCGAATATAAAAGAAGCTTTATCATCAATGGCGGTTATTACGGCAAGCGGTATCATAGTCAATGACGATTTCAATACACTTACGGCTTATGACACTGATACGACTTTAGCTTACGCCCAAATCAAAACCAAAGTGGTAAATAGACCGTTTACTCTTACGCTAGCCGCGATCAAACCTGCCGGAACCGCCGCTTTTGACGCTTCCGATATGAACAATACGCAGGTTAAAGTCGTTGATAGTAGCGTTTGTTCGCTTCCCGTCTCCTCTCTTGATAAAAGCGGGTTTTCTCCTTTTACCATTTTATCTGGACAAAATAGTACGACACATACGTTTACCGTCGCTAAAGCTATGAAAAATGCCAGAGTTCAATTTTATTGGATCGATTCAAGCGGTCGAGAAAGAAGCGCTTGTTCCGCCGATGCGTTTGCGGTCAGACCGGATCATTTTACACTCTCTTTAACGCCGATAGCTCCGGATACCACACTTAAAGCCGCTAAGCCTTTTACTATCAAAATAGAGGCCAAAGATGCTTTAGGAGCTACAATCGTAAACTATACCGGGGCAAATCAAGCTCCTTATGCGATAGATTATAACGATACCAAAGCTTCAAGCGGATGTATTGTGGGGTCATTGACTCCAAATCCTATGAATGTTTCGTTTGTAAACGGTGTGGCCACGATAAACAATGCCAAATATTCGGAAATAGGAAGGGTCAACTTTGAAGTTTTAGATAAAAGAGCGTTCGCATACGCGTCGATAGACAAAAATGATCATGGGATTACCGATTCGCATCTGCTCATATCCAAGGGAAGTGCGAACAATATTAACTTCGGAGTATCTAAAGTGATTGTAAATTGGACACTTAAAAACGGTGATCTATTAAACGGCTATACCTATTTCAACGATCTAAATTCAAGTGTTCCCGATGCCGATATGGCCGCGTTGCTTGATATCAATGCGCGTACCGTAAATTTTGACGGCCAGACCGTAAAAAACTTTTCAAACAGCTGTTATGCTACAAATGTTCAGCTTGGTATCTCTTATGCGTTTCAAAGTAACTCCTCTCGAAGTTACAAGATGATTTCCGAGTATCAGGACAGCAACAATATATTTCATCCTGGTGTAAGTTCGTTGAGTACGAATCTATCCGCTCCCGGCGGTACCTTTTTGGGGTTTGGTATCGACGCTCTCTTTTTTAATGACGGAGTCGGGATGAAGCGCGTTAAGTTCAATCTCGATAGAAAAACCGACATCGCATACGATCCCGTTACTTTTGACATAGTAAACTTCAACGCTGCGCTTGGAAGTGCGGTGACCGAGATAAATAAAAATCCCGCAAGTGAAAAGATCCGCTTTTTGTATGCCAGAGCACATATTCCGGCTCAAAGTATTGCCGGAGACGAGGCGAGTGTACCGGTTTATTATGAAGTATATTGTAAAAACTGCAATATGAACAATTACGGATTGCAAAATCTCCAAGAGAGTAAAGATAGTATCTTTTGGTACATTTTGAACAATGTCCCTTCGGAGCTTGATTTTGTACCCGTTACCGGCTCTTCGGGCACTTTACCGCACAATTCGCCGACCGGAAATATTCATGCCTCTTCCGGTTTGGTAACGAGTCATATAGACAATCAAAAGCTATATATGCGTATTGATAAAACACCGTCTGTATCGACCGTAACTTACAAACCCAAGCCCTACTTGGTATATAATCCTTTCAATCCGCTCGCTTCGACGCATAAATTTACCGCAAAATTCAGCAAAACGCCGGATAAGTGGGCCGGTAAAGGAAACGAAGGTTTAACCGTAGATACGAAAATTGAGGAGAGAGACAACAATGTCTTAGATTGGTAAAACCTTGCGGTTTTGAACGATGATCCGGTATTTAACTAAAATACCGGATTAAATTTCTCTTTAAAGATGTCCTCCCCTGACACATATGCTCCCGGTGACATCCGCGCTGGTTTTAGCCTCTTCATCGTCGTTTAAAACATCTCGACCATATACCGGATGCTCGGCGGAGAGATTTTCATCGTCAGCCGCCCAAGTGTCACCGTCCCAGTAGTTTGCTATATATCTTGCTTTTGTCTGATTTATTGCGGGAGTGGATGACCAAAAAGGACCTCTTAAATCTCCGTAACCGTCCCCGTCTTTATCGAGTAAAAACTCTTCGTTATATATCGGCATAATCGAATGAAGCTCGCTTATGTTCGGCAGTCTCCAATCGCCGTTTGAAATATTCAACTCTTCGCATCTTTTTTTTGCATCCGCCCATGTCTGATTGTCGGCGGCTTTTGTCCACTCGAGTCCCGTGCTTTGATCCGAATAGATTTCATCTTCATTTTCCACTAAAGGAGTGATTTGCGTATATTCTGAGCCGCTGACGCATCTAACATAATTTGCCGTATCCATTTTTGAAGGATATGGAGCGCCGTATGTAAACGAAATAATGAACGCTCGGTCATCGATCGTCTCTCCTTTATAGTTTATCAACGGTTGGGAAGTCCAATAGTCACCGCCGGTTACATTTTCAAAAGTATCGTCGATCGTAGGATTTTTTCCGTAGTTGATGATCTCAAACAGTTCATGTCTTTTTGGAACTCTCCAGTTGTCGATACCGGCATAGTTGAGTTGATTACAATAAATCAATGCATCGTTATATGTCACTTTAGTTTTTGTATGTTGCGAATCTTCCCAGACTCTATCTCCTAGAGTTATTTTTCTTTCGCCGTTTACGGTCTTCGCGACGAGATTTCTATCGTCTCCAAACGGATTTGCCGCAACTATGCCGTCGTCCGCACCGGTTTTGAAGATATGTCTTTGTTGTGCGCTGCTTTGAGGTTCGTTAGGATCGTCTTGGATAGTGACGGAGAAATGTTGTATCGTACTGTAATTTGAAGAATCGGTCGCTTTTATGTCCACTTTATAGATATTGTCATGATTTTTATCGGAGCTATGTTCGAAATCAGGTATAAAATTCAAAAAATCCAGTTTACCGCTTGTGTTGTCGATAGTGAATCTGCTTTGATCTTCTCCTCCCGCTATTTCATAAGATACCGCGTTGGTTGCCTTAACGATAAATCCTAGAAGTTCGTTCTCCTTTACGGTTTTACTATTTGTTGAGGTGAAAATCGGTCCGTTGTCGGAAGGGTCGTCGAGTACGATTATAGTCAGTTTCACTCTAGCGCTGTTGTCATCACCGTCTCTAGCTTCAATCGTTACTATATATTTATTATCTTTGTTCGTATCGGTTGGATTTTCAAAATCGGGCGCGCTCTTAAAACTTAACGCTCCGCTTTGAGAATCTATGCTGAATTTATCTGCGTCCTCCCCCTCTACGATACTGAATGTGATATCGGTTCTATTTGTCCGAACATCGAGCACATCCTCGATACCTTCGGTGATACTTTTCGTACTGTTTGTGGTAAAGTTTATATCCGTTGTTCCTACCGATGTGTTGTCGTCGTTTTTATTGCCGTTGCCGTCTGTGGAGCAACCAAATATTAGTATAGCCGTAATGACCGAGTATGTTAAATGTCTGTAATTTTTCATAAAATGCCTTATGGAAAGTTGATATAAAGGAGATAATTATAACATTAGAAATATAATAATATAATTAAGTAAAAGTTTATTTTGATATTTTGTATAAAATGTATAAAGTCTATATTCTGGGCTTTGTATGGAAAAATAAAGAAATATTACTTTGTTGAATATAGTGTAATAATTATTGATCTGTTATGAGAATCGGCAAAAAATATGTTGTTTTATTAAAATAAAATATTAGTTTGGCGAGAATAGGGATCAAAACTCTCTTTTATGCGTCAACTCTTCTAAAAAAGTTGTCGCGTAAGAGCCTTTTGGAAGTGTGAAATTAAGCTCGAACCAAGCTAACTCTTCTTTATAGAGACTCTCTATTTCTTGTGCCCAAATCCATGCAAAGCGTCTGGTTCCTTGCATTTTATCGCAAAATGTTTCGCACTCTTTTGTTATATCTTTTTCAAAGTTTCCGGCGAGTCCCGTTGCGTTTTGTGCTCGTTTACCCGCCAAAAGTCCGGTCGGGGTTATCTGCTTTTGAAAAAAGCGGTTGCTCTCTTCTTTTAAATCTTCACATAAGAAGAGTCGTCCATGGGGGTAGTGATGCATCAATTCTCCCGGGAGAATTTTGAAAAAGTGCGGTTGCTGTTTAATTTGTGAAATCGTCTCTTTTGGAAAGTTAAAAAGAGAAAAGAGCTCTTTCTCGTCAAAAGAGTCAAAAAGTTTGCTTATTTCCACTCGTTTGCTTAGCCATAGATTGTAGAGGTGGCTTTGGTATGCCGAGATGAAAAAGTTTCTCATCTTTTTGTTTCTCTCTTTTATCTCTCCTTTGAGTATGGCTTTACCTCTTTGAAAGTTGTCACCGTCTTTGCCAAAACGCTGATAGCCGAAATAGTTTGCAAATCCCGTAGTTTCTAAAGTTTTTAAGACATTGAGCAAAATTTTACTCTGTGTCGGATTGACTTTTTTTAAGCGTATGAAGAAACGATTGCCTTTTAAGTGTCCGGTTTTAATTTTATTATTATGATAGTTTTTTTCCAATATTTTTATTTTCGGATGTTCAAATTTTTCAAAATGTTTTTCATATTTTTTGAGTATGGAGATATTTTGTACGGTCATACCGTCTTTATCTTTCAAACCGGCATATCCGAACTCTTTTACCTTGGCGCCGCTTATTTCACTAAATATTTGAATCATTCCCCAAGTCGTCAGATCCTTTTTGCGCACTTTTAGTATGAGATGTTCTCCCTCGCCGCTAAATTCGTAAAGAGGTACTTCCGTTACTACGAAATCTTTACTATTCTTACTGAAGTGCACATCGATAGATGCATGATTTAGATAAAAAAGACGATTCATAACTCTCCTAAAAATGATTTTCCGGACATCGGCTTTTGTAGCTTCCGCGAATCGCTTTTGCTATAATGTTAAAAGGTGTATTGTTCTTGTCTGAAATTTTTGAAAGTATATCGAAATCTTTCGGATCAAATGCAAAAAGTATTTCATACTCTTCACCGCTACAGAGTATATCTTTTTCGATATCATCGAAAAACTCGAATCCAAGTTTGTTAGTTTCACTAAGTCGTGAGAGATCTTTTCCCAATGAGTCGGATATATCAAGCGCCGCATGAATAAAAGGTGCGGCTTCATAAAAAAAATCAGCTCTTAACAAAGGTGTAATAAATCTGGAATCTTTTGATACGGTTTTATCTTTGAAAAGTTTTTCAAGATCGTTTTTTACACTTCCTAAAACTCCCGTATGAGCTATAAGGTCACCATTTTTTATCCCTTTTCTAAAAATCGGATTATCCGTTTTAGAGATGAGAGTGATGGAGATATCAAGTTTGTCTCCTGCTATCGTATCCCCTCCGATGATTTCAAAATCGTATATTCTTGAAGCCCGTAAAAAACCTGAAGATAACTCTTCCATTTGCGAAGGTGTAAAATCAAAAGGTATTTTGATGCCAATTAGTGCAAATTTAGGTTTTGCATTCATAACAATCGCATCGGATATATTGACAAGCATGCTTTTAAACGCTATTTGCTCAAGAGTCATCCACTCTCTTTTAAAGTGAATATCTTCACAAAAGAGATCTTTTGAGTAAACGGTATCACCTATGACCGCACCGTCGTCACCTATGTGGGGATTTGGAAACTGGTTTATGAAAAATGATTCTTTATCTTGCATAAAAAAGAGTATATCATACAATTATGGAAAATAAAGGGTGCTTTTAGGATATAATAAAAATCTATAAAGCACAAAAAGGGAGAAAATGTCATTAAGTTTGAAAAAATCACTTGAAATTTTCATCGACGATATAAAAAACGAGCGTTTTTCGGATGCGCATGAGCATCTTGAAGAGTATTGGAAAAGTATAAAAAAAAGTGATCATCCCCTGAAAAATCTCTGCAAGGGATTCATAAACGGCGCTACGGCGTTCGAACTCTATAAAAGAGGCAAAGAAGAAGGTGCGAAGAGAGTCTGGAGTACCCACTTGAAATATCTTCATATTTTAAAAGAGGGGATACAGGAGTACGAACTTTTTGCTGAGGCAAATGATATTCTTCACGAATATGCAAAAAAATATGCTCTATAATAAAATCTTATTGCAAACTTACAAATAGTAACATTTGGCACTCCGTCAAAAAGCCCAAAATGTAACTTTTGGTATATTTTTAGTCTCGCTTTACTATAATGTTGAAAATTTTTATTTTTAAAGGACAGGCTTTATGAGCATACCGATTCATACATATGATGCTGTTATAGTAGGTGCGGGACTCGCGGGACTCGCGGCTGCTAGAGAGCTAAAGAAACAGGGTAAAAATGTTGTTGTTTTGACAAAACTTCATCCACTCAGATCACACTCGGGAGCTGCGCAAGGAGGCATCAACGCGGCACTGGCGGAGGCTGACAGCATAGAGCTTCATGAATTCGATACCGTCAAGGGGAGTGATTATCTTGCCGATCAGGATGCGGTGGAGTTTATGTGTCAGACAGCTCCCGAAGCCGTCAGATGGGCCGAAAAGATGGGTGCGGTTTTCAGTAGAACCGAAAAAGGCGAGATCGCACAGCGTCCTTTTGGAGGACAGTCTCATCCAAGAGCCTGTTTCGCAAAAGATAGAACCGGGCTTACACTTTTACAGACGATCTTCGAGCAGGCAAATCGTCTTGAAGTGGAGTTTTTGGACGAATGGTATGTTTCGGATATCATTTACGATGAAAGCAGTTCAACCGTTAGCGGTGTTGTGGGATACGATATAAAAACTTCCCAGCCGGCTATCTTTAATGCGAAAGCGGTGATGTTCGCAACCGGCGGATACGGAAGAGCGTTTAAGATCAACTCCAACGCTCACGCAAATACCGGAGACGCTCTTTCTATCGTCGCAAGACATGGACTTCCTCTTGAAGATATGGAGTTTGTTCAGTTTCACCCCACAGGGCTTGCGGGTACCGGAATCCTCATGAGCGAAGCGGCAAGAGGTGAAGGCGGTAAACTCTTAAATAGCGAGGGTGAGAGATTTATGCAAAAGTACGCTCCCGATAAAATGGAGCTCGGTCCCAGAGATCTCGTAAGTCGCTCAATCACTCAAGAGATACTCGAAGGCAGAGGTGTCGGTCCGAACAAAGATGCCGTATATCTGGATCTGAGCCATCTTGGAAAGGAGAAGATCATGCAAAGACTTCCCGAGCTTCGTGATCTGGCTTTGACATTTTTAGGACTTGACATGATCAAAGAGCCTATTATGATCGCGGCTACCGCCCACTACTCTATGGGAGGTATTCCCGTTACGATCGCGGGTCATGTCAAAAAATCTCCTTCGGAAACCGTGACCGGATTTTATGCGGCGGGCGAGTGTTCTTGCGTTAGTGTTCACGGAGCGAATAGGTTGGGTGCGAACTCCGTTCTTGAAGCTATGCTTTTTGGACGCCATGTCGGACAGACTATAGCGAAAGATCTTGATCACCTCGATCTAAAGCCTGCAAAAGTCTCGGATGCGGATAAAGCGATAAATGAGATGCAGACCATTCTAACCAACAACGGAGACGAGAGAGTTCCTCAGTTAAGAAGCGAGCTTCAATCTTCTATGACGGATAATGCCGGAGTATTTAGAACCGAAGAATCTTTGAAAAAACAGAAAAAGATCATCGAAGAGTTGAGTGCGAGATACAAAGAGATTAGAATAGACGACAAGAGTAAAGTTTACAATACGGATCTTCAAGAAGCTATAGAATTAGGGCATATGATAGAGTATTCGTCGTTTATAGTCGAAGGCGCACTTGCGAGAAAAGAGAGTAGGGGAGCGCACTATAGAAACGACTACGATAAAAGAGACGATAAAAAGTTTTTGAAACATACTTTTGCGTATATGGGTAAAAGAGGTGCTATAAAATTAGAATATGCAGATGTGGCTTTAGGAAAATTCGAGCCGCAAGAGCGAACTTACTAGGAAAAGATGATGGTAAATAAAGATAAAAAGAAATTGTTGTTTAATGTATTTAGATTTAACAGTGAGACGGATTATCTGCCCCATTACGACAAGATCGAAATGGAAGTGGGTTCGGGTGAAGTTGTACTGGATGTTCTAAATCGTATAAAATGGGAACATGACGGATCATTTTCGTACAGAAGAAGTTGTCGTCATGGGATCTGCGGAAGTTGTGCGGTAAAAGTAAACGGTAAAGCGACACTAGCGTGTAAAGATAGGGTTGAAGATCTTGTCGAGCTTTTTGGTGAAGAGTTGACGATCGAGCCTCAAAATAAGGGTAGAGTCATTAAAGATATGGTTATCGACAAGAAAGATTTTTGGAGTAAATACAACTCCGTAGAGCCGTATCTAAAAACGGAAATAGACGAAAACCCCGAAAAAGAGAATATCGTCTCTCCCGAAATTGCGGAGATGATAGATGAGGCCGACTACTGTATCCAGTGTGGAAATTGTTATTACTCATGTCCGGCCGTGAATGTAAATGAAGATTATCTAGGGCCTGCCGCACTTGCCATTACATATAGATTTAACGCCGATGTAAGAGACGAAGGCAAAAGAGATAGACTTGAAGCGGTAAACGATATAGGTTCGGGTATCTGGGATTGTGTCAAGTGTTTCGAGTGTGCGGAAGCTTGTCCCAAAGAGCTCGATCCGATTGGAAAGATAACAAAACTTCATCAGCAAACTTTCGAAGAGGATATGGCGCAAGACAATGTAGCTGTTCGTCATGCGGTCGGATTTAAATGGTCCATAGACAAACACGGACTTCTTGACGAAGGAGAGTTGGTTAAATACTCCGAAGGGCTTTTTGGAGTGTTAAAACATATTCCGGAAGCTATCGCGATGTATAAAAAAGGTAAAATCGTCATGCCTTGGGAAATGCCAAAATCTGAAAATCTCGATGAGATTCAAAAACTTATCAAATCCGCTTCCACAGCGAAGTTCAAGGGGAAATAATCATGGCAAAATTAAAATACGCACTTTATACCGGATGTACGGCTAGAGAGAGTACTCCTGAACTTTTAAAATCGACTATGGCTATAGCCGAAGCGCTCGATATAGAACTCGTTTTACTTGATGAAGCTTCATGCTGCGGGGCGAGTCATTTGCAGGATTTCGACGATATGCTCTCTTTGACCCTAAACGCTAGAAATATCTGCTACGCGGAGAAACTCGGACTCACAATGGTCACTATCTGTAATACCTGTCAGTTAAATACCGCCATGACCAAAGAGAGACTGGACAATAGCGGCGAACTGAAAGAAAAAGTAAATGAGAAACTCAAAGAGGTCGGGCTGGAGTATAAAGGGACAAGTGATGTGAAACATTTTCTCTATGCATTGGTTGACGATCTGGGATTGGAAGAGATATCGAAAAAGGTGGTAAAACCTCTTAGCGATCTTCAAATAGCCGCATACTACGGCTGCCACAACATAAGACCGTCTCATCTTCAGCAAAAGAGCAACGGCGGTGAAAATCCATATACTCCAAACTCCATAGACAAGCTCATAGTGGCTCTTGGCGCTAAAAATGTCGAGTATGAGCATAAAAACAAATGTTGCGGATTTCATGTAGAGCTTCAAGCTCCCAAAACGGCGAACAGACTCTCCGGAAACGCGATGTTAGACGCCATTGACAATGGTGCCGAAACGATTGTGACGCCTTGCCCGCTTTGTCATCTGCGCATGGATATACAGCAGCATAACATCACCAAAGAGATGGGAAGGGAGATAGACATACCTATCCTTCACTTGCCGCAAATGGTCGGATTGGCGCTTGGAATAGAACCCGATAAATTGGGCTTGAATCACAATATAGCCGATGTGACATTCGTATAAAAAAGTAAAGTTTTTAAATGGGATAGTTTTTATCCTGTTTAAAGAAATAGTAGGTTATAATCTTATTACAAAACCAAATAATAAGGAAAAAATATGCCAAAGATTAACAGATATGTCGATATAGATACGGTTGAAAGAGAATCGAAAAAAGATTATATCGATAGACATTCGCCGTTTATTCATTGTGAAGATAGCGCAAAAAAAGGTGAGATGTTTGCGGTAACCGTTAAAATGGGAGATGAATACACCCATCCGGACGACTTCGATCACTATATAGCCAATATGGCGCTTTATGACGGTGATACGCTTCTTGCAAGAGCCGACTTTATCCCGGGAGCTTTAGGAAATATGAAAGCTCATGCAACCGTAACATTTCATATCATACCTACTAAGAACAAGTTAAACCTTGTAGCGCAGGCTTACTGCACGAAGCACGGTATCTGGGAGAGCGATCCTAAAGTCGTAGCCGTCAGCGAATAATACTAAAAAAGAGAGGCATTGAAGCTTCTCTTTCTTTCATAAATTTTACATCTTATCAAAAAAAGAGTCTTTTTTGAAATTGTTTTATATATTTTTGATCATGATCGTATTGCCGTCTTTTTTAGTATCTCAAGAGATAAAAAAGATAAAAGATATTGAAATAGATACTCTAAAGTACCTCTCTACCGATGATATAAAAACTAAATACGATCCTACCAGCGATGCGAAATCACATATAAAAACAAAGCCCGTTCAGCATTTGGAAGCCGGTTTTTCCGCGACATCCGGAAACAGTAAAACGACAAGTTTCAACGCAAAATATACTTTTGCCCATAAAACCCGAATAAAGAGTTTCGATCCGATGAGTTATGTGCTTGAAACCAGTGCTTTTTTTTCAAAAGACGACGGCAAGACCAGTGCCCAAGAGTACAAAGCGCTTTTTAATCTAAAACAGCCTTTGCCGAAAAAATGGTTGAGTTATTTGAGTCTGGGTTGGTTAAAAAACGATTTTCAAAACTTCTTGAGTAAAATCGATCTTAGTATCGGTATAGGTAAAGTATTATACAGTGATAAAAAGCAGAGTTTGATCGTAAAATTAGGTCCGGCGATAAACTACGAGAGATATAAAAACGGCGGAAGCAGCAGCTACTCTTCTTTAAACGAATATATTGAGTACGGATACGAAGCTTTTACTCTAAGTCGTATATATTTGAAAATAGGCGCTAAAGAGAATTTTTCCGATATGAGCCGCGATTATGAGATAAATACTCTTCTTGGTCTGAATTTTAAAATGGATGAGAGATTGAGTTTTGTTTGTGAGTACAACGCCTTTTATGATAACACTCCCTCCGAAGGATTCGGTAAAAACGACTCCAAAACAGTCATGAGGATCGGTTATAGTTTTTAGTCTCTATTTTATCTTTTAAAAGATATATCATGATATTTATGACGGCTCCCGATATGGCGGCTATGGTATCTTTTTGCGCATCCCATACATCTCCTTGAGTTCCCAAAAAAGCTATACCTAGTTCAGGATGAAAGATAACGGCGGCAAAATACTCCAAGATTTCATAAAGTGTGGAGATCGATACGATTAGAGTGAATGTGAAAATAAGTGTGACTCTCTTTTTCGTTACATAATGAGATATTATCTCAAAAAATGTCCTAAAAACTAAAGCCCCGAAAAGAAAGTGTACGACACGATCGAAATGGTTTCTCTCAAATCCGAACATATGCGTGATAACATCGAAATAGCTCATCTTGGCATAAGTGAAATGGGCTCCGAGCGAGTGCAAAGATGCGAATACCAGCAGCATGAATAAAGCCCAAAACGATAGACGATACTTTGTATCCAACCAAATAACGACGGGAAAAAGAGTGATGACAAGAATGTTTTCAATAAGCCAGTCGCTGGGATATTTAGGATCTATCGCGGAGATAATCCAGATGACGATATAGATAAAATAGAGTATTTTATGTGATTTTGGCATCCGCTCTCCTTTATCGTAGTGAAATTTTCTCATGATTTTACTGAAATGTCCGATATTTATCGGTAATGAAACACAGATAAAAGAGTACAAAGTTTGTTTTTGAAGGATATATTTGGATTGGATATCGGTCGTTTATATACTTTTTTCATTACCAATTTTATATGAAGATATAAAATATCAAAATATTCCGGATAGATATTCGCTTAGTGCGATTTTGATACTTCTGTTTTTGATCTGGTATCTTGATTATCCGTTGAAACCGGCTTTAATAGCCGCCGCTTTTATCCTCGTAGTGTTTTTAATACCTCTTCTTTTCGGAATGGATTTTGGAGGTGGAGATCTTCGTTACGGTGTTATGAGTGCACTTGTCGTCGGTTTTCCGGATATCGCTTACTGGCTTATCGTGTCATCCGTTATTCATGTTTTGATATTGGCAATCGCAAGAAAGAGTGTTTTTGGGTTTGCTCCGGCTATGTTTTCGGCTACGATTTTATTGCCTTTTTTGCCTTTGGGGTTCTAAAGGTAAAGGAAATAGTTCCTATCAAGCGGTGGTTATAAATATTTTTACATTTGTGTCGATATTACTTATAGTTGTAGTATCGAAGGAAAAAGATGAGAAAAGCGGTTATCGTACCTTTTGCGCTTGGCACGGTGTTGATGAGCGGTCTGTTTTTATTTGGAGGAAGCGTTGCTGACGAGATGCTTTTAAAAAACAGATATTTTAAGTTGAAAGAGTTTACCGAAAAAGCGGCAATAGCTGCGGCAAATTATTATAGTGTAGATCAAGATAGACAAAACGCTCAGCAAAAGACTCTCTCTCTTATGAGTTCAAATCCTATTTATGATTCTGTCGCAAATGAAGTTGAGTTTATTTGGAGAGATAGTGATGAAGTTACGGTAGGCATCGATAAAGATCGATTTCAACCTTTTTGGCTGAAGATGTTTGGAATGGATGCTATCAATATTGAGGATGTAAATTCAACGGCGCAGATTGTCGATGCACCTGATGCGATTTCCGATACTACAAAAGAGTTTGTGCCTATCGCAATAAATGAAAGAGATATCGTACCGGGAGATATATTAAGACTGAAATATCAGGTTCTTGAGTGTGACAGGGTTAAGTGCTGTGATTTTGAGAGCGGATTTAGTGCCGGAATGAGTTTTGGCGGCGGACATTGCGGAGGCAGTTTTAACTTTGCGTCAACTTGTACGAATGTCAGTGTCGTATGGAGTCATCACGGCGGCGGACATTGCGGAGGGGGAGCGGTAGCGACCAAAACTTGCGCGCAAGGTTTTCCATGGTCATTGTCTGCGACATTTTCCAATCGGTACAATTGGCGTGAGGATGATCATGATCATTTTTACGGTATAGATCTTGAAGCCGACGATACTCTTCAAAATGGAGTCTCGCATAACGCTCACTGGAGAAAGTATATTTCTCGGACAAAACAGACGCCTCACCACAGTTACAACGCTTGGATAAATCTCTTAAAAATGGACAGTGATGTTCGTTTTTTATGCGGGAGTACGGGAGGGTGCGCACAGACTTCTCAGCTTCAGCTGGCGGTAAACGCGTTTAAAAAGCTAAAAGGAGAGATCTTTGATATAGCGCTTGTAAACGATAAAGCTGAAATAAGCGGTTTTGTAACCGTACGCCTAAAGAGAGTAAGATCAAGAAACGGTTCAAACGGCTACTTGAAAATAGTTCTGGAAGTACTGGAAAATCAAAACAATAAACAAGTGAGGTTGGTAGATTAAAATGATGATGGAGCAAGTTCAAACGGTTTCAAAAGAGAGATGTTTTACAGATAATGAGAGTGTGTTGTGTGTTATTTCCGATCTTTTAAAAACACTTATAGGAGCTAATAACTGCGTAATTTTTTTGCATGATCAACTAAACAAGGAACTTGTAAGTGTTTATAGCGATCTTGGAGATGAAATTCGTGTCAAGGTCGGTGAAGGAATTGTGGGTTCATATTTTAGTGAAAAAAAAGCCTTCGTCAACGATGATTTTGTGGCTGACGGTGAGTGGCTCGGATTTGATATATCAGACTTCTGCGGCGATTCGGTACTCTCCTATACAATTTGTAACGATGATGAAGAGGCGCTGGGAGTCATATTTTTTACGGCTGAAAACAAAAAAGTATTTACGCGAAAATCCCTACAACTTATAGAACAAATCAAGATGTATCTTGTAAAAGAACTCGAACAGATAGAAGTCGTAAAATCCGGTTTTACTCCGGCTAGAGAGATATCGCTCGCTTTGTATGATAAAAACCTCTCTTTTATTCCGACGCTTAAAAATGATCTTTATGAGAGTGGTTTTAGTACGCTTTTTGAGTTTTCCATATTTGCTGAGTTAAAACATAAAGTTCAAAATCATAGAGAAAAAAGTTTTATACTAATTTGTATGATAAATAATATAGAAGATATTTTAGAAGTGGCAAACGAGATATCAAATGCCAATATACCGACTATTATGATTGGACCAGATCATGACGATTTGATACTTTGTGCCGGCAGATACAATGTCTCTTCATATTTGCCGCTGTCACGATATACAAAAGAGAGTATCTCTCAGAAAATATCGGATAATTTTTATAAAATCGTAAAAGATCCCGAGAGTAGATCTTTTTTAAATATTTTCATCGGAACGACGGGCGGAACCGGTACTACGACTATCAGTTCAAATTTGGCGAATGTTCTTTCTAGCCGTTATGCTTTAAAAAATGTTCTTTATATGGACTTTTCGACTACAAAAGCAATCAGCAACATATTTTTTGGGATACCTACTCCTCAAAAGAGCATTGTTGATTTTATGCATATAGATGATTTTAGTGAAGAAAATATGCTCTCTAACGGTTTGTATCAGATAAAAAACAATCTCTACATGATTCCTGGCATCCAGTCGCATATAGATCGTGAAGAGATTATTAATAAAGAGAATGAACAAAAAATTATCAACACGATTTATCGTTTGAAAAATTTGTTTGACTTTGTCATTATAGATGCCGGTTTGGCAAAAGATAGCGAACTTCAAATTGCCATAGAGGAGATTTCGGATAAGATTTTTATAGTTACCGAGCTTACGACTATTCATGTATCGATTTTGCAGACATATTATGAGCTTATGAAAAAAGCCGGCTGGAAAGATAAGATCAAGATAGTAATAAATAGAGAAGATTCGCAAAACGCAATCTCTATTAAAGACGCGAGTGAAATTTTAAATAGTAAAAATAGTAAAGAGATAACATTTGACATCCATATTCCAAATGGCGGAGACTATATAAGAGAGTGTTGGAATTTCGGCAAACTAATAACGGATGAGTATCCAAATGCCAAGTTTTCCAAAGCTATTAAAGAGAGCCGGTTTTATTCCGATTTAGAGTTAGGAATTTCTAACAATGTGAAAAAGCCTTCACTGTTGAAAAAAATATTTTCCAGGAGTCCTGCGGGCTTGGAAGCTTGAAAGAGAGAGGTAGATGGGGTTAAAAGAGGCGATAGCAAAAAAAAATAAAATTCATAAGGATTTTGAAGACAAAAGAGCTTTTTCAAAAACTATAAATGAACAAAGCGGTATTTGTGAAAACAAAACCCACACTTTAGAGTTTCCCCGGCTTTATAGTTTTCCGGCTCTTTTTAATATGGCTCACAATATTTATGATGATTTTATCTCTCGCCTTAAAACCGATGAAAATATATCAAAAGAAAAACTTCGTCAGACTATTCCAAATTTTCTTGCCGATCACTATAGCGATGTTTCTCCGCTTCAAAGCGCAGGGATGAAAAATGAAATGATCGATTTTATCATAGATCATTTAAAAGGTTATGGCCCTATTAGTTCCATCTTTAGAGTGACAGGAGACGGACTTAATGATATCATCATCAATACAAAAGATTATGTAGATATCATCTTTAACGGTAAAACTATCGCTACTCCGTATCGTTTCAAAAGCGAGAGTGATCTAAGACGGGTAATCGATAAAATGCTTGCGGAAAATAACAGAAAAATTGACGATGCTCACCCCATAGCATCGAGTAAATTAAAAGACGGCTCCAGAATAGAAGTCCAAATCCCACCTATCGCGGCTAATAACGGCAGCTGTTTAACGCTTAGAAAGTTCAAAGATGTTCCTCTGTTTTTAGAACAGATCATAGAGAGCGGTCAAATGGATATGAAAATGGCGTATTTTCTTGTAAAAGCTATTCAAGGGAAGTTGAATATTATCGTATCGGGCGGTACTAGTTCCGGAAAAACCACATTTTTAAACACTATGACGCGATTTATCGAAGAAGGTGATCAGCTTTTGACCATCGAAGATACAAAAGAGATCATGCCGCAAATGCCTTGTCACAGTGTCAGAGCATATGAAGCTAGACCCGCAAATGAAGAGGGAAAAGGGGAGATAACGCTTGAACTACTTTTAAGATCCGCTCTTAGATCCAGTCCAAGGCGTATTATAGTGGGTGAATGTAGAGGCGGTGAGATAGTCGTAATGCTAAATGCTATGAATACGGGCCATCCCGGCTCTATGACGACAGTTCATGCCGATGATACGAAAGAGGCGATCGTGAGAATCGAAAATATGTATCTTGAAGCCAGACCTACCGCAAATAGTGACTTTATAAGGGCGCAGATAGTAAGTGCGGTGGATTTGATCGTACAGCTTGTAAGGTTCCCCGACGGTACGAGAAAAGTGGTGAAAATTTCTGAAGTAGAAAAGCGTATCGAAGAGGGCGGGGTTGTCTCTCTTTTGGATATTTACTCGTTTAAAAGAGATATGACGCTAGAAGATGATAAAAAAACCAGAGGTACGCACATAGCTATGTCAACGCCTTCCAGGGCTATAGCGAAAATGCAGATGTATGGCATAGATATAGACAAAAGAGTTTTTGACGATGATTTCGTTATGGAAAAAGAGATGCTTATAGACGAGTTTGCCAAGTTTATGCCCGATGTCATGTGCGGATGGAAAGATGAATTTATAAAAAATATGTTTCATAACGATCCCGAACTATTTGAGAGGTGGCCGCATCTGGCCGATCTGCTTAACAAGGATCGATAGATGACTATAACTTCCTCGATGATTCTTTTTTTTCTTTTTGCTTCTTTATTGTTATCGGCGATCATCGTTTTATCTTTTTCATATACGAAGGAGAAAATCGATGCCATAAAGCTTAAAAAAGTTCTTTTAGCGAAAGAGGATTCTATTTTAAAGCAGCAAAATGCCCAAAAAGAGAAAAAAAGTGGTCGTATTTTGCAAAAAATTGAAGAGGATCTGTTTTTTTCGGGATTTGATACGGTAAGTCCGTATCTTTTTGTATCTGTTGTCTCTCTTTCGGGATTTATCGGTGCAGCGGTTTTTTATATGGTTTTTGATAATGCGTTTGCACTTTTAATAGGTGCTTTTTTAGGCGGGAGTATTCCTTTTGGTATCAAAAATATTTTGATCTCTATGAGAATAAAAGAGTTTAACGAAGCGTTGAGCGATGCGATGAGTGTCATCGTTAGGATGATGAGAAACGGTGTGGGATTTGAGATAGCTTTAAAAAGATCGGTTGAGATTTCCCAATCTAAACTTTTTCAGGAACTTTTTGCAAAATACCTTTCTCAAAAAGATGTTATCTCCGATGAGAAGGCTTTTGAAAATATGTACAAATATGTAAATTCTGCCGAGCTTAGAATATTTGGACTAGCTATCGGTATAGGAAAGAGTTCGGGAGGTAAGTTCTCAAATACGCTTGAAAAACTTGAACACTCCATAAAACGCAGAGTCCTTTTGCAAAGAAAAGTTACGGTTGCTACCAGAGAAGCGAAAGTCGGCAGCTATTTGATTGTAGGACTTTTGATTTTTATATTTTTTATTCTTGATTCCAATTTTGACGGAAAAATAGTAGAGCATTTTTTTCATACAAAAGGTGGAAAATTTGAGATGCTTATGATACTTGTGTGGGTAGGGTTCGGACTTTTTATAAATGCACAAATGACAAAGGTCAAACAGTGATAGGCTATATCCTTTTAGGTTGTGTGGTTTTGCTCGGTTTAATTTCCGGCTGGCTTATATACACTCACTATCGTCGTACACTTTATATAAACTCCGTAATTCGCGCTTTGAAAAAAAATAGCCGGATTCAAAATACGATTATAGAACATCAGGCGAAAAATGGTACGGCTAGATCCAAAAAAGAGGAGTTGAAATGGAAATTACTTCAGGCTGGAATAACGCAAAAAGAGTATTTTGAGACAAAGACGGCAATTTATATTTTCGGTCTGTTTATGGCTGTTTTCCCATTTTTCTTTTTTGAAAAAGATACGGCGGTCATGATCGCCGTAAGCGGAATCGTCATATCTATCTTTGCTCCTTCTCTTTATCTTGAGAGTGCCAAAAATGAAAGAGTGAAAAAAATTGATCATGATCTATCCACTTTTCTCGATCTTATCATCATCATGCTTGAAGCCGGAGCCGGTTTGAAAAATGCTTTGAACTTTGTGGCAAAGAGTGGAGATAAGGTACTTTCAAAGTTGCTTATAAACGAAATAAAAATTTTAGAGACGGAATTGAGTAATTATGACTCGCAAACAGCGTACGATAACCTTGCAAGAAGAACAGGGAGTAAATATATTATCTCAATGGTCGATTTTCTAAAATTAGCCGAAGAGACCGGAATGGGTGTAAAGAGTATATTTGAAAATCAGGCAAAAGAGATCAAAGATGCCGAATTTTTTGAAGTTGAGAAAAAGGCCGCGACCGTAAATCTGGCTTTGACGCTTGTAGTGTTTTTATTTTTGTTACCCGCATTGGCGGCTTTTATTATATTGCCGATGAGATCGGGCAATATAATGGGAGGATTTTGATGAGGGATATAAAGCTTTATGTGATAATTGTACTGCTTTTTTTACTCATAGCAACTCTTGGAGGAGTTTACTATATGTATCAGCAAAACCTCTATATGCAGAAAAAACAGCATCAAAATGTCAGAGTTGTCGTTGCTAAAAAAAGGATTCCTCAAAACAAAATGATTACAAAAGAGGATCTGAAAGTTTTGGAGTTTCAAAGATCTACGGTTCCTTTCAGAGTATTGGTAAAAGGTGAAATCATCGGAAAATATGCCGCAGTCGATATATATAAAGATGAACCGATAAGAGAAGAGAAGATCACGAAAATTTTGGAGCAAAAAGAGAACAATTCTACCGCCAAAAAGGCTAAATACGATCTTTATAACATCTCCTCAAAACTTTTTAAAAATCCCAACTATATGTTAAAAAGCGGTGATCTTATAGATATAATAGGAGTGTGGAAAGATAAAAAAGATCAATTTGTTGTTAAGTACATAGCTACCAATACCGAAGTTTTCGGTTTTTTATTTCAAGGTGTTTTGGAAGATAGTGCACTTAAAATTACGCAAAGAACCGTTAAAGACAAAAGAAAAAAAGAGGTCAAAACCACACTTTATCAATATGCGGACGAACTTCTTTTAGATACTAGAGCCGATATCGTTACGGCTATCATAGAAGCTCACAACAGAGGTGATCAGTTATGGATGGTTTTGAGCGGAGATAAAGACAAAGAGAAGATTATTGAAAGCATCAAGAAGAGTTTGGAAGTTAAAGAGCCAAAAGTCAAGGAAATAACAAAAGTTCGCAAAATTGTTGTTTTAAAGCCTAAAAAAAGAGTACAACATAGAGCCTATCCAAAAGCGACAATCTCTTACGGCGCAAATGAGCATAAAAGCGTTACGGTCTGGAGATGAACGAATGAGAAGAGGTGCGATAGATCAGATTTTGATGATGATGATGGTGTTTGTTTTCTTGGTTACACTATTTTTTCTTATTGTCGATTATTCCTCAGTGGCGAAAGTTCAAAATCAGCTTGATATCGTCTCAAGAGAGGGCTCGAGACTTGTATCTTTGGGTAAAAGTGATGATAGAATCGTTTCGATGATAAATTCTCTTAAAACAAACTATTTTAAAGATATCGATGCCGATGATATTGTTTGTGAAAGTAGCGCAAACGACCTTTCCAAAGTACTTTTCAAAATAGAGGGAAAGTTTCATAGTCGTTTTAAAGCACTTGGAAGTAACGGTGATATCGTGGTTACATCGACATCCGTCGCTTTTAATGAACACGATACGGATGAGATAAACTGTAGTGTGGTATTGGTAAAAGAAGGAACTATATAGATGTTTAGAATCGGATTGATAATTTTCATGTTGATTACGACGCTGTTTTCTCAGGAGTACAGCTTTACAAAGCAAGAGTATCTGATAATGGATCTGGGCAAAAGGATCAAGTCGGTCAAAGTATCTGATCATGACATACTTTATGTGGAGTATAACAAAGAGGCGAAAAGGGCGTTTACCGAGTTGCTGGTTTATGGCAAGGATTATGGCAGGGCGTATATATTTGTCACATATGCCGACGGTAATAGCGAAAGCATAAAAGTACATGTTACTCATGATTTAAACAGGGTTAAATCGGTACTGCAAAATCAAAATGAAACCGTTTCTTTAGAAGAGTATGATAAAAACAAGTTTATTCTAAAAGGTGACTTTTTAAACGATAAAGAGAAAAAAAAGACTCTGGATATTCTTCATAAAGCTGATATCAACAACTCTAAAGATCTTATCGATATAAGTACCGTTGAGAATTTTCCGTCAATCGTAAAGATCAAGATGTATATAGTGGAGATGAGCAATCAAAGCCTTGATGAGGTTAAATCGAATTTGATACTTGAAGATATCGTCGGAGATAACACGATGCAGATAAATACTATCACCGATCAGAGTTTAACACTCGACGGTATGTTTACATCCGCGATAAAACATATAGGTTCTAGTTTTAGTATAACTCATGCTCTTAAAGTTTTAAAACAGAAGCAATTGGCGAAAATTTTGGATGAATCTACCCTTTTTGTTATGGAAGGCGAAAATACTCAGTTTCTTTCGGGTGGAACCGTATATGTAAGAGTGCAGGGGACAACATCCGAGGGACAGCCTATATCGGATCTAAAAGAGCTTGAATACGGTATAAAACTTGATATAAAACTTGACAGATTAAATTCCAGAAATAAAACGATGCTTTTGAGTATAGATACGCAAAGAACATCTATAAACTGGGAACAGAAGGTTGATAATATACCGGGATTTGGAAAGAAATCGATCAAAACACGTATGGCGGCTCGAGACGGTCAAATAATAGTTCTTAGCGGACTTGTCAGTAGCGAAGACTCTAAAATAATCAAAAAAATCCCGCTTTTAGGTGATATACCGATACTTGGAAAACTCTTTCGCAGTGAAAGTTTTAAAAAAGGTAAAAGTGAATTAATGTTTTTTCTGATACCGGAGATTCAGAAATCTTAATAAAAAAACGGGCGATTATGCCCGTTTCGGCAGGAGGTTTATTTTTTCAAGGATTGAGAATATGTGAGTTTTAACTAAGAGGGCGAGAGAGCCCCTTTGTAAGATTAGTTGTTTTTCATACTTTGCAAAGATGTATTTACATCTGTTGTAATCGTATTTTTCGAATTATCCATAAATGTTTTGATACCGCCTACGGCTCCGACACCTACTAAAATCAACAATAACGCTACGATAACCCCGTTGATACCTTTTGTACTTTTGATACGACTTAAAAATTTTTTCATTTCAGGCTCCTTTTTATATGCTTCATAAACTAAATCGGCATATCGGAAGAAAACTTTAACGAAAAAGGGCTAAAGTAAATAAAAAATACATATACTCTTCTTCTGTTTTACTATATAATTTCACTATGGATGCGCATACTTTTTTTCTCACACTTTTTTTGATTTTGGTAAGTGCCAGAATTTTGGGAGAGTTGTTCTCAAGGTTGGGAATGCCTTCGGTGCTTGGGGAACTGGGAGCTGGTCTTCTTCTTGGAGTATCGGGATTTGGAATTATTGAAGTCAACGATGTGTTGAAAATATTGGCTGAAATCGGGATAATACTGCTTCTTTTTGAGGTTGGATTGGAGACCGATTTTACAAGATTAAAAGCTGCCGGTTCCAAGGCGCTTGTGGTCGCGATCTTTGGCGCGATCTTTCCGTTTTTCATCTCTTTTGGAGCCGCTTACTATCTGTTTGGTATAGATGTGTATGCTTCTATGTTTATCGGAGGTACACTTACGGCGACTAGTATCGGTATTACGATGAGGGTATTAAAGGATATCAACAAAGAGCATAGCGATGTGGCGCAAATTGTTATCGGTGCAGCCGTGATAGATGATATCCTGGGAGTTATACTGCTTGTGTTTATTTATGATTTTGCCGTTACTAAAGAGATAAGTCTTTCAAACTCTTTTGAAGTGGGACTATATATTTTAATATTTTTACTGCTTGCTCCCATAGCTGCAAATCTTATGTCCGATCTTGTCCGAAGATTTGACAGGCATAAAAAAGTCCCCGGATTTATACCGACTATCATTATATCCTTGATACTTCTTTTTGCGTATCTTTCACACTTTGTAGGTGCGCCTGAGATACTCGGCTCTTTTGTGGCCGGTATTGCTCTTTCAAGGAGATTTTTTCTACCTTTTGGTGCAGGGTTGAAAAAAGATGAAGCATTTGTATATAAAGTGGAAATCTCTATGCGACCGATTATTCAACTTTTTACGCCTATCTTTTTTGTTATGGTCGGTTTGTCTATGAATTTGAAAGTAATAGATTTTAGCTCACTCTATTTTTGGGTGATGGCGATAACCTTTCTTTTTATCGCTGTGATTGGAAAATATGCGGGAGCTTTTTTCATCTCTCAAAAAACTAGATTGCAAAAGATGCTCATCGGTATTTCGATGGTTCCCCGTGGTGAAGTAGGGTTGATTTTTGCGGAGATCGGAAGAACGAATTCGATACTCGATAACGAAATATACGCCGTTTTGATTTTTGTGATAATCATAACGACCGTTATACCTCCTTTCATACTTAAGTGGTTATTTAAGTATGAAAAGGAGTAAATATTATTTAGCTTGCTGGAACATATTTCCTAAACTTTCCATCATCTTTTGCATCTGTTGCATCTGCTCGGGGGTAAGCTTTGGCGATGATTGCGTTTTCATCTCATCTTCCATCATTTGATTTAGTGTCTTTACGGGGTAGTTCGGCAGTTTGAATTTTTCATCGGGTATTTTTACGCCGAATTTTGCTTTTGTCGCGACTTCAAGATGTTTGATTCCCATCATATTCGTTTCGATTTTTAGCACAACGCCTTTGTATATCCATATTTTGGAACCCATAATTTCCCAGATTTCACATAGATAGCCTAAAACTTTCTCACTGCCTATCTTTTTGCCTCCCATCTGTTTCATCATATCTTTACCCATCGAAGAGATATTTTTCCCCTCTTTATCCATCTGTTTTAGCATAGCGATATCGCTTTTGATGATGACTTTGTCTTCTTCATTGACATTATAGACCGTGCCATGATCGATTTTCATTATATTATGGCTTGTTGTAGTCTGTCCCATAGCGACATTTTTTTCGTTTATCTCTTTTAGTTCCGTATTTCCCCACTCTTTAAAATATAATTTTGCATTTCCCTGTGTTTTCGTGGAAAATCCAAAGAGCGAACCGCCTCCTTCGATTTTGTACTCTACAATGCCCGATTTCACTTCGTAGCGTTTTGCCTCCGCCTGAAGAGTCGTTGCAATTGCCAAAAGGGTTGCTAGTGCCAAAATTATTTTGCCTGTTTTACTCATGTTTACTCCTTTTACGATCTATATGACTATATCGACTTCTTGAACTCCGGATACGCTTCAAGACCGCATTCGCTAAAATCGAGACCTTCGAGTTGTTCATCTTCACCCGCTCTTAACGGAAGGTGTTTGTTTATAAAGCGAAGTAGAAAATAAGAGCTTACAAACGCGAATATTCCGATGAGAACTATACCTTTGATCTGTCCCCAGAGTGTTATGTCATCGCCGTTTGATGCGAATATTCCGACAGCTAAAGTTCCCCATATACCGTTTACAAGATGAACGGAAAGAGCACCGACAGGATCATCGAGCTTCAATCTGTCAAAAAACGGTACCATTATTACGACTAAAATTCCTCCGATCGCCCCGATAAGAATCGGTATATAGATATTGTATAGATCGGGTCCCGCGGTTATGGCGACGAGTCCTCCAAGGGCACCGTTTAGTATCATAGTGATATCCAGTTTTTTATATTTCAGATGCATCATAATTGCTACGACTATGGCTCCGGCAAGACCTGCGGTATTTGTATTTAAAATAGTAAGAGCCACCGCATCGGCGTTCTCTTTTGAGCTGATGGAACCGACGCTTCCGCCGTTAAATCCGAACCATCCTATCCAGAGCAAAAACGCTCCAAGAGTTACAAGCGGGATGTTCGATGCGGGGATAACACGAATTTTACCGTCTTTCGTATAGCGGTTTCTTCTTGGACCTATGATCATAATAGCCGCCAAAAGCGCCCAGCCGCCCGTTGAGTGTATAACGGTGGAACCGGCCAAATCGTACATACTAAGGTCTAAAAAACTGCCTTCAAGAAAATCCGCTCCCCATGATATATTGACGATAAGAGGGTAGATTATGGTGGACATAATTATTCCAAAAAGCATCAACGGGAGGGTCTTTACTCTCTCACTCACACCGCCGCTCATGATATTTATGACTTTTCCGACAAATGCCATTTGAAATAAAAATGCCGCCCATTTGCTCATCGAGTCGTTGTCCCAGCTTCCAAACGCTACGGAGTAACCGATGAGTAAAAACCCCATTGAAGCTAGAGCGTAGATGAGAGTGTTCATGGTAAGTACCGTCGAAACATTTTTCGTTCTCACAAGTCCGGCCTCTAACATCGCAAATCCCGGTACCATCAAAATGATGAGAGTCATCGCAAAAAGTGTGAAAAAGGTATCTATGATATAATTAAAATCAGTCATCTTTTCTCCTTACAGTGCTTCTTCATCTTCTTCACCCGTACGAATACGGATAGTCTTTTCGATGGAACTTACAAATATCTTTCCATCTCCTATTTTACCTGTCTTTGCCGCCGAAACGATAGCATCGATGACATTTTGAAGATCCTCTTCTTTAACGGCTATCTCGATCTTTATTTTCGGCAGAAAATCAACTACATACTCCGCACCTCTGTAAAGCTCCGAGTGTCCTTGTTGTCTGCCGTAACCTTTGACTTCCGATACGGTCATACCCGTTAGTTCAAGTTCGTTTATAGCCTCTTTTACATCATCGAGTTTAAACGGTTTGATGATTGCCTCTACTTTTTTCATTTTGCCTCCTGAAATTAAAGCTATATTTTAGCATATATAAACTATATTGCACTAAACTATAAACAGGATTTAAGATTGTTCATGAATTTTATGAAAAAATTTGAGAATTTCAAAGATCATCCCGTTACGAGAGAATCTTTAGAGAGGATAAAACCGAAAAAAACATTTTGGTCCGTTTTGGGAGTTTTCGTTTTTTTTCTTTTGCCCGAAATAGTAGCGCTTTTTTGGGGAGCGGATATAAAGGCATATACATCTTCTCATTTAATGCAGCCTCTTTCTTTGGAAGAGGAGTATAAATATAAAGCTATAGAACTACTTTTCGGGGAAGTTAGTTGGCTGAATCTTATCGCCGGAGTCGCTCTTTTAATTTGGGTATTTATTTGACATAAACGGTTGGCACCTTTATGATGGCATGATTTAAGCGGCTAAACTCTTCTTTGTCGTTTTCAAGATCTTCTTTATAGAGATTTAACTGATCGCTTACGCTTAAAAGCCAGTTGATTAGCTCTTCCGAAGCACTTGCATCAAGTTCTCTGCACTCTTGCAAAACTTCTTCGACAAGTGTGACGAGTTTTCTTACGGGTTCTATCTTCAAGTATGCGGAACCGGATTTTATGGTATGGAACATGCGAAAGAGTTCGTTTATGTTTTTTCCGTATGCTTCTTTGCTATCGAGACTTATGATAAGACTCTCCATATTTTCGACCATTTGACTGTAATGTCCGAAAAATTCCTCAACAATTTCATAGTCGTATTCCGACTCAAGCTCTTGAAATACACCCATCATTCGCCTTTATGATGATTTTTTCCGTTTTACCAGAAGGATTCCAACAGCTGTACAAGCAAGAATCAGACCAATCGTCCAAAAAACGAACGAAAGCTCGACAGGCTGTGAGAGATCGGGCGTCATTTCAGGACTCTCTCACATCTGTTACAGAGTTTGTCCGGATCGTCGCTTTTTTGTTTCCAGCATCTTGGACATTTCGCTTTAGGGCTTAAAAGTATTTTGAATTCATCACCATTTATCGTAAATGAAGCTATCTCTTCACCCGCTTCGTCCGAACCGATTGAGCTGATGGTAAACCAATCTTCCGAATCCGTCGAATCTAACTCTTTTATGGTCTTTGAGTCCGTTTTTATACAGAGTTCAAGTGTCGATTTTATTTTTTTATCTTTTTTGAGCGAATCGATAATCTCAAAGAACTTTTCTCTGGCTTCAATCATATACTCTTCGTCGAAATTACTCTCCACCTCATCAAGCGGTTCGTAAATTAGATCGAAAACATCGTTTTTCTCGTTTTTCACCACTTCGGGAGAATAATCTAAAACTTCATCGATGGTGTAGGTGATAACCGGTGCGAGCAGAGCTAAAAGTCTTTCAAGGATAAGAGCCATCGCACTTTGTGCCGATCTTCTGGCTATGTCGTCCTTTTTGTCGCAGTAGAGTCTATCTTTTGAAATATCCATATGGATACCGCTTAGCTCAGCCGTAATGAAGTGGTTTATAGCCGAAAGAGCTTTTGAAAAGTCGTAGTTTTTAAAATGTTCGTTCGCTTCGTCAAATACTTTTTTCGCTTTTGAGAGTATCCATCTATCTAATTCACCCATCTGATTTACGGGAAGAGTTCTCTCAAGATCGTCAATGTTTGCGAGCAAAAAGCGGATTGTGTTTCTTGTCTTTCTGTACTGTTCCGATATCTGTTTTAAGATATCTTCACCTATTTTTTGATCGTTTTGATAATCACTCAAAGCAACCCATAGTCTCAAAATCTCCGTTCCGTATTTTTTGGCGACTTCCGAAGGAGCGACGACATTTCCTTTTGATTTGCTCATCTTTTCACCTTTTGAGTCGTTGGTGAAACCATGGGTTATAAGAGCCTTAAAAGGAGATATACCGTTTATGCCCGAGCTAATGACAAGAGAACTTTGAAACCAGCCTCTATGTTGATCGCTTCCCTCCA
>CAZNIT010000076.1:0-20622 GCA_964573205.1 uncultured Sulfurospirillum sp. | reverse complement strand
ATCTCTTATTTATAAAATCAAATCTTCATCGTTCCTTCATTTTGATGTTTTATACTTACATTAAAATTATAAAATCTTTATAACCGATTCGTTTATTTCATAAGCGGTTTGTAAGAGGTGAAAAATGGTAAACTATATTCAGGGGTGAACATGTGAGACGAGGTTTTTTTATTTTGTTGTTTGTAGTGTCATTGCTTAAAGCCGAAGAGTACTCTATAGGAAGCGGGATCAAACTACCGGGACTTCCTCTTTATGCCGGCGGTTATATTACGGCGGATTATATCGGACGAAACGATGACTACAACCGTTTTCGTATAGACGATATCGCACTTATTACATATGGTGACTATGAGCGGTTTTCATATCTGGGCGAGTTTGAAATAAAAGAGGCCTATGTAAAGGAGTGGGGCAAAAGAGATAGAGACAGAAGTAGTAAAAAACTCAACATTGAACGACTCTATTTCGATTATATGTACAACGATAGAGTCCGGATTCGTGTCGGAAAGTTAAACACGCCGGTGGGCTATTGGAATCTAACTCCTATCGGCGTATTGCGTGACTCCGCTTCAAATCCCTATTTGGCGTATATCCTCTATCCTCGTTACTCCAGTGCGGTACAGATAAGTTATGAAGATCACTTAAACGACGGTAACGCATATACCGTTATGATTCAAAACAACGATGATCTCGACGACGACTACAACAATATTTTCGTAAAGCGTCATACGATTTTCGGTGTGGAGCATATGGGCGAAGATATTTCTTTTAAGGCGAATGTCGGCTATTTTCGTACCAAGTCCGACGACGATTTCTACTACTTCCTTCTTTCGGCTCTATATGAGAAGGAGTTATATAAAATAAGCGCCGAATACGGTGCCAGAAGAGGCGTATCGAAGTGGACCGTACCTTATGCTTTTTATTTGCAAGGGGTTTATCATGTAGCTTCAAAGCATGATCTGATAGGTCGTTTTGAAAGTTACAAGATAGATGAAGGGGCGTATCGTCGTGAAGAGATCGGTGTGATCGGTTATACATACAGACCGATTTATCCGGTGACTTACAAAGCGGAGTATCAACTGCGCTCTTACACGAACGAGAGCCAGTTCAAACTCTCTTTTTCCATACTCTTTTAGGCGTGTCGATGAGATATTTGATATTGCTTTGTTTTGGTATTTTCCTTTATGCGGGCGATAAAATCGTATTGATTGGAAATCAAAATTTTCCGGTAGAACGACTTAAAGAGAGTCAGATCAAACAGATATATCTAAAACGAATGCGTTTTATCAAAAACATACCGATTATTCCTCTAAATTATACGGCTAGAGATCCTCTTCGAAAGTTTTTTGAAAAACATCTGTTGCATATGTCATCCATGAAGTTGAGTAGGTATTGGATGAGAGAGCATTATCTTGGTAAAAGACCTCCTATTGTACAATCTTCCGTAGAGAGTGCCATAGTCTTTGTAAAAAAGATCGACGGAGCGATTGCTTATATACCGTATTCGAAACTGCCCGCCGGTGTTCGCATACTTTATACATTGAAAGAGAAACCATGAAAAAAGTACTTGTTGTCGATGATGAGATGATGAATCGCGATCTTGTTTGTAAAATATTGAGAAAAGAGGGCTTTTTTGTTATTGAAGCCGTCAACGGCAAGGAGGCTCTTTCAATATTAAAAAACGATCGTGTCGATCTTGTTCTTATGGATTTGATGATGCCTGTTATGGACGGTTTCGAAGCTATCGAAGCTATTCGTGAAGAGAGTCGTTACGATAAGCTACCTTTGATAGCCGTAACGGCACTGAGTGACGGTGAAACACGCCAAAAAGTTTTAAGCCTCGGTGCCGACGGCTGTATCTTAAAACCCTTTGTTCTTTTCGAATTGGTTGAGAGCGTAAAAAGAGCGATTCAAAAGAGATGAAACTTATAGATACGATTCGTTCGAGCCTGCATCATAAAGTTATGGCGGCTTTTTTGATAGTAGGTATTATTCCATATCTGTTGATCATTATCTATTTTACATATCTCGGGCGACAAACCATCTTGAAGCAGAAGTTGGAGACTTACACGCTTCAAGCCAAACGAACGAAGTCGCTTATCCAAAGTCGTCTTTTTCAACTTGAGCAGGAGATACTCTTTCTTTCTAAATTGGAGCTTTTCGATGACATGATTTCAGGCGATATAGATCACCGTATTTCAAGAGTACTGGAACAAAAAAGCGGCGGATTGGAAAAAGAGTCCATAACTCTACTGGCTCTGAGCAATGAAGGAAAAGTGATCGCTTCGTCGCATCCGAGGATGTTGGAAAAAAATATTTCAATCAATTTCAAAACGGCGCAAAGAAACGGTACCTCGATATCCGGCAAAAATTTGCTTTTTTTTACGCGGCTCAAAGCTAGTTTCGAAGATCGCTCGCTAGGATTTCTCGTAGCTATTTATCCGCTTGAAAATCTAAAAAAATATATCGTCACTTCGGAGGGAATGGATTTTGTCATAAAAAACGATAAAAATATTTTGATATCCAGCACCTTCGCCAAAGACGGTGATGAGAGAACAACCGTTATTATACCCTTGGAAAGAGAGTTAAAAGGGTACGATCTAATCTATTCGGTGACAAATGATCGGATATTCTCTTTTATCAACCGCTTTATGTTTTATTTGACTCTTTTGCTTCTTGTCGGAATAGCGATCATCGTCATACTTAGTCGAAGATTGACAAAAGAGATAGTCATGCCGATTATGACATTGACAAATACCGCTAAAAATATAATAAATACCAAAAGATACGATCTGTTCGTCGAAAGCAGTGCGACTGACGAGACTAGTGATCTTGCCAGAGCTTTCAACAAACTTGTGGAGACGACGGACGAAACATTAAAGGAGCTTGATTCTCAAAGTGCGCTACATATGCGAAGATTCGTCGATCTTACCGACATGTTCAATCATATCACCCGTGTTGACGACAAAGATGAATTAACAAACATTTCGATTCGAAAATTGAGACATATAGTACCTTATAATTTATCGTTTATAGCGGCGGATGAGCGATTGCCGCGGGGTGTCATATGTTTGCCGATAAAATTGAGGGATTTTGGTACCGGTATTCAAAGAGTCTATGGTTATTTGGTCGTCGATAAAAAGGAGTTTGACGATCGGCTGGAGAGTCGCTTTTTTAACTCCGTCGTCTCGATGATAGCTCTTCAGATAGAAAGAATCGATCTTATAGCGAAGATAAAATCCGCTTCGAACGCAAAAACCTCATTTATATCAAATATGTCGCATGAGTTCAGAACGCCTCTAAATGCCATCATAGGTTTTTCACAATATCTAATAACATACGAATCGTTAAGCGACGATCAGCTCGATACCGTATCTAAAATAGAGAGATCGGCTCTACATCTCCTTGGTATGATCAACGATATTTTAGATATCGCCAAAATAGAGTCCGGTAAGATAGAGATCGACAAATCTACTTTCAATCTCTTTTTGCTTTTAAAAGAGTGTGAAGAGTTGATCGCACCGATGGCGGAAGAGAAAAATTTAACCATAACCGGTTTAAATGAAGATATGCCCGAACTTACCGTTTATACGGATGCAAAGCTCATGAAGCAAGTTGTGATAAATCTTCTCTCAAACGCCGTAAAGTTTACGCAAAAAGGGGGTGTGGATATAAGCGTAAAAAAAGAAGCCCGAAAGATCTTGATAACGATCAGCGATACCGGTATAGGTATAGCCGGTAAAGATATACCGAAAGTCTTTAACGAATTCGTACAGCTACAAAATGCAAATCAAGTAAAACACAAAGGAACCGGTCTGGGTCTTTCCCTCTCGGCTCGTATCATACAAGCTCTTGGCGGAGAGCTATTGCTCAAGAGTGAAGGGGCGGGACTAGGTACGAAAGCCATACTTATTTTGCGGCAATGATGAGAATTTATATATTTTTACTATAAAAACTTAAGAAATTCATCAACCCTTCATAATCCTCAGTCATAATTTCATCATCTAAATTAATATAAGGATTAGATATGAAAACAAATAAACTTATTTTCGGCGGCTGTACTTTGTCGCTGAGTCTGTTGATGGCCGGCTGTGGCGGGAACACCGCTTCAACCGTTACGGACGATACAACCACTAAAAAAACGACATATTCGGTATCGGGAAGCGTACCCGGTACTTTGATCGAAGCATTTTGTAAAGACGGCGGTTATTATAGTGTCAACTCAACAAATAACGGTACAACGAATCACCCTTTTAAGATGACTTTGCCTTCCGATGTGAGTTGTAAATTTATCATGACGACAAACGAAAAAGATCCCGACATCTCAAAACGGATAGTTACGCCTCTATTTTTGAGTGACGGTTCGACCACTTCGTCGTATTTTCAATTAACGGGGGATACGGATTTAGGCTATATAGAACTTCCGATGTCGGGGACGGGAATACAGACACCTCTTATTATCGAAGTTGCGGATGCAAGGGTGAAAGTTAACAAGTTCGAATACGATCCTCTGGATATCGATAACGACGGTATTCCGAATGTCTATGAAGATGACGACCAAGACGGTCTTTACAACAAATTCGATGATGACGACGATAATGACGGAATTAAAGATATTTATGACGATGACCACAAGAACGATTATGACGGCGACGGTATAGAGAACAGATATGACGAAGACGACGATAACGATCGTATTAAAGATATAGATGACGACGATGACGACAACGACGGAATCAAAGACAAAGATGAAAACAATGACAACTCTCAAAGCGCAAATATTGCTCTTCCGACTTCTTATGTCGTAAACGCGGGAAGACTTTTAGGTTCACAATGTGCCCAGTGTCATGGAACAAACGGAGTTTCGGTAAACAAGTGGGACTCCATCGCGGGAGAAGATAAACTTCATGAAGAGATGTTCGAAGACGACGAACCGATCATGAGTGCTCAGGCTCGCGGATATACGAATGAAGAGATTTCACTGATAGAGAGTTGGTTAAAAACTCTTACAAAATATAAAGATTAGGAGAGAGAACTATGAAAACGACATATTCAAGAAGAGACTTTATGAAATTTATGGGCTTTAGCTCCGTAGCGGCTATGGCGGTGGTACCGACTATCGCAAAAGCGGCGACTATACCGCATATAGTGATCATTGGCGGCGGTTTTTCAGGTGCGACTTGTGCAAAATATCTGAAGATGTGGGGCGGAAGTAGTATAGATGTTACGATCGTTGAAGCAAATAGAGCTTATGTTTCGCCGATACTCAGCAACTTGGTTTTAAACGGTCAAAAAAGTACCGGTGATCTTACTTTTTCATATAGCGATTTTAGTGCAAAATATAAGATCAATATGATCCATTCAACGGTAAATAGCATAGATAAAGCCAATAAAACCATAACTTTGGATAATGCAAAAACACTAAAGTATGATAAGCTTGTTCTAGCAGCCGGTATCGATTTTGATAAAGTCAGCGATTATGATACGACAAAAGTACCTCATGCGTGGAAATCAAGAGACGGGATAAATGAATTGAAAGCTCAAATAGATAGTATGAATGACGCAGATACATTTGTCATGAGTATTCCGGCTAGTCCGTACAGATGCCCTCCCGGACCTTACGAGAGAGCTTGCGTAGTGGCCGATTATCTGAAAAATACTAAGGGGTATTCAAACTCAAAGGTTATCGTTTTGGATGCAAATCCCAAAATTATAGTTGAAGAGCAGACCTTTAGTGCGGTTTTTGCAAGTTACGGTATCGATTATAGACCCAATGCAACGGTAACAGCGGTTGACGATACGACAAAAACGGTTACATTTACAAAAGACGGAGTTTCAAATACTCTTACATCTAAAGTTTTAAATGTCATACCAAATCAAAAAGCGGCTCCTATAGTCTTTAAAGCGGGTGTAAACTCGGGGAATTGGGCACCGATAAATCCTCTAAGCTACGAGTCCGTTATGGTAAACGATATATATATTATCGGTGACTCTCAAGGTACGGGGCAGCCCAAAGCCGGACATATCGGAAATTCCGAAGCGAAAATTTGTGCTGATGCGATTTTAAGAAAGCTAAACTCCAAAGCTTTATATACTTCGCCGAAAACAAACTCGGCTTGCTACAGTCCGACCTCATCATCCGAGGCGTCGTGGTTGACGGCGGTATATAAATACGATCCGGCGACGCAGCGGATGGTTGTCGCCAGTAAAGATGCCGGTTCTCCTTCAACTAAAAACTATCAAAAGATGTTTTTATGGTCGGGGAATCTCTTTGCGGATACTTTCGCCTGATAAAAAAGGAATGATCTTTTAAAGATCATTCCTTTATAGTGTAACCGACTCCTCTGACCGTAGTTATGATATCGGGACGATTGAGTTTTTTACGGATATTTTTTATGTGAGCGTCGATGACATTGCTTGATGTGATGGAGTCAAAATCTTTACATAGCAGTTCGCTCAGCTGAAAACGGGATAGAACGCGGTTTTTGTTTAAAACCAAAATCTCAAGCAGTTCGAACTCTTTGTTTGTAAGTTCGGTTAAAGTATCTGCCACCGTAACTTCCCTTTTGCCAAGATCTATAACTATATCTTCTATTTGCAGTATGCTTGTGCGCTGTGCGCTTTCACGGCGTAGAAGAGCACGGACACGGGCTAGCAATTCAAGGTTTGAGTATGGTTTACAAAGATAATCGTCCGCACCGCCGTCAAGCGCTTTTACTCTCTCCTCCACACTCTCTCTACCCGAGAGCATGATGACCGCTATATCGTCACCGTTTTTTCGGATGTTTTTGAGCATAGAGAGTCCGCTGCCGTCGGGGAGATTCCAGTCAACTAGAAGAAGTTGATAGCTGTTTTCTTCATACGCTTTTGTCGCATCGGCTATATTATGAGATACATCGCAGTCGTATCTCTCTTTTTTCAAAAGTGTCGAAATCTGATTTGCCAAAATCTCATCATCTTCAACTAGTAATATATTCATTTTTTATATCGCCTTTTCAGTCGTCGTCTTTTTTATCCTTATCGTCGTCATCGTCCTCATGATCGTCAAAACCGTAATTTTCATATTTTTTATAATCATCGTCGTCATCGTCGTCAATACCGTCATTGTCGTCGTCTCTATCTTCGTCATCTTTTATGCCGTCGCCGTCATGATCGTTTTTATATTCGTCCTCATCCATATCTTTGATACCGTCGTTGTCGTCGTCATCGTCTATCTCGTTATAAAGACCGTCTGCGTCGTCATCTTCGTAAATATTCGGGATGCCGTCATTATCTTTATCGAGTGGATCGTTTACGGGTGTAATCGGCACTAAAGTACCGCTTTTAACTTTTACATCCAGAAGTTCGTCCGATACTCCGTCACCAGTTTGATCCGTGATTTCATTTCTGCTAAGCGCCAACGGTATATAATCAAAGGACGCTTTATCGCTTTTGCCGTAAAAAAGCGGGCTGTTTCCCGTCGGGGTATCTATACGAAGCGGCGTGACGACTTTTTTTGAGAGGTTGTCTTCGTTTGTGCTCATTATAAGGCGGCAGTTTAGATTTTTTGGGATTTTAAGGCTGAAGGGGTGTTTTTGGGTACCGTTTTTTGTCGAATATGTATGGTAATAACTTCCATCCGTACAAAACGCTTCTATCAAAGTTCCCGGAACGCTGCCTTCTAAAATAGTGAAATTGTTATCGGCGCTATCGTTTGTAGAATCGCTCGTACCGCAACCGCCAAATAGAAATACTATAAGTGAAACAAATATAATAGATCGTCGTACAAGCATAAAAACCCCTTCATAATAATCGATGCGCTATTATCTCATAAAATAATGAATGTTTTATGAATTTTCACTCGCGGTTTTCGGTCGTATCCGTTTCTATTTGGTATAATTTATTATTAGATTAACTCAAGGTTATCATAGAATGAAAAAATTTTTATATTATGTACTGTTTATCGCCGTTTTCGTCGTAGGCTATTTCGGTTATAAAAATCTCTCGAAAATTTATCCCTACTATTCGCAGCTTACCAAAGATAGAGTCGCGATGCAAGTCGATCTTCAAAGCGAAGCTCAAAAAAATGCCGAGTTCGTCGGTGCGGATAAATGCAAAGAGTGTCATAAGATGCAGTATGAAAAATGGTCGCACTCCGGGCATCCGAAGATGATACAAGATATAAAAAAAGATCCTTCGGTCGTTGTGGCGGACTTTTCCGCTCTACCCGAAGATGCCTCTTTTAGTCTGAAGGATGCGGTTTATACGATCGGCGGGAAATTCAAACAGCGATATATGATTCGTCGAGATATAAACGGCAGTGAAGATTATATACTTGGAAATTATCAATGGAATGTCCAAACGGGGAAATGGCAACACTTTAAACCGTGGAAATATTGGTATAAAGAGGCTTATGAACATAATAACGAAAAGTTACCCACTTCGAAAGTGTGCGACGGTTGTCATTTTACGGGATATATGTCAAGAGAGAAAAGAGTCGATCTGGGCATCTCTTGTGAAGCTTGTCACGGTCCCGGTTCAAGACATGTCAAAAATACGGCTTCAGAGGTATATAAAGCCTCCTCGGCGGATCCCGTACGGCAAAACGAAATCTGTTTACAGTGTCATATGAGAAATAGAGATAATAGATTGAAAGATCATAATATGAGTGAAATATATGAAGATGCCAGAGACTATCCGCTAGGTTACGAAGCGGGAAGGGCTCTTAGTAAATACAAAATGGTCGCACCTTTTGTTATGGGCAGGGAGAGTAAAGAGTTTTACGCAAACGGTGCCGCCAAGAAAAATCGGACGCAAGGAAACGAATTCGTACACTCCATAAAAGGGCGACACGGTATAACTTGTATAAATTGTCACGATCCACACTCACTTGAACCTACCGCTGAAAAAAATAGAGGTAACGCGTTATGCATGAAATGTCACTCTTTCGGCGGATTGATAGGTCCTCATCAGAAAAATTTAGAAGCTCATACTCATCATAAAAGCGATTCGAAGGGTTCTTTATGCGTGGAGTGCCATATGCCCAAAACCGGGCGTCACACGGGTAAGTCTCCATTGACCGTAAGAAGTCATCTGTTCGGTTTTACAACTCCCGATGAGACCGTAAAATACGGTATGCCTCCACAAACAAACGCATGTTTTGCTTGTCATAAAAACAGAGGATTGAAACGACTTCAAAAAGATCTCGAAAGCTGGGGTATGGTCGGATGGGAAAAGAGATAAAATCTTTGATACGAGTTGTTGACAAAAGAGGATTAAAGTTATATAATGATTTTTATAAAACTTGATATATGTTCAATCAACTTCAATATGAAAGGTCGTTTATGAATACCGTCGATAAAGAGCTTCAAAGTAGAAAAGAGGAGATAAAAAAAGAGTTGAAAACGCTTTTTTCCGTCAACAATCGCATAACAAGCTGGGATGTGCCCGAAAGTAACGATAAAGAGGCGGCAAAAAAACTGCTCGATATCATGCAAGAGGCGCTTGACGAGATAAAAGCCGAGATTTTAGAGGCGTAATTACTTTAGGGTTAGTTTAGTAAAGGAGTTCGTTTTTCGGCTTTTTCTTTTGATCTGTGTGGCGAGTTGGTGAACGGACATAGCGTAGTATGCGCTGTGGTTGTAGCGAGTGAGTACATAGAAGTTTTTCGCGCCGTACCATAACTCGTCGTAATCTTTTTTACTCAGTTTTATAAGTCTTACTTTTTTATTGTAGTTCCATTTGCCGTATTTTGGGGTTATTCCCTTTAGCTGGTGCCGAAAATATGTTCTGTTGTATCCGGTTTTATACGCGTTGAATCTGTTTCCTTTGTACGATACTCTCGTCGCCACCTCTTCGCCCCGTCTCCAGCCGTTTTTTTTCAGATAGTTCGCGATGCTGGCGATAGCGTCTTGCGGATGAAGCATACTTACTTTGTTGTCGTTGTTGAAATCCACGCCGTAAGCTTTGTAGTTACTCGGCATAAACTGTCCCAAACCGATAGCTCCGGCGAAGGAGCCTTTTACTTTCTTTGGATCTATGTTGTTTTCATAGCAAAGCTGTATAAATTTTTTCAATTCGTATTGAAAAAATTTGTTTCTGCGGTTTGGCTCGAACGCTAAAGTCGTCAGAGTGTCGAAAACGGGAAATTTACCCGTATTTTTACCGTAAACGCTCTCTATGCCTATGATAGCCGCGATATACTCTTTGGGTATGCCGTACTCTTTTTCAACTTTTTTAAATGTCGATCTGTATCTGTTTAAAAAAGCCGCTCCGTCGTTTATGCGTTTTGGTGTGACTTTGAGTTTGACATACCTCTCCCACGCACCGTGAAGAGGATATTTTTTTTGTAAAGCGGGCGAGGGCTTTTTCTTTTTTTTCACAAAGAAACGAAGAGGAACTTCTTGTTTTTTTACATTTGAGAAAAGCTTTTGTAAATAGGTGAATTTGAAGTTATATTCGATTACCATCTCATCTATGAACTTTTGTGTTTTTGGGTTTGATGTGTAATCTTTAGCATGAATAAACGGTAAAAATAGTAATAAAAATATAAAATATTTCATGTAAACCCTATGTTTAAAAAGTATATATAATCATAACAAATAAAGTTGAAAAAATGGTATAATTTTCTATGAAAAATTATCTCTTTAAATTTATGACGGATAAAGTGTGTATTTTCTTTTTTTGATACAATTTATTCTAGTGGTTGTCGCTCTTTTTTTACTTTATAAAACTTTTATATATACTAAAAAAGTTTTGCTTATAAAAAAAATAGAAAAGATGAAATTTCCCGCTGGGTATGAGAGTATTTTGCAAAATATTCCACACTTTGCCTGTTTGCCCGATATTTTGAAACAAAAGATACGAAAATCGATACTCTTTTTCATAAAGACAAAAGAGTTTAGGGGTATTGAAATAGATATAGACGATCGGATAAAGGTTGTCATAGCTTTTTATGCTTGTTTGCTTAAAATCTCAAAAGACGACTGTTATGAAAATCTTCGTACGATCATCGTATATCCTAATGAAATATTTAAAAGTATAGTCTCAAACAATGCCGGTATATCGACAAGAGAAGATGTGATATTAGAGGGCGAATCTATCGGAGGAAGCGTCGTAATAGTTTGGAATGAAGCTAAAAAAGAGGCGTATCATCCAAAAGGAAACAATGTAATAGTTCATGAGTTCACTCATGAGATAGATTTCGAGGACGGCGAAATAGACGGTATTCCCGCTATGGATTTTAGTAAATATCGGCAATGGACCGATGTTATGTTCAAAGAGTACGATAAATTGAAAGAGATCATACAAAAGGGGAGATATCTTCAAAAGTATAAATTTATAGGTTCGTACGCGGCAAAAAACGAAGCGGAATTTTTTGCCGTGACCAGTGAGCTTTTTTTCGAAAAGCCGCTTGGTTTAAAAAAGCATTTTCCCGACATTTATAACGAGTTGAGAGATTTTTACGGGTTTGATAGTGCGGAGGTTTTTGGAGGGGTTTAACCGTAGTGTATGTGAAAATATGATTTTTGTGTATAAAAGTATAGTCTAACTATTTGTCACGCGATATTTTCGTAAAGGGCTTTTGGGTTTAGATTCTTAAAAATTCACCTATATCCAAAAACATGACCTTCTCATCTTTTATAAACTCTTTTAATTTTCGCGGCGGCTCGTTTAGAGGTTCGTCGCTTAATGAAAAAGTACCGTAATGCATAGGAATGAGCGTTTTCGCTTTTAGATCTTTGAACGCTTGTAGAGCCTCTTTGGGATTTAGATGGTTGTTTTTCATAAACCATCTAGGCTCATACGCTCCAATGGGAAGTAGCGCGTAGTCGATGTCGGCGATTTTCGCTATCTCTTTGAAGTGTTCGCCGTATGCCGTATCTCCCGCGAAATAGATCGTCTGTTTTTGGCTTTGTATCAAAAAACTTCCCCAAAGTATTTTGTTTGTGTCGTTGGGTGTTCTTTTATGCCAGTGGCGAGCCGGTAAAAATGTGATACAAAAAGGCTCATCTATCCTATATTTCTCATACCAGTCGCACTCTAAGACTTTGAGAGAGCGGTTGATCTTCTGCACGAGAGGTTTCATCTTTAACGGTACCAGAGCTGTTGAGTCTTTAAAATGTTTCAGAGTTTTTGAATCCAGATGGTCGTAGTGTCCGTGGCTTATGAGTATGAAGTCGGCTTTTAGAGACTCTTTTGGAAAAGGTAGATCGGTATATCGTTTAAAAAAGAGTGGGGCGCCGAATATAGGATCCGTTAGTATCGTCGTTTTTTCTATTTGTATCAAGAAAGACGAGTGTCCCAACCAGCAGATATAATCCTCTTTCGTTTTCGCAGGATGCGCGCTTTTTATAACTTTTAGATTAGATTTTTTATCTCTTTTTTTAAAAGGGTCGCTTTTTAATTTCCATTTTAGTATGTCAAACGGTCGTTTCTCTCCGCCGGATTTGTCGAGGTTTAAAAATTTCTCGCCCTCTCTTGGAGCTTTTTTAAAACCGTTTTTCACTTAAACCCTTTCTTGAGATATTTCATCATAAAAAATCAAATCAATTTTAAATCATGTTATAATATTTAAAATTTTCTAAAGGATTTGCATGATCATAACGAATATAGAGTATATCCCTAGCAAAGAGGTGGTCGAACATTTCGGTGTCGTTTCCGGTTCTACCGTCAGAGCTAAGCATGTCGGAAGAGATATTGCGGCAAGTTTTAAAAATATCTTCGGCGGTGAATTGAAAGGATATACCGAGCTTCTATCGGAGTCAAGAGAGGAGGCGATCGAGAGGATGAAAGAGCAGGCAAGATCACTTGGCGCAAACGCTATACTAAATGTCCGCTTTTCAACCTCTTCGGTAGCCGCAGGAGCTGCGGAGCTTTATGTCTATGGGACGGCTGTAAAGGTGGTATGATGGAAGATATCGTCATATTTTTAACTCTTTTGACTGTGGGTTATGCTTCGGGAACTTGGCTTGAAAAGCGCCATTTTAAACGCATAAGAGAAAGAGAAGAGGAGTTTGTCTCACTTCCCGCTATCATGCTAAAAAAACCCCTGAATGATAATGAAATCAAAGATGTCAAGCTTGTAAACGGATCGGTTGTCATTTCGATCGATTATTTTAAAAAATTCGTCGCATCTTTGATGAATTTCTTCGGCGGACGGATATCTACATATGAGACGCTTGTCGATCGTGCGAGACGAGAGGCCATACTTCGTATGAAAGAGGATGCCGGCGAAGCTAGCGAGATAGTAAATATCCGTATAGAGACAAGTTCCATCTCAAAAAACGCTTCTCAAAATATCGGAGCGGTGGAAGTGCTAGCTTACGGTACGGCGATATACAGATGAGATACACTCCAAAACTTCCCGACGATAAAGTGAACAACCCCAAAGAGAATCTTTTACTAAGCGCTTTGAAGCTTATGTTCTCTTTGGCGTTGATCGTGAGTGTCGTTTATGTTTCTTTGCTTTTTGCGGTTGATTATACGGTTGAGCATCTTTCACCCGAAAATGAGAAGAAGCTCATGAAATATGCCAAAGTTGATTTTGATTTAAACTCTTCCGAAAAAAATACATATCTTCAGGAGGTTACGGATAGACTCTTAAAATGTACGAAACTTCCTTATAAAATAGAAACTTATCTTTTAAAAGAGGATATGGTCAACGCTTTTGCATTGCCGGGTGGAAAGATACTCATAACCGAAGGGATGCTCAAAAAGATCAAAAACGAAAATGAATTAGCCTCCGTTATAGGTCATGAGATAGGGCACTTCAAACATAAAGATCATTTAAAAGGTCTGGGTAAGTCTTTGGTTTTGGGAGTTTTATCGATGCTTGTAGCCGATAATTACGGTAGTATGTTTACGACTACGCTTCGGGTAACGGATGCGAAGTATTCACAGTCTCAGGAGCTATCGGCCGATCTTTTCGGACTCGATCTTTTAGAGTGTGCTTACGGTGGAGTCAAAAACGGTGAAACGCTCTTTGCCAGAATGGATGATGGCGAGAGCTGGAAATATTTTCTTGCATCGCATCCCGACTTTCATAAACGAGTCGTTCTTATGAAAGAGTACATAAAAGAGAAAGGTTACAATGAAAATATAGAAACAACGCCTTTAAAAAGTTTCTAAAAAAAACTCCTTTTTGTCGATATAGTATAAAAAGGAGTTTCATGAAGTTTTTTCTCTCTTCTCTTCTTTTGTGTTCTTCGTTCCTGACATCTCTAAACGCTCTTGATATGTCCGATCTTAGAAACTCTATGGCAAATATCGTAAATCAAGCGTTTACTGCTCAGGCGCAAAATGATAGAGTTATCGCATATGCGGCTAAAAACAAAGTTCTTTCTCAACAGATGGCCAAAGATGCCGTTTTGATAGTATCCGGTATAAGAAGCGAAGAAAATTATGCGCAGATGATCGATAGTGCGAAAAAGTTCGATATGTTTTTGGATGCGCTTTTTAGGGGAAACGATACCCTTTGCATAAAAAAAGCAACAAATGAGATGGTTTTAAAACACGCAAACGAAGTTTTAAAAGTCTGGAAAGAGTTTTATCCGTATGTTCTAAACTTTTTTCAAAACGGACGGATCAATCCCGACGCTTACAGATATATATTAGATAATAACGAAAAACTTTTAAGACTCTCCCATAAACTCACACAAACTTTAAAGAGTAAAAGAGTTATCGATACCGCTTTAAATAAAGTTGTTGAACACTCGTTAAAAATTGTCGATAGACAAAGAATGCTCACTCAAAAGATGTTTAAAGAAAAACTCCTCATTTTTAACAATATAGACAAACAAAGAAATAAGGTAAGGCTCAAAGGGAGTATCATTTTGTTTGAAAACGGTCTAAAAGGGCTTTTAAAAGGCGACAACAAAAGAGGACTCATACAAGTCACGAACGAAGATATCCATAAAAATCTTCAAAAAGCTTGGCTTTTATGGCAGGAGGTTCAAGCCATATATCGAAATCCGAACCCTTCAAAAGAAGATATCCTCAAACTCGCGGAATATGAGCCTAGATTTTTGAAAGTTTCTCAAGAGTTGGTCAGATCGATAGAAGAGTCGCTGGGAATATTGTAGGAGAGAAAATGAAAAAAAGAGTTATGTTCGCAAGTTTGCTTTTTACGCTTCTTTTGGGTGCAAAAGAGTACGATATAGTTACGGGACTAGTGATCGATGAAGGTATAGACGACATAAAAGAGAATTGCACGGTTTGTCATCCGGGAAGATTTATAGTCGTAAACGGCGGCGGTAGAGAGTTTTGGAAACATAAAATAAATGTCATGCAAAAGGGCTTTGGCTTGTGGGAACTTGATAGTCCGACGAAAGAGAAAATCATAAGGTATCTATCTAAAAATTACTCCCAAAAGGTGAATGTGGATATCGATAAATAACTTTCGATCTAATACGACTCCTATCATATCATGACTAAAATTAGCAATTATAGAGTAGTTTCGATCTAAAAATTATCGTATAATTTGATCAAAACATCTAAGGTGTTCGTATGAAAAAAACGACTTACGATGAGTATTTGCAGAGTGTTTACAAAGTTGTTTACTATATAGAGGAAAATTATAGTAATGATTTGAAGCTTGAATGTCTCGCAAAAATTTCAGGCTTTTCGAAATACCATTTTCATCGTATATTTCATGCGGTGATAGGGGAGACTTTAAACTCGTTTATTCGTAGAGTACGACTTGCCAACAGTGCCTCCAAACTTACCGGCAGATTTTCCGTTACCGAAGTGGCGATGCAAAGCGGATATGAAACACCGGCTTCTTTCGCCAAAGCTTTCAAAGAGTGTTACGGTCTCTCTCCAAAGATGTTTTTCAAACGGAAATTACAGAAAAAAGGAGAGATCATGATAGAACCTAAGATCGTAAAGTTTGAACCGCTGGAGGTGCTTTGTGTACGAAAGAGGGGAGATTATACGCAAAGTGCCAAGGAAGCGTGGAGCGTTTTGATGAAATTCGCATATACTCAAAAGATCAAATATAAAAAAAATTTGATGGGCAAAGACGCCGAAATGTTCGGAATAGGATACGACGATCCGAATACTACGCCTGCCGAGAATTTGCGATATGACGCTTGTATCAGCTATGATGACAAAAGTGTCACACCCGAGGGTGAGATAGTGGTTAAAACCATCAAAGGAGGTAAACATCTTTACTATCTTCATAAAGGCGCTTATGATGGTCTTAAAGCCGTTTATGACGATTTGATGCGCTATGTCATAGATCATGAGTTAACGCTTGCCGATAGACCCCCTTTTGAGAGATATCTTAACCGAGATCCCAGGCGAACGAAACCTCAAAATCTAAAAACCGAGATTTATATTCCGATAGAGGGGTAGCTTATTATCACAATCGATATGGATTATTTTATATTTAAAATAATCCAAAAAGTCAATATTACAAAAAAGATAATTGTCAGATAGTTATATTTGATGTTAATGTTTTTTTGGGCGAAAAATAAGGTGAGAAAAAAGCTAATAAAAGCAGCCGAAAATTCTCCGAGAGCAACGGCTTGTAATTTATAAGTTGCTATGTATATGTACATAACCGTAATACCAACGATACTCCCAAAAGCTGTAGCAATAAGGTCGAAATAGGTCTTTTTTACCCATGCATTGCCTGAGGAGACGATCATAATCGCTCCACGCCAAAAATATGCTGAAAGTATGGGTACCGCTAATATCGCGGCATCGGCGTATTCGTTCGTAGCTATTAGTTCGATAATATTTTGGGTATTGATATAGATGATGAAAACAAAAAGTGCACCAGTCGAAAAATAGTAGTTAAGTGCTTTTTTATATATATTCTTATCTCCTTTAAATGAAAAATTTTCGATCGCGATAGGATCCCATACCATTTTAAATACCTGAGAAAAGAGAAGATATAAAATTCCTATTTTCAAAGCGATACTGTAAATAGCGAGATTTTTAAAAGAGAGATACTCGATAATTAAAAATTTACTTACCGATGACATAAGCCAGTTGGCTAGGACGACAAACATAACGGGTATGCCAAAGTGAAGTAACGACTTTATGTAGGTAAATGTCCATTTGATACCGACCTCTAGTAAAAAAAAACGATATCCTAAAATTCCAAAGATCAAATTTGCTAAAAAAATTGACCATAATATCGCTTCCGGGGAAGATTTTATGAATACAACGGTTATAATACCAAATAGCGCGGTAGTGAAAATTTTTGAAACAGTGTAATATAGATACCGTTTTGATTCATTTTCCATTCTCAGCCTGATAGCGTAAAGATCGAAGATTTGTTTTGGGAAAATGTATAAGACGATTGGTAAAAGATAATGAATATCCATATATTTGTTTTGAGGAAAAAGTGCATGAAGAATAAATATTACCGCAAATGCTAGCAGATATCCATACAGGTAGTACCATAAAATATTTCCAAGTAGCTGATTTAACTTTCCTTCTTTTTTATATGTATAATAGTCTCTCATAAAGCTTGAAGCCATTTGTGTTTCCAAAAAGATAAAAATAAATGCGGCTACAGTAATATATAAATCTAAAATACCAAATTCTTTTGGTGATAAAAGTCTGGTATATATTGGTAATGTTAAAAATGCCGAAAATTTTACAAGTGCTCCGGAGAGTCCGTAAATAGCGGAGTCTTTTAATAGTCGTTTCAATATTAGCCTATATTTTTTTTAACAGGATATAAATATCTTTATCCAGTTCCTCTAATTTGTAACCTTTTGGAATGATCAATTTATTGTCAAATTTTCTCTGAAGAAGTTTTTTATATATTACAATTATATCTAAATTGTACTCTTTTATGAGCTCTTCGATTTTGGTTAAATCGATTGTTTCATATTCAAGTAAAAAGCTTCTAAATTTTTCTCTATCCGCGATATTTTGCCACTGAACAGGATGTAATAGATTGTGTTTTGTTTCATAAGCGATTTTCCATGATCCACTGAGATTCGGAGGAATTGAAAAGACATTGTAAACTTTATCGAATTTTTTTAATCTAGCAATAACGGTATTTGAATATTGTTTTGACAAATATTTTGAAAGATATATAAAATCAAGTATGAAAAATAAAATACCGTACAGTATGAAAAATATAAATATCCGGTGGTGTGTGTCCAGATAATCGACACATCCCAAAAGGATAAAAAAGATGATATGATTTATATAACGCTCCGCTTCTCCTAAAAACAGCAGAGGTTTTATACTTACAATGATAAAAACGATTATGCCGCTAAAAGCAAAAATATATTGATAATTATTGAAATTATAATTTGAGGCTAAAAAGAGAAAAAGAATGATTATCGGGGCTTTGATCAATAAAGAGGAGAGCGTATTTTGATATATCAGATAGCTGTACAGATGTATAATTGAACCAGATTTCAAACTTTTTATCAATGTTTTTAAACTATTGTTGGCTGAGATAAAAGATTTTTTTTCGTTGTGATTTTTAAAAAATATCTTCATATGATAATAGTGATTTTCTAATAGTTTGATTCCGTTTTTGCCATATATTGTAAGGAAAATAGTAAATCCGGCAAAAACAGGTATAAACAGTTCAAAATCAAAATTGAAAAAAAATGATATTAGCGTTACAAATAAAAGTGCTTGCAATGAGAATCTGCTGGAAAGTATAACAAGTACGACACAAACAGTCGCAAATATCAAGTAGATAGTGTCGGTGTTCTCGAAATAGAGATATTCAAATATAAAAACCAAGGAAGCGGTAATTTCACCAAATAGTCTTGGCGTAAAGCTGTGGATTCTAGGACCAAGAGTTTGGACGGTAAAGCAAAGGGGTAAAAATATATAGAGCAAGGCAACTTCGAAAGCCAAATTATTTGACCGTGTTATGTAAAATGTAACTAAATAGAGTATTATCGTGTAGATGGTGTCTAAAAGTGAATTGAAATACTTTTCGACTAAAGTATCGTATTTTTGAGGAAGTTTGGAAATAAGCTGATGTGTTAACCAAGGGTAATAGAAATTGCTCGGTTTTATGAATTTAGAATCTTCATAAAAATCAAGACCGTTATGTTTTCTAATATGAGAAATAAAATATAAGTGAAAATAAGTATCGGAACCTGTATAATTAGGATAGAAAATTCTAACTGAGATGCGAAAAATAAATGAAACCGCAAAAATAAAAATTAAATATAAAATATCCATACATATTCCTGAAATATTAAATATTTTATCTAATTTATCTAAAAATATTTAATATAAGATGGAAAATAACAGCGTTGCAAAAGTAACGCTGCTTTTTAATTAGAATTTAAACATTAAACCTAAAATGCATAATATCGCCGTCTTTTACGATGTACTCTTTTCCTTCAAGTTTCATCTTGCCGGCCTCTTTTGCTCCTTGTTCTCCTTTGTAAGTTATGAAATCTTCATAAGAGATCACTTCGGCGCGTATGAATCCTTTTTCAAAATCGTTGTGAATGACGGATGCGGCTTTCGGAGCGCTCCATCCATTTTTGATAGTCCATGATCTAACCTCTTTTACACCCGCAGTGAAGTAGGAGATGAGTCCGAGTTTGCTAAAGGCTCTTTTTATGATTTGTTCAAGTCCGCTCTCTTTTATGCCCAGCTCTTGCAAAAACTCTTTTGCTTCATCTTCTTGAAGTCCTACAAGCTCCTCCTCTATGCTCGCACATAATTTTATAACTTCGCTTCCTCTTTTTTGGGCATACTCTTTTAATGCGGTGACAAACTCGTTGTCTTCCAAAAGCCCGTCTTCGTCGGTATTTGCACCGTAGATTATCTCCTTATTGGATAAAAATCTAAGCTCACGATCAAGATCTTTGAATATTTCGTCATCTTTTTTAGAAAATGTGCTGACAGGTTGCAGATCTTCAAGATGAGCTAAAAGTTCGTTTGCAAGTTCTAGCCTTGCTTTGGCGTCTTTTTGGGTTTTCGCCTCTTTTTGAAGTTTTGTTATCTTTTTCTCAAGCTGCTGTATATCGGCAAATATAAGCTCGCTCTCTATAATCTCGATATCTCTTAAAGGATCGATGTTGCCTTCTACATGAGTGATATTTTCATCTTCGAAACATCTAACCATATGGAGGATTACCTCCACTTCTCTGATATTCGAGAGAAACTTGTTTCCAAGCCCCTCTCCCTTGCTAGCTCCTTTGACAAGTCCCGCTATATCGACAAAGTCGATGGTAGAGTGTTGAATTCTTTGCGGATTTACTATTTTAGCTAGCTCCTCGAGTCTTGTATCCGGTACCGGAACAACCGCTTTATTAGGCTCTATCGTACAAAAAGGATAATTTGCCGATTCGGCGTTTTGCGCTTTTGTCAGTGCGTTAAAAGTTGTTGACTTTCCTACATTCGGGAGTCCTACTATTCCTACGGCAAGTCCCATCATACATCCTTTTTATGATGTTTCGATTTTTTGTATGTTAGCTCTTTTAGCCAGTAAAGCGCCATTCTAACACCTGCGCCGCTAGCACCCGCTTGATTGTATCCCCACTCTTTCTCTACGTATGCAGGACCGGCGATATCAAGATGAAGCCATTTATCTTTGTACTCCTCTTCCACGAAGTTGTCCAAAAAGAGTGCCGCGGTTATCGCTCCGCCGTATCTTGAGCTGCTGATATTTGAGATATCGGCTATTTGGCTTTTTAA
>CAZNIT010000075.1:0-7666 GCA_964573205.1 uncultured Sulfurospirillum sp. | reverse complement strand
CGCAAATGAAATCTTACCCGATATGGCAAAAGCTTATTCTCTCAATCATCCTGATGTCAAGATGTATAACTGCGATATAAAAGATTTTGGAATCAAAAATTTAAATCATGATCTAAACATCGAAAAAGGAGATGTAGACCTGATAATAGGAGGTCCTCCCTGTCAGGCTTATTCAACTGTTGGCAAAAGATTGATCGACGATCCTAGAGGAAAACTCTTTCAAGAGTATTATAGAGTATTAAAAGAGCTTGATCCGAAAATATTTTTATTTGAAAATGTAAAAGGTCTTTTATCTATGAAAAAAGGAGAACTTTTTCAAACTATTTTAGAGCTTTTTAGATCTCTCGGATACAATGTTTCCTATAAGATATTGAATTCCGCGGACTACGGAGTCCCTCAAATCCGCCACAGAGTCATAATCATAGGCACGAAAAAGGAAAAACCGTTCATTTATCCACCCAAAACTCATACCGATAAAAAAGAGAGTCAAAATTTAAAACCGTATCTAACGCTTAGTGAAGCCATAAGCGATCTGCCGTTTATCAAAACCGACGAAGAGAGTTTCGAGTACGGCAGCAAACCGAAAAACGATTTCCAAAAACTCATGAGAAAAAATGCACCTTCAAAATTGATGGATCACAATACACCCAAGAACAATGAAAAACTCGTAAAAATTATGCAGCTACTACCGGATGGCGGGACTCCGGAAGATTTACCAAAAGAGCTAAGACCAAAAAGCGGATTTAAAAATACCTACTGTCGCCTGTGGTGGAACAGACCGTCAACCACTATAACTAGAAACCTAAGCACGCCTTCATCTTCAAGATGCATACATCCAAGAGCACCGAGACCTCTAACGACAAGAGAAGGTGCGAGAATTCAATGTTTTCCTGACGAGTATATCTTTTACGGTTCGAGAAGTTCTAAGAATTTACAAGTAGGAAATGCCGTTCCAACATTTTTATCGATAGCTCTAAAGGAGTCGATAAAAAATCATTTATCAGGTTGTAAAAATGCTTCTATACCCAAATATACGGTTATATCTTCAAAAATAGCTATGGTATAATTTTCAAACTAATTTCCAAAGGTTTTTTATGTCAAATATCCTCATCATCGGAGCGGGCGGAGTGGGCAGAGTCGTCGTTCACAAATGCGCACAAAATAGTGATGTTTTCAAAAATATCACGCTAGCTAGCAGAACCCTTCAAAAATGCGAACTCTATAAAAAAGAGGTAAAAGAGCGATATAATGTAGATATAAAGATAGAAAGCGTCGATGCCGACAGTGTCGAAGAACTGATCGATCTCATCCAAAAAGTCAAACCGGATATGGTTTTAAATATCGCCTTGCCTTATCAAGACTTGACAATCATGCAAGCTTGTCTTGAGTGCGGTGTTCACTATCTCGATACCGCAAACTACGAGCACCCCGATACCGCAAAGTTTGAGTACAAAGAGCAGTGGGCATTTGATAAAATGTATAGAGAAAAAAAGATCACCGCGCTTCTTGGAAGCGGATTTGATCCCGGAGTTACGAATGTATTTTGCGCTTATGCTCAAAAACACTATTTTGACGAAATCCGTACCATAGACATACTAGACTGCAACGACGGCGATCACGGATACCCTTTTGCTACGAATTTCAATCCGGAGATAAACCTAAGAGAAGTCAGCTCCAACGGTAGGTATTGGGAAGAGGGCAAATGGATAGAGACCAAACCGATGGAGATCAAAATAGTTTGGGATTATCCGGATATCGGAAAAAGAGATAGTTATCTTTTATATCATGAAGAGATGGAAAGTCTCATCAAGCATATCAAAGGTCTTAAAAGGATTCGATTTTTCATGACATTTTCACAAAGTTACCTAACACATATGAGATGCCTCGAAAATGTCGGTATGCTCGATATAAAAGAGGTGGAGCACAACGGATGTAAAATAGTACCGATACAATTTCTAAAAACTCTGTTACCCGATCCTTCGACTTTGGGAGAGAGAACAAAAGGCAAAACAAATATCGGCATAGTGGCTACGGGCATCAAAGAGAATAAAGAAAGATCGATCTATATATATAATGTCAGCGATCATCAAAAATGCTACGAAGAGACGCTTTCACAAGCCGTAAGCTATACTACCGGAGTTCCGGCGATGATAGGCGCAAAACTAATGATGGAAGGAAAATGGATCAAAAGCGGTGTTTACAATATGGAACAATTTAATCCCGATCCTTTTATGGAGGAGTTAAATAGGCAGGGATTACCATGGTTTGTAAAGGAATTATGATAGAATAATAAAAATATTTAATAAAAGGTAAAGTATGCAACAAATAGATATGAATTCACAAGAGTTTTTGACGGAGCTTGAAAAAACAAAAAAATTTACCGATAAAGTAAATAAACAGTTCGGATGGGTTTACAACCCCAACGAAGATGTAAACGAAGGCGTTATTATGGGGCTGGCTCGCCACAAATTACTTTACGGTAAAAGATTTTGCCCATGTTTTATGGTCGTCGAGGATGAAAAAACAGGCAAACATAAGAGCGCGGACGATCGAATTTGCCCATGTAAACCGGCTATTGAAAAAGAGATCCCCGAAAACGGCGTCTGCCACTGCGGTATTTTTTGTACCCCGGAATTTGTAGAAAAACAGAAAACTCAGAGTTAAAAAGTTATCTATAAAGCTCTATGAGAGCATCAAAATCCAAAGCCGAAAATTTAGCTTTGGATTGCTCTATATGTTCGATCAGAAAATCGTTTTCAAAAAACGCCAAAACGGCATCATCGGCATATTGAGACTCTATGCAAGTCGCAAGCTCCACCGCCGGCGCTATAGATATATTTGAAAAACTGATCCGGCTATCTCTTAATTTATAATTTGCCGTTATCTTTTGACAATCCGCATAAGCCGTAACGACTCTTTTTTCAAATTTCATCTCTACGGTATATTCGTTTAGTGTCGGAAAATTATCATTTAGATAAAACTGTGAAACATCGGCTTTTATCTTTTTCCAAGAAAACTTTTGTAAAAACTCTCTATCGTTTTGACTATTCGTAGAGAGCGTATCAAGCTCATCGTCTTTATCATGAGCTTTTATAGATATATCGGATTTGCCTGCGGACGATACGGAAGCGTCGCAACCTCCAAAGAGCAAAAGAGCAATAAATACCATTACGGTGATTTTCACATATTTGTCGATCATGATATAGAGCCTTTTTCTTTTATATCGACGATTTTTCAAATCTTTTAATCGACTTAGTATAAAATTTTTATGACATCTTTATGGGATTGATCTTAAAATTTAAAAAAAGCAAGGAATAAGCTATGAAATATCTATTTTTAATTTTAACGGTTTTTATTTTCACGGGATGTTCACCTAAATATAAAGTGATTTACAACTACACCCCGCCGACCGACCCGGGCGCGAAAGAGTGCGTAAAAACATGTAAAGAGAAACTCGCAACCTGCAAAGCGATCTGTAAATCGAACTTCGATATCTGTAAAGTAAAAGCGCACAAAATCGCTAAAAAGATATATGAGGAGAAGCTTCAAGACTATTCCAACGCACTTGAGAGATACGCCAACGAAGTGGAGATGTACAATCTGGAGCAGAATCTATACTATTTTAACAACTATAACGACAGACCGTTTTTTTACTGGAGACCTATTGGACCGTATTGGATATGGGGACCGACAGGGGGAATATACTCGCTTCAAAAACCGATAAAGCCCTCTCTCGCCGCTGAAATTCAAGAAGCCGAAATGAGATACTGTCCCATAGACTGCAAATGTCAAGACTCCTATAACGAATGCTTTAGCGAATGCGGCGGAAAGGTTGAAGTTGAGAAAATTTGCATAGAAAACTGTCCTAAATGAGTCGAAAATCCATTCTCATTACGGGCTGTTCGAGCGGAATCGGCTACTACTGTGCAAAAGAGCTCAAAAACAGAGGTTACAGAGTATTTGCGACAGCTAGAAAAGAAGAAGATGTCAAAAAACTCGAAAGTGAGGGTTTTGAGACATTTGTGCTTGATCTGGACAACTCAAAGAGCATACAAAAAGCGGTGGATCTTGTCCGGGAAAAAACAAACGGCAAACTTTTCGCTCTCTTTAACAACGGCGCTTACGGACAACCCGGAGCCGTAGAAGATCTAAGCCGTGAAGTTTTAAAAAAGCAGTTTGAGACGAATCTTTTCGGAACTCATGAATTGACAACTCTTGTACTTAAGATGATGAGAAAACAAGGTTGCGGCAGGATTGTTCAAAATAGTTCGGTTCTGGGATTTGTCTCTTTGAGATTCAGAGGAGCTTACAACGCTAGTAAATATGCCCTGGAAGGGTTAAGCGATACTTTGAGACTCGAGCTTTCGGATACGGATATATTTGTCAGCCTGATAGAGCCGGGTCCCATACGAAGTAATTTTCGAAAAAACGCTCTGGAAAAATTTTTGCAAAATATCGACCGACAAAATTCATCCTTTGCAAAAGAGTATGTAAAAAAGCTTGATTCGCTTAAAAGTACGAAAGAGGCTCCTTTCACGCTTGGCGAAGATGCCGTTTATAAAGCGCTTCTTCATGCTTTAGAGAGTAAAATGCCAAAAGTCAGATATAGGGTAACAAAACCTACAACATTTTTTTGGCTCTCAAAGCGGCTTCTGCCGACAAAACTTCTTGATAGGATGCTGAAAAAAGTAGAATAGGCGACTTCTTTTACAAAGAGTAATATTATGATATATATTTTCATAAAAAATTCATAAACTTATGATATACACCCTGATGCAAAAAACAAAAGGAAAAAAATGTCCGTTAACATGAGTATCGTCATTCCTTTTCATAACGAGTCGGAGAACATAAAGCCTCTTATATCAAAAACCGATGAAGTGATGAAAAATATGAATATCTCTTATGAAATAATCGCCGTTGACGACGCTAGTAGCGACGATACGTACGAGATTTTGAAAAATTTAACAAAAGAGTTCACTCAACTAAGAGTTCTTCATCACCAAAACAACTGCGGACAGAGCACCTCGGTTGTAACAGGCATAAGAAACGCAAAAGGAGAGCTTATCGCCACTCTTGACGGAGACGGTCAAAACAATCCCGAAGATATACCAAATCTCTACACCGCTCTCACAAAATCGGATAATCCGAATCTTAAAATGATAGCCGGTTACCGCAAAAAAAGAAAAGATACTATCTTCAAACGATGGGGATCAAAATTTGCAAATGCCGTAAGAAGCCGACTTTTAAAAGACGCCACTCCCGACACGGGCTGCGGATTGAAATTATTTTATAGAGAAACTTTTTTAAGATTGCCCTATTTCGACCATATGCACCGCTTTTTACCGGCGCTTGTTCAAAGAGAAGGAGGAGATGTCATATCCGTGGAAGTGAGTCATTTTCCCAGAGTTCACGGACAATCCCACTACAACAATCTTCAAAGACTATGGGTGGGTATCATAGATCTCATCGGTGTTATGTGGCTCATAAGAAGATCTTTCAAACCGCGGATAACGGAGTACGAAAAGGATAACAGTTGAGTAAAGAGACAACATGGCTAATCATAGGTTTTTTGGGACAGTTTTTCTTTTCGATGCGCTTTATTATCCAATGGATAAAAAGTGAAAAAGAGAAAAAGAGCGTCATTCCCATAGCGTTTTGGTATTTTAGTCTTTTAGGCGGTACGACTCTTCTCTCATACGCCATATACAGACAAGATCCCGTTTTTATACTCGGACAATCTCTGGGGGTTTTTATCTATAGCAGAAATTTATATCTTATTTATAACGAAAAAAAGAGGGTAAATGAATAAAAATTTATATTTTGCCTTCGCAATTCTGATACTCGCCGCCGTCATCGGTATCTATTTCCGTCCGCTTTTGATCATAGACGAAACCCGATATATCGGTGTTGCATGGGAGATGTTCGATAAAAACTCGTTTTTAGTTCCTTTTAAAAACGGTGAGCCGTATCACCATAAACCGCCCTTTTTGTTTTGGCTGATGCATCTAAACTGGCTACTTTTTGGAGTAAACGAGATAGCGGTTAGATTTATCCCTCTACTTTTTGGACTGGGATCGCTTCTTCTTACTTATAAAATATATCTGACACTCTGGAGCGATGATAAAAACGGTGCGGCAAATTCGGCTTTGATTTTATCGGGAACTTTTATTTTCGCTTTTTATACATCGCTTGTGATGTTTGATATTATCCTTACTTTTTGGGTACTTCTTGGTATTCTCGGGATCATACGGGCGGCAAAATGCGGAGGAAAAAGAGCTTTTGTTCTCATAGCGCTTTCTATAGGTTTTGGAACCTTGACAAAAGGACCGGTTATTCTGGTGCATCTTCTACCTCTTGTGATCTTTGCTAAAATATGGGCAAAAGATATAGACAAACGATTCTTTTTAGGATTTTCGGCTTCATTTTTCGGTGGGGTTTTCATAGCTCTGCTATGGGCGATTCCTGCCGGCATTGCGGGAGGCAAAGAGTATTCGGACGCCATATTTTGGGGGCAAAGCGCCAATAGAATGGTAAAATCGTTCGCTCATCAAAGAGAGTTTTGGTGGTATCTTCCCATCATTCCTTTTTTGCTGTTTCCTTGGTTTTTCTTCAAAAACTTTTGGATGGGAGCCAAAAACTCCGAAATTGACGCGGGAATAAAATTGCTTCTAGTCTGGCTGGTAAGTGTCGTGTTTATATTTTCACTCATAAGCGGTAAACAGATTCATTATCTCATGCCCGAGATCGCCGGTTTTTCCCTGCTTTGCGCCAGATATCTTTCATCCGTCGATATAAAAGAGAAACTAAAAAATAGAGCTTCTTATATAGGTCATTTTTATATAGTTTTTTCCATATCTCTTTTGGCGGCTTATTTTATCGTAGCGAACAAAACGCCTCATCAGATCGAGTTTTACAGAGTTGTTATAGGTACTCTTTTACTTTTGGGAGTCGGAATATATTTCATAAAGCGTCGTTTTGAAGATTTTGATCTGCTCTTAAAATATATATCGACAAGCAGTGTCGTCGCTATATTCGTTATACATTTCATTATGTCCTCCGTTATGAAAGATCTCGATCTAAGCGAATTCTCTCAAAAACTATCCTCCTTTCAAGAACAAAATATCACGATAGTTCATGACGGAAAATATCATGATCAGTACCACTTTGTAGGAAGACTACATAAACCTCTACTTGTCATAAAAGACAAAATGAAACTAAAAGAGTATCTAAAAACTCACCAAAAAGCGCTCGTAATAACTTACAAGAAAAGAAAAGAGCCTCTTGAGGAGAGTAAAATCATCACAAAAACCGGCTTTAAAAACAAATATGCCGTTTTGTTAAAAGCCAAGATGTATGAAGAGATTAAAAAATAAAAAGAGATGAACAAAAGTGTGGAGTGTCAGATTAAGTGTTGGCTAGTACATCTAAAGTATTGTTAGACAGCTGTTTTGTGTTGCTCTACTTGCATTATTTTTTCTGCTAACCAAGTTTTGATTATAGCTTGTCTGCTAACACCAATATGTTGTGCTTGTTCATCAAGTTTTTTAACCATCCAAATTGGAAAGTCAATATTGATTCTTTTTGGTTCTAAGTTTGGTCTTCTTATTGTTGACATATCAAGATACTCTATTATATCCTCTTTGTTATCATCAAAGATTTTATCAAA
>CAZNIT010000074.1:0-9537 GCA_964573205.1 uncultured Sulfurospirillum sp. | reverse complement strand
GAAGGTTCAAACGGAATGATCATGATGGATATAGTTGTAGAGACAAATAATTCTCATCCGAAAAATAGCGACAAAGTAAGAGTCGTCAGACGAACTCTGCAAAGGCTCTAACTATGAAAAAAAGATCCGCATTTTCAATGATTGAATTAATCTTTATCATAGTTATTCTTGGAGTTCTTTCAGCAGCCATAACGATGTCAATGCCTGATCCAAGACTAAGAACCGATACAAACGCAATCATCCAGAAGATAAAACAAACTCAGTTAAAAGCACTCGGATACTCACATGAAGTCTTAGGAGATTCAAGCTGGAGAGAGGAAGACTATAACGACACCTGCATATCTTTAAATAAAGATTATTTTAATAATATTGAGAAAAATCAAAACAATGCAAAACCGTATCTTTTAAGTACTCAAACAATTTTGACTTCAACTATCACAAAAATCTGTTTTGATGATCTTGGGCGCCCATATAAGACAAACTATAAATTAAATAATTTTCTAAATATGCCGATAGAGTTAAATATTACCTATAAACAAAAAACAAGACAAGTACTTATCATGCCCTATTCCGGTAGCGTGATAATAAAGCGGTAGGAAGTTAAATGTTAAAAACGGATATAAATTTTATAAACCTACAAAACGGCACTATCTTCGCACTCGATGAAAAAGAGAGAATCAAGCCCGTATCGAAATTGAACTCAAAAAGAACGACCGCCGCATCCAGACTATATTACAACGATATCATTACACACAGCTTCAAGCTTGAAAAAAAGTACTCTTCAAAAGAGCTAGCTATCGCTGTTGAGCTCAAAATGTATGAAGATTTAGGACTCGATATACAAAAAGAGTATAAGATCACATATATTCAAAAACATACCGACATAGAGAACATATTACTTGTAGAAGCTTTCGCGTACGATAAAAAAAATGTCCTACAAAAATACGCACAAACATTTAAAAACATAAAGTATCTCGATTTTATCGTCATTGCGCCTCTTTCTTTCGAAACCCTCTACAATAATGAGAAAATCGAAAAAGGAAACGACGTATTCGTTTACTTGGGCGAAGACGAGGCATTTTTGGCTTTTTACAAAAACGGAGCTTATATATCTTCGAAAAAAATCAAAACCTTGAACGAAATGATAAAAGATCTGGAAGCGAAAAATACGAGAATAACGCTTGAAGATTTAAAAGAGATACTTTCAAAAAAGGGTGTTGACAAAGAGAAATATACACTTTTAGAGTATGAAATTTACGATTATATCTACACGACATTCCAGAAGGTATTCTCAACCATAAAAAATCTAGCGCTCCATAACCGAAATATCTACAATTTCTCGAAACTGGACAATATATATATCAAAACTTCAAGCGGAACCATTCCTAACATTTATACGCTCATCAATGAGTATATCGAAGATGTCAAACTCTATCCTCTAAATCTATTCAAAGAGTATGAAAATCTCGATTTCATCGACATATTGTCGGCTTATTACGTTCAAGACAAAATAAAAAACAACGACAATACTTTAAATGCGACATTTTATAAAAAGAAGACACCTTTTTACAAAACGCAAGTCGGAAAATTTTCACTCGTCGCTTCCGGTACTCTAGCTATAGTAATCTCATATCCCGTTTACGAATATTTGGAGTTGGAAAAGATCGAAAAAAGAAACGAGCAACTTCAACAAAAAGTCCAAGAACTCTCAAATAGCACGAAAATAGTTCAAAAAAAGCATAAAAAGATAAAAAAAGAGATCGCACACATAAAAGAGCAAAAGAGTGTCGTCGCAAAAAAGTTTGCCAAACTGCAAGAGATAACCGACACTCTTTTATCGCTTAAATCCGAAGACTCAAAATATACGAACATACTCCTAACGGTCAACTCTCTTTTACGAAAATACGCTTTAAGCGTCGATAAAGTCACTCAATCTGGTGAAAAAACCATAGATCTTGAGATTTACTCTAAAAAAAACAAAAGAGACACCATAGCCCTTTTTATGAAAGATCTTCTAAGTCTCGGGTACGAAAAGGTCTATTCCAACGAAATAAAACTTGATGAAGAGAGCTATAAAAGCGTCATCACACTAAAGAGATAAATCATGAGCACTATAGAGAAATTTGAAAACTATTTAAAAAAAATCAAACCGGCTCAAAAAATTTTTATTTACTTTCTGCCGTCTTTACTTGCCGCAGCTATAATCTATCTAAATATACTTCCCTCCATCGAAGAGGAGTTGGATATAAAAGAACAAAGATTCGAACAATTAAAAAAAGATATAAAACGTAAATCCCCTTCGATACTCAAAAAGAAAATCAAAAAGAGCCAGGAGCAACTACTATCGCTTAAAAGTGAAGTGGAAGAGAAAAAAGACGATCTTAATTATCTCTACGCAAAACTCACAAATTTGGAAATTTCTGAATTCGACGAAACCAGATGGACTCTCACTTTGGACAAGATACTTAAAAAGTCGCTCTCTTTAAATATAAAGATCGATCATATAAAAAACAGCGACTCGAAAGAGAAAAAGAGCGATGAGTCGATACTGCCCAAAAAATATGTCGAGATTTCCGGAAGCGGAAAATATGAAAACGCTTTAAAGTATCTAAGTTTCATCGAAAATACACAATTTCTAATCGATATAAAAAATATCAGATTCGAAAAAGTTATCGATGAAGATAAGATAAACTTCACTATAAATTTCACAATTTACGGAATCAAACTATGAGAGTGATATACTTTTTAATTTTGACGGCTTCATTCTTAAGCGCAAACGGTCTCGACATAAAAGAGATAGATCAAAAATTAAACACCCTCGCAAAAAGGGTTACAAAAATCAAAGATACGGACATAAAAGTATCGTACGACCCTTTTCACCCTATAAGCAAAAAAACAGCCGTCTTAAAATCCGTAAAAAAACAAAAAATTCATTATACTAAAAATCACAGACCGAAACTAACGATGATTTTAAATGAAAAAGCTTTTATAGACGGCAAATGGTATAAAGAAAATGACAAAATATCCGATTTTCAGATATATAAAATAAATCAAGATACTGTATTTTTAAAAAAGAGAAACAAAATTATAAAACTGACACTCTCCAAAACAGAAAGTATGCTTGTAACGAAAGAGGATTTACGATGAGGCTAGTACTGTTAATACTACTTACTTTTACACTCGCTCTTGGAGCGGATTGTCAAAGTAAATATTTTTCTTTTAAAGTAAAAAGCACAAAAAAAGCTCCCGGAACGATCATGAACGTTTTGGAAAATCTTTCCGATACCTGCAAAATGAATCTAATTTTCGAAGATGAAAAAAGCCGTGAAATCGTCAATAAAAAGATCAGTTATATGAATATTCATGACGCTTCGCTAAACGACTTGTTGGATCTGCTGTTACATGAAAACAATCTCAACTATGAACTAACACAAAAAAATACGCTCAAAATATCTTATCTCAAAACAAAATCATTTTATATAGACTATGTCAATTTTACAAAAAGAACATCCGCTACAAATAAAACCATCTCTACGGGTACCGGTGAAAACGGAAACGGAGATATGACATTAAATTCTCAAAGCGACTTTCAATTTTGGAACAATTTAAAAAAGGAAGTTGAAAACATTTTACATAGAGACGGCGATGAGTACAAACCGACTGAAACGACCATCAATCAAGAGGCGGGTCTTTTAACCGTTACCGGTACGAAAAAACAGTTGGATAGAGTCTCGAAATATATTACAAAAATGATGAAAAGACTTCATAAGCAAATTCTCATCGATGCAAAAGTTATAGAAGTGACATATAACGACGATCAAACTACCGGTATCGACTGGAGTAAATTTCAAGCGACATTCAACGGCAACGCTAAATCCGGAGCGAACGATCTTTCCGGCGCATTTAAAAATACGAACTATCTCATAGGTTACAACTTCGATATGAACGGTCTTTTGGATTTCTTAAAAACTCAGGGAAAAGTAAATATAGTCTCGAATCCGAAAATCTTGACACTTAATAATCAACCCGCCATAATAAACGTAGGAGAAGAAAAAAATTACAAATACACAACCGGAACACAAACCACCACGACAAACGGAACCGTTTTGCAACAACCGCAATTTGAAGTGGGATCGACATTTGTGGGAGTTACTTTGAGTATTATTCCGGAAGTTTCGCAAGACGATTTCATAATCCTAAAAATAAACCCGACGATAAGCGAAATAACGCAAAGACATCTTGATGAAAACGGTGTACCGAGTCTCGCGCCCGATATAAAGATAAAACAGCTCTCATCAATAGTAAAAGTAAAAAATAATAAAAAAATTTTACTGGGCGGGCTGATACAAAAAAAGAGTGAAAATATTATTACCAAAGTCCCTGTTCTGGGTAACATTCCTATCTTAGGACAAGCTTTCAGAAGCAAGAAAAAAGTTAACTCTAAGAGTGAATTGATTATAGTAATGACACCAAAACTTGTACGAGGTGATGAAGGCGAGCCTACTCTTGAGAAACTGGAGAACGGTTTCGGCTATGAGTGATTGACTTTCACCTCTTACAAATGACAAAAGAGGTGAAATGAATCAGTTTGCGGAAGCGAAAGAACTATTTAGCGACGACTTCGATTTAAGCGGCTATTTTGACAGTCTCTCTTTTGAGTATGCCAAAAAGCAACTCATAGACGCTATGCAAGCGCATGACGTGCCTTTGATATTCGTACTTGGAAATCCGGGAACGGGAAAAAGCTTTTTACTAAACTATATCCATAAAAAAGTTACGAACGTAAAAGTCGCAAAGTATTTTACACATCCCTATTTTGACGAAAAAGAGTTTTTGGAGACTCTCTTAAGCCTTGCCGGAAGAAATATCGAACACAACGAATACTCGACCGAAACTCTCATATCGAACCTTAAAAAAAATTTTAACAATCTCGAATATACGGTTTTTATCGATGAAGCTCAACTGTTAACCGAAGATCAAGTGGAGCTTATTCGAATACTTAGCGATCAAAAAATATTTCAGTTCGTACTGGCTATGCATAAAAAAGAGGGAAATTACATACTTCAAAAAGATCATTTCAAATCAAGAACGAATAAACGAATAGAGCTAGACGGTCTAACGGATAAAGAGATAGGCAGATATATAGAGAGTCGTCTGCTTGCGAACAACTTCTCTACAATTGCGGCGATGTTCAGAAAATCTCACTTGAAGTTTATAGCCAAATATGCAAACGGTAACTTCAGAACGACAAAAAAAATCGTTAAAACGCTACTTGAAATATTAAATATCGCAAACAGGGAAGGCTACAAAAAATATAGTAAGATAAACGATGCCACCTTAACAATGGCTGCCATAGATACAGGACTTATCGATGTTAAATAACAATTTCAGCAAACTCGTTAAACTATATGGAAAATACAAGGCAAGAGAGAGGAACAAGCGGATTTTAAAAATCTTTCTACCTCTTTTTATAGTCGGCGCAATCGCTTTGACTATTCTTCAAAATAGAAACAACACTCCCGTAGAAGACAACCGCACAAATCTCAAAGAGAATAAAACGCAAACGGAAAAAAAAGAGGAGCCGAAAGAGAAAACCCTCTCTCATGTAGAAAAAGAGAAACCTCAAAAACAGATACAAAAGACAGAGGTAAAAACACCCGAAGTCCAACAGATGCCAAAACATATTATCAAAAACAGCAAACCGGCCGCCCCCCAAGAGAGCTTCAAACTAAAAATCACTCAAAGAGAGAGTCTCTATAACCTACTTTTAAATCATAAAAACCAAAAGTCATATTCTACCGCTATTAAAATAGCTCAATTTTATCTAAATGAAAAAGATTATGAAAAAGCCGTCAAATGGGCGGTCGAAGCTAGTAAAAAAGATCCTTCTCAAGCACAATCTTGGATAATATACGCACAAGCCAAAAAAGCTATGGGTAAACCGGATGTCGCGAAAAAAGCACTCTCCATATTTTTAAAACATAACTACTCACAACAGGCACAGAATTTGCTAGATAGCCTCTAAAAAGGAGTTTTTACTCCTTCGGGGCTATCACATGCATAAAAATTTAAGAATCGGCGATATTCTAATCGAACACGAGTATATAACTCAAGAGCAACTGCAAAACGCGCTTTCCATCCAAAAACAGAGTAATTACGACAAAAAACTAGGCGAAATATTTATTAGCGAAGGGCTTATAAGCGAAAAAGAGCTCGCATTGGTTTTGGCCGATCAACTCGATATGGAATTTTTGGATCTTTATAGTGTGGAGATAAATCTCAATCTCTTAAAAAACTATCCGATTCAAATATTGAGAAACGCAGATTCGATTATCTTCAAAGAAGATGAAGATTTCATTCATGTAGCCATAGCCGATCCTCTTAACTACGACGCTCTTGAAATTCTCGAACGCTCCATAGTCATAAAACCGATCAAATTTTATATCGCACTTAAAAACGATATTCGTCATATTTACGAAAGATTGGAGATCATAGAGACGGCAAAAGCGTTGATGAATCAAGTAAAACAGGAAATATCATCTTCCGACTTTAAGCTCGATAACGAACAAAGCGCTATTATGTTGCTTATAGAACAGATATTGAAAAGTTCCATCATAAATAACGCCAGCGATATCCATATAGAACCAAATGCCGCCGACGTATCGGTTAGAAACAGGGTTGACGGGGTTTTAAGGGAAATATTTATTCTCGATATGGATGTTTATAACGCTTTGGTATCGCGTATAAAAATTTTAGGAAATCTCGACATTTCCGAAAAGAGACGCTCTCAAGACGGTAGATTCTCAATGCGAATAAACAACAAAGATTACGATTTCAGACTATCGACCGCTCCTACACTTCATGGCGAATCGATAGTTATGAGGATACTCGATCAACAAAAAATACTTTTAACACTAAACGAACTAGGGATGAGTGAGAAAAATCTTCAGAAATTTCAATCTCTTCTTCATGCTCCCTACGGAATCGTTTTCGTAACAGGACCCACCGGAAGCGGAAAAACTACGACTCTTTACGCCGCTCTAAACGAAATAAAAGACATTGAAAATAAGATCATAACTATCGAAGATCCTATAGAGTATCAATTGCCTCTGGTTCAGCAAATTCAGACGAACGAAAAGATAAATTACGGTTTTAGCGATGTCCTACGTTCGGTTTTAAGACAAGATCCGGATATCATTATGGTCGGCGAGACTAGAGATGAAGAGACTCTCACAACCGCCGTCGGAGCGTCCCTTACAGGACATCTGGTCTTTTCCACGCTTCATACGAACGATGCACCCAGCGCGATAACCAGAATGGTTCAAATGGGATTGCAACCGTACTTAATAGCCGATTCACTTGTTGGAGTGGTTACGCAAAGACTCGTAAGAAAAATATGTCCTCACTGCAAAAGCGAACACAAACCGCAACTCACGCTGCTTGAAAAACTAAAAATTTACCTTCCTCAAAATCCGTCCTTTTACACCGGTAAAGGATGTGCAAAATGCGGTTTTACCGGATATTTGGGACGAGTGATGATCTGTGAAATTCTTCAAATCGACGCGAATCTTTCCAATCAAATATCTCTTGGCAAAAACCGCTATGAGATTAACGAAGCCGCTTTAAAAAGCGGATACGAGCCGATGATAGTTGACGGTATATCAAAAGCTCTTGAGGGTGTAACTACGCTCGAAGAGGTTATGAGAGTCGTCAAAATATGAAATACTTCGAGATAGTATATCTTCGTGGCGGTGAAAAAAGTAGCACGATAGTCGTCTCTACACACAAAATAGACGCCCTTAAACAGTTTCAAAATATGGCACTTGGAGTTTTGGTTTCTATCGAAGAGATAAATGAACCGCTCTCTTTCAAACTCCAAAAATTTAAAAAATCTCTTCAAAATTCCACTCTAAAAAGAAAGGTACCGTTAGAGCCTTATATAGCCGCGCTAAGGCAACTTGGAGTTATGCTCGACGCCGGCATATCCATAAATCAATGTTTCAACGAAGTGGTAAACACCACCGAGCATAAACAGACAAAAGAGGTTCTTTCTCAAATCGCACAGAGAATCGAAGCCGGTGAATCCATCGGCAACGCCTTTGAAGATTTTTCATATGAGCTTGGAAATGTCTCCGCAGCCATCATAAAGTTGGGAGAACAAACAGGTACTTTGTCCCAAGAGGTTATAAAACTCGCAAATATTCTCGATGAGATACATCAAAACAGAAAAAAACTGAAAAAAGCACTTCGATATCCGATTATCGTATTTGCCGTTATGATAGCGGCCTTTGTTGCGGTTATTCAGATGGTGGTACCGCAATTTAAGGAGATGTTCGAAGAGTTCGATACCCAATTACCCCTACCGACCAGACTTCTTTTGGGATTACAAGAGTTTATTTCACAAAACGGCATATATATATTCGCTTCACTCGTATTGATAGTCGCTTTACACTCTTTTTTCTATCAAGCAAAAGGTAGATACAAATACTATTTCGATAAATATGTATTAAAAGTTTATCTTATTGGAAGAATTACGAAACTATCGATGCTCGGACGATATATATTTGTATTTGATAAATTAACAAACTCCGGCGTTCCGATCATTAAGGCTTTAAAAATTGCCGAAAATATCGTGGAAAACGATTATCTTAAAGAGCAATTCTCAACCATTAAAGGAGCGATCGAAGAGGGTCGCTCCCTAACGGATGGATTTAAAAACAGCGGACAGTTCGAAAATATGGTCGTACAGATGATAAAAGCGGGAGAATCAAGCGGTTCTTTAAACAATATGCTTGCAAAAGTCGATAAATATTACAGTGAAAAATATGGCGATCTGGTTGACAATATATCAACCTATATCGAACCGATCATGATCGCCGCTTTGGCATCGTTTTTAACACTTCTAGCTCTTGGAATATTTTTACCTATGTGGTCTATGGCGGACGTTATGGACAAATGACGACTCACGAACAGGTAACGCTAAAGCCTATACCCAATGCACTATCCGAAAAATCGATCGGTAGCGTACCGTTTACATCAAGCAGTATGAAATCACCGGCAATAACCTTCTTTGCGTTAAAATGATCGCTAGATACCGTACAGCTGGCATTTACTTCCGGAGCGTAAAGCCAAAAGTCATTTTTATCCGGTTTGGCTTCTATGTCACGACTCGCTACGGTAGTAGTAAATCCTACTCCTCTTGAGGGATCGGTCGCTTTTGCGGTATATAGCCTATAACTCATTTTAGCTTGAGAAAGCAAGGCGGTTTGTGTTTTAAAATCACTTTTCGTTGAAGATTTAAGCAGTGCACCAAACGGATCGCCGTTTCTTGTCATATCCCACGGGTACCCTTGTGAAGAGAGCTCGGTATCTATATCGTCGTCAACACCGTCATTATCCCAGTCAAAATCTTCATCACTAATACTCCAAGCACTATGGATGGACTCAAGAGCCGTAGCGACCGCCGAAGCGGTAGAGAGCTCCGTAGCCTTGATAGCATGATCTTTGACTCCGGTAAACTTGGGCACCGCCATAGCC
>CAZNIT010000073.1:0-9744 GCA_964573205.1 uncultured Sulfurospirillum sp. | reverse complement strand
ATTTTATCTCTTGGAAGCTCATAGTCTATTCCCTCCCCGTATTGGTTTATTATGGAATCCGACCTACTGATCCAAAGAGCGTTCATGTTTTTCGAATCTTCGATTTTTTTAAGAAAATAGCGTCTTTTGTCCATTATATTGTTAACCATATGCGCGGTCAGCCCGTTTTTAACTATTTCGGCGGTTAAGTGAGCCTTCTCTTGTGCGCTTTTTATGCCGAATTCTCTGAAGTTTAAAAGTATGCTTGCCATTAGAATCATAGACAAAAGGACAAAGGCGCCGACGAGGATGAGTGTGATCTTTTTTCTTGTATTCATGCCGTTTATATCGACTTTAAAAAACTTTCTTTTATCAATCGGGCAGTTTTTCGGATAAACCGACGCCCTTGTTCGTAGTTTTCAAAGCTCTGTATCCTACATGAATTTTATAACCCTTATATATTGCGGAATATACGGTACGATTTTTTGTAGGTTTTTGATCCACTATACCGTCTTGATTCGCATCCATATTTTCGCCGCCTTTTACCTCGTAAAGATAAAATTTATCTCTTTGCATTTCGTTGAAATGGGGATTGAAATTTCCTATTTCGTCTATGTTTTGACCGCTGGAGGTATTTTCGGTAAAAAGAAGTTTCTTGTCGCCCTCTCCCAATTCATAGATATTTACCGTGGCGTCCGAAAGGATACCGAAATAGTTTTTTGATGTTTTGTCAAGCGGCGGTTGATTCGTAACATCTTTTGACGAACTGCCGCCGCAACCGTTTAGCGTTACGATCGACAAAATCGATAATATGATTTTATACATTTTTTTCCTTTATGGCAACGATGTCGGATTTTGACACCATTTGATGATATCTTTTGCCGGTTTTATGCGAACTTCCGGTTTACTCAGCGCATAGTCGATAAACTCTTCAATCGCCTCACGCATCTGTGTGTAAGTGGCGTTTTGAGCGTTTGCGTCCGCCCACTCTTTTGTGTAGTATTGAGTGTGCGCTCCTATCATAAACGGCGCTCTGTTTCCTTTTAATCTTAGATCGAGATTGTATTTTAAAATGCCGAGGACTTCATTTTTGCCGAGAGAGGCTTCGCTCCAAAGATTGTAATCGAATCCCGTGATTTTATGATCTTCAAGATACGGAAGTTTATCCAGTATTCTTTGCCAGAGTCCTTTTTGAATTCCGTACTTTTCACATTCGCTGTTTTTCGGTATTATAAATACATGATTTGGCAGTTCCCACAATCCCTTTACGGAGGAGATGTTTACCGACTCGTTGTTTTCCGCATTTCCGTACCAGCTTTCGTTATGACCCGGAGAACCTTCGTCCAATTGATACGGCCATCTGAAATTTGTCCCGTCGTAAACAGGCGCATACCCCTCTTCGATAGAGCAGTCGTAGAGAAAATTTTGATTTTTAAGATTTTCGAACATACTCTGGTTATATACCAGATACGGAGCTCTAAATCCTACTATATCGTTAGGTTTTGCTTGAGCTTTGTTAACCAGATCGTTCGTTGCGGCTGAGATTCTACCGCTCCATTGGGTGGAGTTTAACTCTCTTACTTTTTTGATATACTCTTCCCAATTTGAGGCCGCTATATCGTTATGATGATTTTTTGTATGATTCGCCGTCTCATGAGTGCTACTTACAAGTTTTCGTAAACTTGTAAGTAGTTTTGAAGGATCATCCTCTATCCATTCGTCAAGTCCGTATGTATTTAGATAAAAAGTGACTCTAGCATCGCTTCCGTCAGGATTTTTTTTATCATTGAAAAGATCTAGCGCCCATTCTATGCCTTCTGATTTGGTATTGTCGTCAAAACCTATAACGACGAATTGAGGCGCTTTTGAGATATTTATATCTTTTGGAGGCAGTGACGAGGCAATAACATAGTCGTAACACTCTTGCGTACTGATTTTAAGTTCGTCCAGCAGTACATTCGCACCGTTTTTCCCCGCATCGCTCCATATCCACCCTTGAATGTAAGCGGTTTTTCGAGTCGTCGTTGCGTTTATAACGAACTTTTTATATTTTGATGTGGAATTTAGAGATATCGTTTTTGAAAAAATCATATTGTAATCTTCGTCGTAAAATATCATTCCCGCCCATACGCCCTCTACGTTGCCGCCGGTTTTGTAGTAGCCGTTAAATTGATAAGTCGAAGGTTCGGATGATATTTTTTGCGACAACTGATCAAGGCCGCCGTCTTTGATGCTTAAAGCCTTAGATCCTTTGTAGGCATCGTTTACCAGTTCGCTTCGAGCACTATATACCGACCAAGCTCTCATGCTTTTTTCAAAACCGCTGTTTTGAAGTATATTGCAGGCGGTAACCGGTTCGGAATCGATTTTCCAGTTGAATGACTCTTTTGCGAGCGCTCCTTTGGAGTCGATTGCATAGACTTTAATTTTGTAATTGCCTTTTTTTAAAGCTTCTCCGTAAATTTTCCCATTTTTGGAGTCTATAAATATCCCGCTCTCATCGTCGAAACCGCTTAAAGCGTATATGATCTCATCGTTGTCGATATCGTCGGCTTGAATTTGAAAATTAACTTTTTCACCTAAAAGCGTTTGTTTATCAGAAATCTTCGTTATAACCGGAGGATGATTCGAGTTATCGTTTGATTGTTGGTATAGTTTTAGATTGTCTAGTATCGTTTTACCCTTAAAAGAGGTTTCGGACCAAGTCCATACGGTGATATATGTCGTATTTGAAGGAGGGGTTGAAACGAGTACGAACGGTTGGTAGCTATTTGAAGGTTGAAGTTCCAAAGAGGAGTCGCCGACATTTTTCCAAGAGCCGTCCATATACGATACGCCTAGCCACATTCCTTCGACCGCACCTTTGTTTTTATAGTATCCGCTTAAAACGACGGATCTGTTCATATCCAAATTCAATTTTTGAGTCGTTTGGCTGAGTCCGCCGTTTTCATACTCTACCGCTTTGGCGCCGCTGAAACTGTCGCTTGTAATAAGCAACCTGGTTTCGTTGTCTGCATCCCAATAATTGTAGCCTAATTCGAAGTCCGCGTTTTTGAGTATATTTTGCTCCGGATCGGCGGATTGAAGAGTTAGTGCGCCAAAAAGCAACAAGAGTATGAAACTTTTTTTTATCATGAAATCACCTTTAGCTTTATGCTAAAGATATATCGACAAGTTTTTTATTTTTGTTAATTATATTTATGGAAGGTCGCTAAAATCTCTCTATGCCGTTTTTTACGGGTACAAAAAGGCATGATTCAAGTTTTTGGACTTTTATTTTTTTTCCGTCTTTGATAAAACGGGTAATGATCTGTTTGCCGTTTTCTTCTATCGGAGCTACAAGTATGCCTTTGTTGCTTAACTGGTCGAAAAGATGTATAGGCGCCTCTTTTGCGGATGCGGAAAAGAGTATGCGGTCAAAGGGCGCGTAAGTTCTCCAACCTCTGTTTCCGTCGTCGAATCTGGTATGAATATTTGTGAGATTTAGTTTTGCGAATCTTTCTCTAGCTTCAGTTAAAAGTTTTTCTATCCTTTCTATAGTAAAAACCCTTCTGAACAATTTACTCAAAACAGCCGCCTGATAACCGCTGCCGCAACCGATTTCCAATACCGAGTCGGCTCCGTTCGGATAAAGAGCCTCCGTCATTTTCGCTACCGTTAACGGCGAACTTATCCATTGATTCGAAGAGAGAGGCAGAGCGTCAAGCTTGTACGCATGATGTTTAAAGCCTCTTGGTACGAATATCTCTCTTTGTGTCTGAGCAATCGCTTGTTGTACCTCTTTTGAGATAGGAAATACGGCATTTAGTTCTCTAGCGAGTTCTTCGCTTTTATGAAGATGAATAGAGTCGTTTTGCAGATGTCTTCTGATCATTTAATCCCTACATTCATATATCTTCTCATCTTTTTTATCTCACCTAGATCGGCGCTATGGGAGATATAAGCGCTACTGTCGTTTCGGTACTCTTTGCCGAAAGGAGTTATTATTCCTGAGCTTTTTGCCATATCGTCGTTCGCACTATCGGAGAGAATGACAAAAGCCTGATTTATAATCGCCATAGACCTCGTTATGGCTTCTAGCTGCTCTTTTCTAAGCTTCCCCCAAAGTGCCGGTATCAAGATGATGTCCGCTCCTTGGAGTTTTAGCCAGAATCGGATAAATCTTATCTCAAAACAGATTAAGATCCCATATCTTAAACCGTCGATTTCAATTATTTTGATATTGTCTTCTAATCCGGGAGAAAAGTGTTTATCTTCGTCCCCAAAAGTGAAGAGTTTGACTTTCGGTTGAGAATGGATCTCCTCTTCATCGTGGAAGATTTTCGCGCTGTTGTAAAATTTACCTTCGATATTTTCCGTCATGCTCAAAGCGATCGTTTTTTTACGAGAGGCCTTTAAGATTTCTTTTTTCGCATCAAGGGAAAAAGCCGCCGCTTCATCCATCTTGTCAAAGCTGAAGTTTGTCAAACAGAGCTCCGGAGCCGTGATGACGCTATCGTTCGGAGCCCGTTCGATTAAAGATAGCAGAGTTTCCAGATTTTTTTCGTAGCTATTTTCAAAGAAGGGAAACTGAAGTGCGATAAGCTCTTTTTTAGAAGTCGTCAAAGTTTAGACTTCCTTTTGAATAATTGGCGACATTTCCTTCGAAAAAGTTCGTTTTTTGATCGTTGAATTTTGAAAAATCGTCAACCCATTTTATGGGATGTTCGGCATTGTAGAGTTTGTTAAGACCTACCGCGTGAAGTCTCTGATCCGCCAGATATTTTATATAGTTTTCTATTATGTCGTTCGTAAGTCCTAGAATCTGCCCTTCGGTTATGTACTGTCCCCAGGCTATCTCAAGATCTACCGCCTTTTCGAACATTTCATAAACATCATCGAGAAGTTCGGGAGTGAAGAGTTCCGGTCGTTCTCTTTTTGTCGTGTTGATCATGTTTTGAAAAACCAAAAGGTGTGTTATTTCATCTCTTTGAATAAATCGGATCATCTGTGCGGAGCCTAGCATCTTACCACTTCTTGCCAATGTGTAGAAAAATGTAAAACCGCTGTAGAAGTAGATTCCCTCTAAGATTTGATTTGCGAACATCGCTTTTACTATCTGTGAGTCGGAAGGATTTTGCGCTAGCTCTTCATAAACTTGAGCTATGTTGTCGTTTTTGTTTTTCAGCTTGGCGTCTTGTCTCCACATGTCGTATATCTCATCGGTGTTTTGCGAGATACTATCAACCATAACCGCATAACTTTGAGAGTGAAGGGCCTCTTCAAACGCTTGTCTTACGAGAATCAAGTTTATCTCCGGAGAAGTGATGTAGGGGTTGACATTGTCGATGAGGTTGTTTGTCTGGAGCGAATCCATAAATATAAGTTGCGAAAGCGCTTTGTCGTACGCACCTTTTTCAGCTTCCGTTAATAACTTGTAGTCTCTGACATCGGCCGTCATATCGACCTCTTTTGGAAACCATGTGTTGTTTAGCATGATATCCCAGAGGTTGTATGCCCACTGGTACTTGATATTGTTGAGTTCGAATATACCGGTCGGATTTCCTCCGAAAATCTTTCTATCGTTTACATGTTCTTGTGAGTTAGGGTTGTAAATCTTTTTACGCTCAATCATATGTTCTCCTTGAAAGGAGGTGATTATACTCAAAAATTTCTCACAATATTATGAAAAATTTGACCTAGTTTTCAGAAATTCACTCCCGCACCGATATAGAAATAGTCGGTGTCGAAACTGTTTGTGAAAGTTCCGCCCGATGTTATTTGTACGATATTGAACGCATCTATTTTAGCATCGTTCATATCCCACTTTTTATAACCGTATCCTAGAGTGACGAAGTAGCTCGGTTTTATCTTTATCCAGCCTAAATCTCTGTTTTTATCTCGATATATTTCGTATCGGATACCGACATCCAAAATCGTGTATTTGCCGTCGATATCTATCGAAGAGGCTATCCATTCGTTTTCCATAGAGCCGTTTTGATAGCCTAAGCTAAAACTCCCGAAAAAAGAGAAGTTTTTTGAAAAACCGTAGCCGAAATTTACGATCGGTCCGACTTTGTATGTGGAGATGGAAGTTTCGGTCGCATCTAAAAGATCGTAAACGACCTCAACGCTTTTTTTTAGATTTTTCATCTTCATGCCAAGCAGTGTTAATCCGTTGTTTATACCAAGACCTATATAAGCTTTGTCGTTTGATAAAATATCGTAACCGGCACCGAAATTTATATCGAATCCTCTTACTCTATAATCGGAAGGAACGGGAACGGATGTATATTTTGAGACCGCGTCGTTAAACGATCCGAAAAAAGGAAAATCGTAAGTTATCGGTGTCGTGATCAGATCCGTTATTTGATCGATATAATCGCTTTTATACATATCGGCATTGTAAAAGTAGTAAAATTTCGTATCGGATATATTCGTATGAGTTTGAGATATCGTATAGAGATCGGCGTCTATAACAAAGTCCGTTTTCATGTATGTCATACCCGCACTCCAGTTAAAATTTGCGGAGCCTATGCGAAATTCCATCGCCTCAAGAGTAGAAAAAAAGAGCGACAATACTATCAAAACGGACTTTTTCATGATCTTTTTCCTTGAAATATTTGTTATAATTATATCATGCTTAAAAGCGCAATAAGCAAAGCCGGGAGAATTAATGCAAAATATAAAAAAAACGGAGTTTGATAAACTGCTTTCGATCGTTCCGCCGTATCCGGGCGTGACGGTATTTCATATGGCGGATGAAGGAAAGGAGGTTTGTTTGAGGCTCGAAGAGTTTTGCTCTAAAAACGATTATATTTACAATTTCGTTTCGACGAATGAAAGTTTTATAAAAGAGCTTCATGAAAGCGGACTTAAGAAAGCCAGAAAAATCGACTATAAACAACAACGCTATAATCAACACTCGAGGCTTTATGATTTTGTCTTTATCGATATCGATTTCTTCGCTTTGCAAAAGAAGGAGCTTTTTTTAAAAAAGATATACGCCATAGCCAAAAACGGTGCGAAAGTTCTATTTTTCTTCCCGAAAGATAAAGGATACGGAGAGCTTGAGAGGATACTCGAGGATGGATATTTCGTAGCTATAAATCCTATCGAAGATTTGTTTGAAGAGTATGTGGTTTTGGGTGCTCAAAAGATGCATGGATGGGGAGAGAACGATTGATGCCGCAAAAAAAGTGATATATGGGCGAAAGAGCTCAATTAAGCTTTTCTCGTTTTATAGTAAAAAGCCAATACAAAAAGCAATATCCCCACAACGATAAAAAGAACTATTCTATATATGGAATCGGCTCCTGAGAGATCTATAAAAAAAGCTTTTACGATCGCCAGTAAAATAAGTCCTATGGCTGTCTGCTTTCCTCTTTGTGAAGCTTTTTTTAGACTAATGACGAACATTGCGATGCCAAAGAGTATCCAAAGAATAGTGGTTGCTATATGTTGAGCGTTTGGAGCGTATAATTTTGTCCAGTTTATGACATTTATATTTAAAAACACAAAAAGCATGATGACGCCGCCCGCGACCAGCATCAAGTGCAGATTGAACTTTCGTGCGATTTTTTCAAGATCCTCTTTCCATCCGAATGTGTAAGAGTAAAAAAACGCTCCGACGGCGATGCCGGCCATAACAAACTGTTTAGCATTTAGTTCGCCGGTATGATGAATATCGATCATATCGGCGATAAATCTTAAAAATGCCAATAAAAAACCGATCATTCCGAAATATATATGGCTTTTGTTGTCGCTTTTTTGCGATATATATAGAAGTATCGCCGCTTCAACAGCCCAAACGGCACTCAGCGCGCGCCCTTCAAGCATGATCGCCGGTGTCAGGATCAAAAGTCCTATGGCTTTTGCCGTGACGAGTGAGTATAAGTTGTTTGTAAACTTTCCTCTCTTTTTTAAAATATATGCATACAAAAAGAGATAAAGAGCCGTTAAAGTCGTGATGATGGAAAAGTATTTAAACTCATAACCGTAATCCAAAAAGAGTATCGCCGTAACCGATAGATAAAAGACTATATTTGCTCCAAACAGTAGAGTCAGTTTTGTCTTTAACTTTATCTCTTTTGTTCGTATCTCCTTTATAAACGGTACGATAGAATAGATAATAAATATTACGCAATAGATCGATAGTAAAAATGAAAAGTGTTTATCCGAAAATCGAGTCGTTGTCAATTCGATGATATAAGTGGGTATAAAAGCCAATATATTTAACAGGCTCCACTGTTTTGAAAAAGAGATATAAAATACGCCGATGTTCAATACAAGCGTGTAAATCATCAAAGCTTCTATATTTTGAGCACCGTTATTTATAAGAAACGGCGTTGCAAAACCACCGATCAGACCAAATACCGCGGTTGTCAAAGAGTCGAATCTAAGCGACATCGTGCCCGCAAGTACGGTAATAGCCACCATAGATACAAAGGATATTCGGAAACTTAAAAATTTAAATCCATCCAGTGCGAAACCTGCGTAAATACTTAAATAAAGTATGGCTATCGCTCCTCCCAAAAGCACTTCGCTAAAGAGTTTCGGGTATTTTTCTCTTATATTGATAGCCGCGATTATCATCCCCAAAGCTATGGTTATCCCTATAAACATCCTACCCCAGATCGGTATCCAGTTTTTATCTATCGAATATTTCAGAAAAAATCCAACGCCTAGAACAAACGCTACGATGCTGATATTTAAAAGTAAGTTTCCGACAAGAAAATCTTCTAAGGATTTATTTGCGAAGCGTTTTAGGATTTTTTGAAAGAAGCTTTCATCTTCCATCTTTTTTGTCTTTTCGGGTAAATTATTTTTCCGAGCGGGCGGAGTATTTGTTGCGGGTTTAGGAGAATTTGCTTTAAATTGCAGACCGTTTAAGGAGTATTGTAAACTTTCGATCTTTTTGCCCATTAGGATCAATCTGTCATTCATCTCATGTAGTTTCATATACGCTAGAACTATAAAAATCGCGAAAATAATTTCTATCATGACATAAACTCCTTTGGTGCATTATCGGCTTATTTGTCAAGATATAAAGCATGAGACATAGTTACAATTCAAAAAAGATAAGAGCATAACTCTTTCTAAAATACAATATAAAAAAGTATTTATCGTTATTAAAATTTTATTCACAAACAGAGTCACAATAATTAAACACTTCGTTCGTTATTGCCCGTATTTGCCAAATAACAGACACTTTGTATGTTAATACACTAAAAACAGGCAAAACTTACAAGTAGTTTTGTCATATTTTATTTCATTTTGAAATGTTTTTAGGAGTTAAGGCGTATATGTCTATGTTTATTAAATATTGTAATTCAGATGTGTTTTATGTATAATGTGTGTTATTAAATAGTTATGTGATATTTGTAAAGGAATATTTATGACAGAACAAGAAATATCAAAAATTGCTTCACAAGTCATAAGTGATAGTAAATTTTGGATTGCTTTAATTGGTATTATTGGTGCCATAATTGGTTCTATATTAACTATACTAGGAAATTTTGCACTAGAACTGTATAAAACAAAAAAGCAAAGAGAACTTGATAAAACTCGTCAAAACATACTAAAAACGATGCTGGAAGATAGTAAATTTGAATGGAGAAATCTCTCTACACTAGCTGCTGTTATTGGTTGCACTGAAGAATCAACAAAACATCATCTGATCACAATTGGTGCTAGAGGCTCTGAAAAAAATGATGGTAAATGGGGATTAATTTCAAGACATCCTTTAAAAGATATTAAAGCAACACATAACAACACCTTGGATGA
>CAZNIT010000072.1:0-7421 GCA_964573205.1 uncultured Sulfurospirillum sp. | reverse complement strand
CTTTAAAACATTTTCGTTAAAGTATAATTCAAATGCCAAAAGGCAAAACAAAAAGGGGTCATTTTAGATTTTAGGGATACTTTTAGGGATACTTTTATCAACTAGCCTCTAAAAGCCCCTTTTTACGGTTGTGTTGAGTTCCCCACACTTCCACCAAATAAAAAATCGCAAAAAGAGTTTTTTTGAAAAACACGATATTGGTTTTACTTTCCATTTTATTCATCTGGTCATGCGGTTCGTCCGACAGCAACATCGACGAAGATAAAACCTTCAATCAGAAAAATGACAACTACTATACTCCAAAACCGCTAACTTCTTATAATATAGTTTTAGGCGAAGACAATATTCCAACCTCGTACGACGCGAAGATAGTCGAGCTTGATTCTTTCGATACGTCAAAAGAGTTGATCAATACCCTTCAAAAAAAAGGGAAAAAAGTCTTTGCGTATGTTTCCGTCGGCTCTTGGGAAAACTACAGAGAAGATAAAAAAGATTTTCCTAAGCAGATCATCGGGAAAATCTATCCGGGCTGGGAAGACGAGAAATTTCTAAATATCAAAGAGATCGACAAACTAAAACCCATAATGGAAAAAAGATTCGAGATGATTAGAGAAAAAGGATTTATCGGCGTTGAAGCGGACAATTTAGATATTTATACCGCCGATATCGGTAAAAACGGTACGGGTTTTAACATTTCACTAAAGGATACGAAAAAATACGCCGATTTTCTTATAAATCTTTCACACGAGAAAAACTTGAGCATAGGACAAAAAAACGCACCCGAATTTGTAGAAGTATATGGGGATTTATTTGATTGGGCTTTACTTGAAGATGCGTTTTTTGAAGGATATGCAGATAAATTTGAAATCTATACAAAAAACAATAAAGCAGTTTTTGCGATCGAATATCTTGACAATACATCAAAAGAGGTGTTTTTGAAAAATGTTTGCCCTCAAGCGAAAAAACTAAAATTCACGGCTATTTTAAAAAATCGCACTCTTGACGCGCTAGAGTATAAATGTCCTCGATAGTTTACGAGATAGAGAGAAAGATTTCCAGAAAACATACCTACATCACAATTCGTAAAGATAGCCAAGTAGTCGTTAAAACAAACTTTACAACCACTAAAAATACGATCGACAGTTTTATAGAAAAAAAACGAAACTGGATTTTAAAACACAAAAACAAAATTTTACAGGCTCAAAAAGCGGCTCGCGAAGGCGTTTGGATATTGGGAAAATTTCATACCAATCATACATATACAAAAGATGAACTCGACCTACTTTACGAAAAAGAGGCGACCCGAATCATACCGCCTATGGTCGATATTTACAGTCAAAAGATGCAGCTTTTTGCAAACAAAATCGGTTTTAGAAAAAACAGAACAAGATGGGGAAGTTGCAGTGGAAAAAACAATCTCTCGTTCAATATCTATCTAGCCAAAACTCCCGTTGAGTTCATCGAATATGTAGTCGTTCATGAGTTAGCCCACATAAAATATAAAAACCACTCAAAAGAGTTCTGGCAACTTGTGCGAAAATATCTGCCGGATTACAGGCTTCGTCAAAATATCGTTAAAGACAACTATTTTCTATAAACCTATAAAATCGTTTTTATTATCTCCTCTTCTCCTTTTAAAAGTTCCGCGTTATATTTTGTAGTCTCATTTAAAGAGGGCGTATAGTAAGCCTCTCTGACACGATCTTTTATCCATTGATATTCCGCCCAATTTCCGCCATTTGATTTTACCACTTTCATCTCCAAAGTCGCGAGGTTGGAAACATCTTTCAAGCCGTTAAAAATATCGGATATAGAAAAATCATCGCTCTTTTCTTTTTGCTCATATTTCTCTTTTAGTCTTTGAGCCTGCTCTTTTTCAACTATTTTCGCCTTCTTCGCATACGCTATGAATTTTTTCACCTGCTCTTTTGTAAGACGCCCGTTTTTAGGAGGTGTAAAACTATCATTTGATGAATCGTTTATGATATCTTGGTTATAGTCGCCTTTTGACATCGACTCGATGTAGCCTTGAATCGGATTTTTCTCTTTTGACGCATCATCCGTACGAGAGATTCCTTTTTGGAGGGTGTCATCGTTTTTTGTCAATATACCACTATTTATCTGTTGCATCATATCTTTTGGAGTGAATAATCTACCGATTGAGAGATTTATAACGATAGATATAACGATTGCGGCTATGATGAAAAATATAAAATGCTTGACGCGATCGTCCGCCGAAACTTCCATAAACTCGGGAATGGCTCTATACAACAATATAAGCGAATAGATACCAAGACCGATACCGAAAACCCAACCCACAAAAGGCAAAGTCGTCAAAATCTGACCTGCAAGCGAGGGAACACAGATAAGAAAGAGCATTTTTACCGCACGATTCATGTCGTTTTTACCGCCGAACAATCCGCCTAGATATGCTGCGACATACCCCAAAACAACCATTGAAACTATAAATATTATTATCGAACCGGCAATTTGAAGTACAAGGTCGCTTGCGGAAGGATAAATAGTTCCGATAACCGGTATATGATAACCGAAAATTTTCGTCAAAATCGCACTTATAACCGCAACTACCGCAATTACCGGTAAAATAGGAAACTTCAAATAATCAAGCCAACTCGACTCATTCGCCAACTCTTTTTTCCAAACCTCTTGCGGTTTGACGATAGCGTTTACCATGTTCTTAAATAGGGTCTCTTTATCCATACGATCTCCTTTATTTTTCGTAATGACATGGTATTACAGTTAGAGTTAAGAGTAGATTTTATAAAAAATCATTGGATCTTTCAATCGTTTATCACTTTTGATTTCGCCAAAGCGGCTTGTATCTCCTCTCTTGAGACTTCTCCGCTAAGATTTAATGAAACTTCACCGTCTCTTCCCTCAACTTTCATGTCGGTTATTTTCTTTTTAGTTTCGTCGCTCATACACTCGCACTCGCCTTTTGAACAGTTTTCAACCATTTTCACGATTTGTCTTTTTTTTACGACCCCGCTAAAGCTTACTTTAACTCCGTTTTTCGTTTTTATTACATCTTTTTTCATTTTTTATCTCCGTAAATTTTTTTATTTCAGGCAAAAGCTTTCGTTTCATAAGTTCGTATGTCTTCTCAAACGCTTCGTATCCTTTACCGTCAGGATCCTCGAATCCCATATGAATCCTTGTGACGGATCCCGCAAAAACGGGACAGCTCTCTTTCGCACGGTCACATACGGTCACAACAAGGTCAAAATCGATCCCTTCAAGAGAACTTAACTCTTTTGAGTGATACTCATCTTGCCAAGCATTATGATTTATCAGGAGTTCTTTTGCAAGAGGATTCACTTTCGCACTTGGTTTCGATCCCGAGCTATACGCTTTTACACCCTTTAACTCTTTATTTATCAGCGCTTCGGCGATGATACTTCTACAACTGTTGGCGGTACACAGTACTAAAACGTTTCTATCCATCAAATCACTTCAAATATAGTTTTTTAAACTTTCACTTTTTGGAAAAAGTATAGCGAAAGTATGTTATATATCAAGAAAAATTGCATAAAACGATATAATAAAAAAGTGGATTTTTGATAAACTACGGTTATGAAAATCTTTATATCGCTACTTTTTCTTCATTATGTTCTACTTTCGGCTTCACCGCTCCAAGACGCGATAGATCATGCAAAACCTTACTCAACAATCCATCTTGAAAAAGGCACCTATAAAGGAGCGTTAACCATCAACAAACCGCTTGAAATCGTTGCTCAAAACGGACAAGCCGTAATAACTGCGGAGGGATATGGAAGTGTCATAAAAATAAACAGCCATGATGTTACTTTAAAAAATCTCACCATTACGGGTAGCGGTCAACAAAGCGAGCAAACTGACAGTGCTATAAAAGCCGAACATTCCGATAACTTAAAAATAATAAACTGTACTATAAACCAAGTACTCTACGCCATAGTAATTTCAATGTCAAACAATTGCATCATAACAGATAACAACATCTCTTCAAACAACCAGAAAATTCCGCTTAGAGGTGACGGCATAAAACTTTGGTATTCACATAACAATCAAATAAGAGAAAATATATTTGACGGAACAAGAGATATTCACCTCCAAAGATCAAATCAAAATCTTATAACAAAAAACACTTTTGTAAATAATCGTTTTGCCACTCATTTAGAATACTGCGGCGATATAAACATTTCCAACAATTTTTATCGTTATAACACCGTATCGATCCTCATAAGCGGATCAAAAAATATAGAAATTACCTCAAATCAGATACTAAGTTCTAACGGTGTAGCCGGTATCGGTATCCTCACAAGAGGAGGATACGACATAAAAATTTCAGATAACATAATCAAATACAATTACAAAGGTCTATATATCGACAATAAACCAAAAAAACAAAAGATCCAAAGAATCATAAAAAACAATACAATCTCTTTTAATCTTGAAGCCTTCCACTTTCATGCAATAATCAGTAACAATCATATAACCCATAACCGCATACATCACAATCTAGAAGATATAGCAAAAGATCTTTACTACTATCCAAATATCAATAATAAAATTTTATACAACTACTGGGGTGCATATAGAGGTTTTGATAAAAACGGCGACGGTATCGGGGATACTCCGTTTATCATATATCGTTATGCCGACAAACTCTGGCAGCATAATCCCGCAATTAAATTTTTTTACGGAAGTGTTATTGTCGGGCTTATAGACTTTATGTGTCAAATTGCTCCTTTTACAAAACCACTAAAATTAATTGAAGATAAAAAACCGATAATCAAATAATCTTCATCTATTAGAGTAATTCAACCAGAATTAATGATAAAATTATAAAATAAAACTTTAATTTATAAACTAAGGACTCTTTTGGATATCTTTCAGGCTATTATTCTCGGTATTATCGAGGGATTGACGGAATTTCTTCCCATCAGCTCCACCGGACACCTGATAGTCGCGGCAAATTGGATGGGGATGGAACAGACGGAAGCAAACGCCGCTTTTGAAGTCATCATACAGCTAGCCGCGATTCTTGCAGTCGTGTTTAACTATAAAGATAAATTCAGCTTTAGTAAACTAAATCTCTGGATCAAAGTTTTTATCTCTTTTTTACCGATTGCCATAGTGGGACTACTTTTCAGCCATCAGATAAAGGCTCTATTTTCAGTTAAAGTCGTAGCGGTCATGTTTATTGTGGGAGGAATCGTTTTTTTGATACTCGAGCACTTTTACAAAGATGAGAACCATACGACGACAAAAGTCGAAGATGTAACTTTCAAACAATCGATTTGGATAGGGGTAGCTCAAGTTTTCGCCGTCGTTCCCGGAACCAGCCGAGCGGGCTCTACGATAGTAGGCGCTCTTTTAGCTGGTCTCTCACGAAAAGCGGCGGCGGAATACTCTTTTTTACTCGCCATACCGGTAATGGTCGCCGCAAGCGGTCATGATCTGCTCAAACACTACAAAGAGTTTTCGGACGCAAACTTCATAGCTTTGGGAGTAGGATTTATAACCGCGTTTATAGTAGCTTATTTGACTATGATGTTTTTTATCAAGTTTCTTGAAAAATTTACATTCGTGGCATTCGGAATATATCGTATCCTCTTTGGGATACTTCTTCTTGCCATGATGTAAAAAGGAAACTAATGCTTGGAGAGATCGTAAATTTTATCGTTGAGACAGTGGAAAGCTGGGGATATTTCGGGATTTTCGCCATGATGTTTTTGGAGAGCTCTTTTTTCCCTTTCCCAAGCGAAGTGGCTATGATTCCCGCCGGTTATCTTGCATATGCGGGAAAAATGAATATCTTTATCGCCATTGCGGCGGGAATAGCCGGATCGCTTGCGGGCGCGCTTTTTAACTATTTTCTAGCACTAAAGTACGGTCGGGGATTTTTAATAAAATACGGCAAATACTTTTTCGTAACAAAAGAGACGATCGATAAAATGGAAAAATTCTTTCACGATCACGGTCACATCTCCACTTTTTCGGGAAGACTCATTCCGGCGGTTAGACAATATATCTCTTTTCCAGCGGGACTCTCGAAAATGGATCTGAAGGAGTTTAGCTTTTATACGAGTCTTGGAGCCGGTATTTGGGTTACCGTGCTTGCACTCATCGGATATTTCGTCGGTAAAAACGAAGAACTTATCCACCGCTATACAAAAGAGGTTACGATAGGGCTACTAGTCGCATTGGCTATTGGAATCTTTATATATATTAAAAAGCATAAACGGAAAAGTTAACTTTAAAATTATATATTCTTGATATAATAGAAAAAATATCAAGGGGGCTTTAATGAAAAAGTATTTTGAGATTTGTTTATCCGGCTTGGTTCTTGCGATCTTCCTATCCGCATGCGGTGGAGGTGGTGGAGGCGGCGATAATATTCAAAATGTCGTGGTTGATGATAGCGCCTACTATATAGACGCGGTGAACGGAAACGACGGAAACGACGGTAAAACACCTCAACGGGCGTGGAAAACTCTAAATAATATTAACAACACTACCATAAATGCGGGTAATAAAATTCTTTTTCGAGTCGGTCAAAAATGGCAGGGACAGCTAAACATCAAAAACAGCGGTACCGCCGAAAACCCTATCACCATTGGATCATACGGAGAGGGAGCCAAGCCGATCATATCCGCGCTTAACATAGTAAAAATCGATAAATGGTACCCGTACAACGGTGTCGGAGACAACGGTTTGGGAGCCGAGTTCAAAGAGGATGTTTCGGATCCTGCAAATACCTGGCTTGCGGTCATTTTGGATGATCATCCGTATAGGATAAAAATAAACTCTCAAGAAGTTTTAGGAGCGTTCGACTCTTTGGAGCTTAGCGATACCTTCAAATGGTCATACAATAGAGACAAAGATGGTACCGTATTTTACTATTACGGTAACGATAAACCCTCGCAGATAGAAACCAGCGTTTTTACATCTCCTCTATATATTCATGATTGTCAAAATATAGTAGTTGAAAACATCGAACTCGAGGGTGGATTTGTAGCAGGGATATTCATCGATAACGCAAACGATATAACTATACAAAAAGTGACCGTGGGAGATATGTCAAAACAGGGAATATATGTAAACGCAAAAAATAATACTGTTAAAAATATCAAGATAGACAACTGTATAATCGATTCTAAATATACACTCGACTACTCTATGGCCGTACCTAATCTGGAGCGAAACGGAAGAACGAGCACTACCCGCGGAGCACCCGAAGGAATAATGTTCTGGGGCGGCATACAAAACTCCGTCATTTCGAACAATACGATAAAAAACTGGACGCATGCCAACATAAACTTCTCTGCCGATTTTGATGAAGAGTTGTCGAACAATAAAGTTTTCAACAATGACCTAAGCGCACCGGATATAGCTTACGGAGGGCGAATAGGTGTAGA
>CAZNIT010000071.1:0-11090 GCA_964573205.1 uncultured Sulfurospirillum sp. | reverse complement strand
CATTGTAAAATCAAAACGGAGCTTCCCGAAGATGTATTAAAAGATTTAAGTCCAATGCTTCCTGATCACTATCAGTTCTATAAAGCCAAAGGGTGTGATAAATGTAACAATACCGGTTATTTAGGGCGTGAAATGATTTCGGAAGTATTGGTCGTTGACGACAACATCCAAAGTATGATCGCAAGAGGAGCTTCAAAAGAGGATATCTCCAATTATGCCGATAAAAACGGTTTCATTTCTATGTTCAAAGATGCTACCGTTCGTGCGGCTAACGGCAAAACTACTATAGAAGAGGTATATAGGGTGGCTAAATCATGACATATTTTGAAGTTAATTTTATACAGCAGGGAAAAAGAGGAACAGAACTCATAAAGGCCGTAAGTAGAAGAGAAGCTATTTTAATCGCTAAGGCGAAGATTCCAAACGGTACCGTTCTTAAGGCTTATGAAGTCTCTGCACCTCTTGAAAATCGTATTGAGGATATGAAAGAGACTTTTTTCGGCGCTATGAGCAAAAAGAAGATCAAAACCGAATCTTTGATATCTGCAATCAGACAACTTGCAGTTATGACGAATGCCGGTATTTCTATTCATGATAGTATTCGTGAAGTTACCAAATCAACCGTCGATAAAGATTTAAAAGCGATTTTCGAACAGGTTGACGAAGATCTAAATGCCGGTAAAAGTTTTACCGAAGCTATGATGCCTTATAAATATCAGGTAGGTGATGTGACGATAGCTATGATAGAACTTGGTGAAAATACCGGTAATATGTCGGAATCTTTGACAAAACTTGCCGAGGTTTTGGAAGAGATGATGGAAAACGCCAAAAAACTCAAATCCGCGATGAGGTATCCAATAACCGTCATAGTTGCGATCGCGATCGCATTTACAATACTTATGATGTATGTCGTTCCAAAATTTAAAGAGATATTCGAAAAGCTCGGAGCCGATCTGCCCGCACCTACGAAGCTTTTACTATTTTTGGAACATTCTTTAAATACTTACGGTCATTTTATTTTGTTAGGATTGATTGCTATAATCTCTTTCCATAAATATCAATATAAAACTAATGACAATTATAAACGAAAAGTAGATAAACATATATTAAAAGTTTATCTTATCGGAAATGTTATATTTTTTGCATCTATGAGTCGTTTTATGTTGATTTTTACGGAGCTTGTTCGTGCCGGTATTCCCATCGCCGAAGCTTTGGATACGGCGGTTATTACGATAGATAACGAAGAGATAAAAGATAAACTAGCTTCGGTAAAACTCTCTGTCGAGAGAGGAGCGAACCTTACGGAAGCTTTTGAAGATACGGGACTTTTCGAAGGCATGCTTATCCAAATGATAAAAGCCGGCGAATCGGGGGGCGCACTTGATAAAATGCTTGAGAAAGTGAGTGAATATTATGCCAATCGTTTCAACGATATCATAGAGAATCTTTCAGCTTATATCGAACCTATTTTGATAGGTTTTATCGCCGGTATGGTTCTTATGCTTGCTCTTGGGATATTCCTTCCTATGTGGGATATGGCGTCCGCGGTTAAAAACTAATATAGAAAAAACGGGGATTTTTGATCCCCTTTTTTTACTGCATACAGAAACTAAAAAATATTTAACTTTTTATTCTCATCTTCAAATATTATTTTTTACTTTTATTTTATTTTAATTAATATTTTTTTAAATAGTTTAATTTATAACTAACTTAAGCGATTTTTGTAAATATAAAAGTGTTAATTAAGGTTAAAATTAATATAATTTTACTTTAAGTAATTACGGTCTTGCGGTTGATTAAAGTTAATTTTATCTGATTTTTATATTGAACAGAGGTAACATGTCTAAAAAATATAGACGAATTAAAGAGTATCTGATACAGTTTCTAAAAGAGGAGACTTTCAAAACCGGGCTTAACGGCGGAGTTATGGGATTAAGTGGGGGGATCGATTCGGCGGTGGTAGCCGTGTTGGCGAAAGAGGCGTTTGGAGATCGGCTACTTTGTGTCATGATGCCTTCTTATTATTCTAGTTCCGCTAGTGTGGAAGATGCGAAAATCTTATGTGAGAAATTCGATATAAATTATATTGTGGAGCCTATAGCCGATTTGATTAGAAGTTATAAAGAACTTGAAAATGCCGATGCGCTTCGAATAGGAAATTTTTCCGCAAGGATGCGTATGTCGATACTTTTTGACATATCTGCAAGAGAGAGGGCACTAGTTCTTGGAACCAGCAACAAAAGTGAGTTACTTTTGGGATATGGAACAATTTTCGGTGATTTAGCTTCGGCTATAAATCCTATCGGAGATCTTTATAAAAGCGAGATTTTCGAATTTGCCGATTACCTTGGCGTGAACGAAGAGATCGTAAAAAAACCTCCCTCGGCTGATTTGTGGGAAGGGCAAAGTGACGAAGAGGAGCTCGGATATACATATGCCGTATTGGATCGCGCTTTGAGAGAGTTTGTGGAAAACAGGCTCTCTCGTGAAGAATTGATCGAAAAAGGATTTGATATTGAGATGATAGATATGATTATTAAAAAGATATACCAAAATCAGTTCAAACGAAAGCCGCCCGTTATCGCAAAGCTTACATCCCGAACTATCGGGCATGATTTTTTATACCCAAGAGATATTAAACTATAAGAAGGAGAAGTTGTTATGAAAGAGATTCCATTTTACCTGCCCTCTATCGATCAGAACGAGAAAAATCTGATTCAAGAGGTTCTATCGTTAAAAGGCGCTTCTAAAATCGAGGAGCTTGAAGATTTGATGTGTGAGTATATCGGTTGTAAATATGCCGTATCTACATCAAGTTGGAGCGGTGCTATGCATCTTAGTATGTTTGCGTTGGAACTTAAAAGAGGCGATAAAATATTATGTTCGGTAAACGCTCATCCGGCTGTTCCGGAAGCGGTTAGACATTTTGACGCCGAGCCGATATTTGTAGATATCCAAAGTGAAAGCTTCAATATGGATCCAAAAAGACTCAAAGAGGCGTTGGAAAAACATTATCATAAAAAATTAAAGGCGGTCGTAGTTACTCATGTGGGCGGGCAAAGCAGTGATTTGGATGCTATATACGAAATTGCTGACGAATACAACATAAAAGTGATTGAGGATGCTTCGACCGCTTTAGGTACGAAATATAACGGAAAAATGATAGGAACTACCGGTTCGACCATAACAACATTCGGATTTAGTTCAAAAATGAAAAACTCTATCGGCGGAGCCGGAATCATAGCTACTAACGATGAAAATATTTACGAGAGAGCTAAACTCATACGTCATCATGCAATTGAGTCCAAAGAGTGGGATAAATATGGAAATATCGGTTATGTTTACGATGTTGTCGATATAGGTATCGGATACGAAAGTAGTGAACTAGATGCCGCTTTTTGTATAGGACAACTGCAAAAGGCTGACGAACAGATTCAAAGACGAAAGCATATCGCTTCAATCTATAACGAATGTTTAAGCGGAGTGGCTCATATAACTCTGCCCGCTGAGGTTAACGAGCACACCTACAACCTCTATATAATCAAAGTGGATAAAAATAGAGACGATTTTGCTAGAGCGCTGAAAGATAAAGGAATATATACGGGGCTTCATTTCGTACCTCTACATCTTTTGACATATTATAAACATAAATATTCGCTTAGAGTGAACGACTTTCCCGTCGCGTTGACGAATTATCAGCAGATATTGTCTTTACCTTGTTATACGGGATTGAGTGATGACGAGGTGTACTATATTTGTGATCAGATAAAAGAGATATCGGCTAATAGAGGGTGAGAAATCGTATATATTTTTGGGTGGAGAGATATCTCTTCAACCCTGACGGAGTGCAAAGATTTATCTCTTTTCTTCTATATCCCGTATCTTTACTATATTGTGTTTTTGTTGTTCTTAAAAGAGAGTCGGTAAAACCTAAAAACTTGCAAATTCCGGTTGTAAGTATTGGAAATCTCATAGTAGGAGGAAGCGGGAAAACGCCTTTTACGATAGCTCTTGCCAAAGAGTTAAAAGATGTGGCGATTGTTCTTAGAGGCTATGGTAGAGAGTCAAAAGGGCTTAAAGTGATTAGTCAAAACGGTGTGATCATGTCCGATGTTTCAAAAAGCGGAGATGAAGCTATGCTTTTGGCAAGATCACTTCCGCATGCAACGGTCATAGTTAGCGAAGATCGAATTTCTGGGATAGAAAAAGCAAAATCTTTAGGAGCGAAAGTCGTACTTTTGGATGACGGATATTCTCAGGTGGGGATAGAGAAATTCGATATACTTTTAAGACCTTCAATGGTTTTTACAAATGAGTTCTGCCTGCCGGCGGGTCCTTTTCGCGAACCGCCTTCCAATTACAAAAAAGCGGATCTTGTTGCGGTTGAAAATGTTGATTTTACAAGAGAGGTGAAGATTGTCAACAAAACCGACAGAATGGTCTTGGTTACCGCCATATCAAGACCTCAAAGACTTGAAAAGTTTGTTCCTCCTTTTATAGAGAGGGTATTTTTCCCCGATCATTATCGTTTTCAAGAAAGAGAGCTTGCAAAAATAGTCAGAGAGCATAATGCCGACTCGATTCTCACGACTCAAAAAGATGCCGTGAAGATGGAAGATTTTAGAGTAGATCTTTCGGTTTTGGAGCTTGAAATCGTTTTGTCCGAGAAGATAGTTGAGCGCGTAAAGGAATATATAGCAAATTTTGGTAAAATCTCCTAAAAATTTTAGGATTGATATGCCGACTCAAAAAAAGATAGATACCGTCAAGACGCTGATAGACGCCTTTCCTTTTATACAGCTCTTTCGCGACCAGATAATCGTCATAAAATATGGCGGTGCCGCACAAAGTGATCCGATTTTAAAAGAGAAATTCGCAAAAGATATAGCCTTTTTGTTTCTTCTTGGTATAAAGCCGGTCATAGTTCATGGCGGCGGTAAAAAGATAAATACCATTTTAGAGAGACTGAACATAGAGACCTCTTTTGAAGATGGACAAAGAGTTACCAGTAAAGAGAACATGGAAGTTGTCGAAATGGTTCTAAGCGGCAGTATAAATAAAGAGATAACCTCTCTTTTAAATCATCATGGTGTAAAGGCGATCGGTATAAGCGGTAAAGATGCTAACTTCATAAAGGCGGAACCAAAAGATGCCGGAAAATTCGGATATACGGGCAATATAACTAAGGTTGATAAAAAGATCGTTTTAAACCTAATCGAAGAGGGATTTATACCGGTTATCGCTCCGATAGCTTCCGCTCAAAAGATAGGCGAACCCGGATATAACATAAACGCCGATTTCGCGGCTAGTAAAATAGCCGTTAGCATAGGTGCTAGAAAGGTGATGTTTTTAACCGATACACTGGGAGTTTTGGATAACGACAAAAATCTATTTTCCACTTTGAGCGAGGAAGATGTCAAAAGATTAAAAGATGAGGGTGTTATCCACGGGGGTATGATTCCAAAAGTAGATGCTTGTCTTGAAGCGGTAGAGGGCGGTGTGAAAAAAGCGCATATCATTGACGGTCGCATCGAGCACTCGATACTGTTGGAGCTTTTTACGAGTGAAGGCATAGGAACCGTGATCAAAAAGGAGATGAAATGAATTTTATACCGACAAGGGGATATGAAAAAGAGTCCGAAAAAGGTGTACCGTTTTCTACGGCGATACTAAATCCGGGTGCCGATTTCGGCGGGTTGTATGCTCCTGAATCTCTGCCGAAGTTGAAAGAGGCTTTTTTTATCGAAAACAGGGAACTTTCTTATAAAGAATTGGCATATAAGATATTGAAAATGTTTGAGATCGATATCGATGAGAGCGTGATCGATGAAGCTTTGTCGCTTTATGATAAGTTCGACGACCCCAAAGATGTCGCGCCGGTTGTGAAAATCGAAAACGATCTTTTCGTAAACGAGCTATATCATGGACCGACAAGAGCTTTTAAAGATATGGCTCTTCAACCGTTTGGCTACATACTCTCAAATCTTGCTAAAAAGATAGAAAAAAAGTATCTCATTCTCGCCGCGACAAGTGGAGATACGGGGCCGGCTACATTGGAAGCTTTTGCAAACAAGGAGAATATTCAAGTGGTTTGTCTCTATCCGGATGGCGGAACGAGCGATGTTCAGCGACTTCAAATGGTAACCGAAAGTGCGCCGAATCTAAAAGTTATAGGGATAAAAGGAAACTTCGATGACGCCCAAAGCGCTCTAAAGCGTCTTTTGGCATCTTCTTCTTTCAAAGAGCAGTTAAAAAAGAGTCATATCTCTTTAAGTGCTGCGAATTCCGTAAATTTCGGACGAATTATTTTTCAGATCATCTATCATATAAAAGCCTATCTTTCATTATCGCAAAAGAGGGAGATAAAAGAGGGTGAAAAGATTTATATAACCGTTCCAAGCGGAAATTTCGGAAACGCTCTTGGTGCTTACTATGCCAAAAAGATGGGGCTTCCTGTGGAGAAGATACTCATAACTTCAAATGCCAACAATGTACTAAGCGAACTTATAAACGACGGAGTTTACGACATAAGAGATAAAAAGTTGATTCTTACGAACTCTCCGGCTATGGATATATTGAAATCTTCGAATGTCGAGAGGGTGTTGTTCGACAAGTACGGTGCGAAGAGAACTAAAGAGATGATGGACGATCTTAACAAAAACGGTATCTATACTCTAAGTAAAGATGAACTCGACTCTTTACAAAAAGATTTTGCCGCTATCGACAGCGATGACGAATATGGACAAAAAATCATAAAAAAGTATGCGAAAAAAGGATATGTTCTCGATCCGCACACCGCGACATGTTTTAGGGCTTATGAAAATTTGAAACAAAAAGATTTGAAAACGGTTATCTGTTCTACGGCGGAGTGGACGAAATTCGCTCCGACGATGCTTATGGCTTTGGAGCAAAGCGATGAAAAAAAACCGGATATAGAAGCTTTGAGGGAATTTTCCAAGAAGTTAAATATAGAGATAACGCCGAGTGTTAAGTCGCTTTTTGATAAAAAGATCGTTCATGATGATGTCGTTGATAAAGATGACATAGAATCAAATATCTTACAATTTATCCAATCCTAACACAAAGTCCGACATGCCTTTATCAAAACTAAACCAAGAGCAGTATGCCGCGGCTACTGCTTCTTATGGGAACAATCTTATCATCGCGTCTGCCGGAACGGGAAAAACATCGACGATAGTCGCTAGAATCGGTTATCTTTTAAGTAAGGGTGTCAATCCGCAAGATCTTTTGCTTCTCACATTTACAAATAAAGCTTCGGCCGAGATGGTAGAGAGGGTAGGAAGGTATTTTGACGAAAAGGTGGCCAAAAAGATACAAGCAGGAACTTTTCATGCCATAAGCTACAAGATATTAAAAGCAAGCGGTAAAAAGATAGTCCTAAAACAACCTAAAGATCTTAAGATGGTTTTAAAAAGCATACATGAAAAGAGAAATTTCTCATACTTTGATTCAAAGGTTATGCCATACTCCGCCGGACATCTTTACGATATGCACTCGTTGTATCAAAATACGGTTTCACCGCTTGGTTTTGGCGAGTGGATGAGCCAACAGTGTCCCGAACATGCAGTATATGCGGATGTATATGAAGATATATACGAAGAGTTTAAAGATCTTAAAAAGCGTTTCGGATATGTCGATTTTAACGATCTTTTGATCGATTTTAAGAGATATTTGGATGAAGAGGGGGTGAAGTTTCAAGAGATTTTGGTAGATGAGTATCAGGATACGAACCAGCTTCAGGGATCTTTGATTGACGGGTTTCAGAGAGAGTCGCTCTTTTGTGTAGGGGACTATGATCAGAGTATCTATGGTTTTAACGGCGCGGATATTAACATTATCGGTTCCTTTGCGGATCGTTTTGAAAATGCCAATGTCTTTTCCCTTAACAAAAACTACCGTTCAAGCGGGAAGATACTCTCTCTCGCAAACAAGGTGATAGAGAAAAATCCCCGAATCTATCCCAAAAAACTGGAAGTGACACGTGAAGGGAATTTTCCTCCTCCAAGATTGATGATTTTTGAAGAGCTTTTTGATCAGTATTCAGGTATTGCACAGAAAATAAAAGAGTCCAAAACTCCTCATGATGATATCGCTGTCATTTTTAGAAATAATGCCAGTGCAGACGGTATTGAAGCGCATTTGAGAGAGCTTGGCATCAACTCCAAACGTAAGGGCGGCACAAGTTTCTTTGATGCCAAAGAGGTAAAGGCGATGCTCGATATGTTTACGATTCTCATAAACCACAGAGATCTTATGAGTTTTGTCCATATTTTCGAATATGTTAAAGGAGTCGGAGGGGTTTTTGCGAAAGATATATTCGATGCGCTTTATAAAGTCGGAGACGGTAATATCCTTGAAGGGATCATAAATCCCAAAGAGAAGAAAAACCCTTTTAAAAGAGCGGTTGTAAATCATCAGCTCGGTTTGTTCGATGAGATTATCGAAGAGGAGAGTGCGGCTAGATTTAAAAAGATGGGGTTTGAGGATAAATTTTTGAAAAACCCCATTCTTAGGCACTCCAAGATCAACAAAGATCTGGCGACTTTTTTACACGCTTTTTACCTGTATGTAAATTCGTCGATCTTTTTGGATTCGCCCTCTCAGATTGTAAGAAATATCATAAATTCACAACTTTTCGAGCTTATAACGGAGCGTCTGGCAATTAACAGAGCGAAATTAAAAGACGGTAGTATAGATGAAGAGGTAAAAAAAGAGGCTCTCATAAATATAAAACGAAAAGCCCTTCTTTTGCAGGATTTGACTAAACCGTATAAAGATAAATACCGTTTCATAAACGCTCTGACACTCGGAGGAGGAGAACTTACCGAGGGTGAAGGAGTAAATCTTTTGAGTGTTCATGCCAGTAAAGGACTCGAGTTCAAAGAGGTATATATAGTGGATTTGATGGACGGAAGGTTTCCAAATAGAAAACTAATGAGTAAAAACGGGGGAGATCTCGAAGAGGAGAGGCGACTCTTTTATGTAGCGGTAACCAGAGCGAAGGATATACTCCACCTCTCGTACGCAAAATATGATAGAGTTAAAAAAATAGAGTATATACACTCGCCTTTTTTAGTGGAAGCGGGAATGATAAAAGAAGCCGTCGAAGTCGATGTGGAGTGATTATCCGTTATTCTTTTATGAACTTTCTTTTTGAAGATGAAGGAGGATTTACCGGATTATAATCAAGCATTGTTTTAGAGAAGTTGATTTAAAATAAAGCGCTTAGCCAATTAAAAGTTGTCAAAAGATCAAAACCAGGTGCTATCTTTGGAAAAAAGTATTTCTCATCTCAAATCCGACAAGACAGGTTTGCTCCTAGTTGTTGTTATAGCGTTTGTGTATTATGTGACGGGAAAGCTTAGTTTTTATTATACGATCGATAATATGATCGTAACGATTTCCGTTTTTTTCCCTGAAGGTTTCGCTTTGGCGAGCGTTTTGATTTTCGGTATTAGAGTAATTGCCGGTATATTCTTGGGACAATTTTTCCTCGCCTTGACTCAGGGATTTGTGATTTTTCCATCTTTTTTGATTGCGATTAGTAATGCGTCGGAGGCTCTTTTGGCATTATATATTTTTAAAAGAGTCGGGTTTGACATTAGGTTGTTGACGATCAAAGATATTTATACTTTTATTGCGGTAGTCGTTTTTATATTGCAGCCTTTTAGTGCTTTTTGCGGTAGTGTTGTTTTGTATCTTTTCGATATTATCAAAAGCGATGAGATATCGAGCGTATTTTTTTCATGGTGGTTCGGAAATCTAATGGGACAACTGCTTTTGACACCGTTTTTGCTCTATCTTTATCATAACTATAAAAATATAAACTTTTATAAATTAATATTTATATCCGGTGCACTGGGATTTATCTGTTACTCTTTTATCTATTTAATACCTCTTGAGAATAGTTCCGTTCTTTTTAGTATTACCATTATTCCGCTTGTAATGCTTCTTTCTTATAGATACGGTATAGTTTATGCACTTTTTTCCATTGTCGTTATAACTTTGATTACCATATATACGGCGAACAATCATATAGGGCCTTTTAGTGTATATGATGAAAAGACGAATCTTATAAATCTCAACTTTTATATACTTGCGCATATTTTGATCGTACTGGTGATAGGTGTTCTTTTTATAGAGAAAAATGAGGCTCTAAAAAATTTGGTAAATTTCAACAAAAAACTGGAGCAAAGAGTTGTAACGGAGGTTGAAAAGAATCGACAAAAAGATAGGCTTATGTTTTTTCAGTCGAGATTGGCACAGATCGGAGAGATGGTTTCACTTTTGGTGCATCAATGGAAACAGCCTCTTAACAATCTTTTTTTGATGAATCAGGTTTTTTACTTGAATAGCAAGAAAAAAGAGATAACAAAAAGAGAGATAGAGGAGTTTTACAACGATTCGAAAACTCAGATAAAGGAGATGATAAAAACCGCCGATGAATTTAAGGATTTTTTCAAACCGAACAAAAAGAAAAAGAGATTTTGTATAAACGATATATTAGATCACGTAGTCGAACTGGTCGTACCCGTTTTGGATCACAATAAAATCGTGATCCAAAAAGAGTACTTATGTAAAGTTTATATTTACGGATATGAAAACGAATTCGCCCAAGCCGTTTTGAATATTGTCAACAATTCAAAAGATGCGTTTATGAAAAGTTCTGAAAAAAATAAAAAGATCACGATTACTTTATTAGAAAATGAGAATACTTTTGTTTTAAGGATAAAAGATAATGCCGGAGGAATTCAAGAGGCTATCAAAAAGAAAATTTTCGAGCCCTACTTTACTACCAAAGAAGAGAAAGAGGGCACGGGACTTGGGCTTTATATGACGAAATTGATCGTTGAAGAGTATATGAACGGATCGATAGAAGTCAAAAACGAAGAAAGTGGAGCGCTCTTTGAGATAGTGTTTTCAAACGCTACTCCTCCCCAAACATCTTTTTGACTCTTTGTGGCTGCTTTTTGCCCTCAATCACAAAGCGAAGCGCATTCAGACGGATGAAGCCTTCGGCATCTTTTTGGTTGTAAACTTCATCCTCTTCAAAGGTCGAGTGTTCTTCG
>CAZNIT010000070.1:0-3458 GCA_964573205.1 uncultured Sulfurospirillum sp. | reverse complement strand
GGATAAAGAAGATCTTTTATCTCCAACTCCCACCAAGCGTCCGTTCCTTTTTGTTCGAAAATCATCGCCAAAAAGTTGAGTACTTTTTCGTCCAAAACGACTTCACCGGTTTTTTTATCTCTGAAAAACGCTATGGGCACTCCCCAGTCTCTTTGTCTTGAAATGCACCAATCCGGTCTGTTCTCTATCATTGATGTGAGGCGATTTTTTGAAGCTGGCGGATAAAAAGAGATTTTGTCGATATTTTGCATCGCGGTCTCTCTGAGAGTTCTATTTTCAAGTGTCGCATGATCCATCAAAATAAACCACTGTTTCGTAGCGCGATAGATTACCGGTTTGTGAGTTCTCCAGCAAAACGGGTAAGAGTGTGTAAATTTGCTGACTTTAAGTAAAGAGTCGCCTAGTAACTCCAAAATAGGTTCGTTGGCTTTAAATATATGCATTCCTACAAATTGCTGCGGTTTGAAAAAGAGTTTTTCTCTTACTACCGTTTCATCGAACAATCCGCCGTCATCGACGGGCATGATTACATCGAGGTTGTATTTCAATCCGATACGGTAGTCGTCCTCACCGTGTCCCGGAGCCGTATGGACACATCCGCTTCCGCCGTCCATCGTTACATGATCTCCTAGAAGGATTTGGGATTTTCTGCCGTTTAGAGGGTTTATGGCAAAAAGATTTTCAAGCTCTTTTGCTTTGAATGTTTTTATTATCTCTCCCTTTAGAGCCTCTTCTTCTATGAGTGAGTCGTATCTTTTTTTAGCGACTATATATCCGTCGCTATTTAACGCATACTCTTCGTCCGGATTTAAAGAGATACCTACATTTGAAGGAAGCGTCCAAGGAGTAGTCGTCCAGATGACCAAAGCGCCTTTGTCGATGCCCAGCTCTTTTTTCGCTTCTTCCTCAAGTTCGAACGCGACATAGATGGAGTAGTCCTCTTTCTCTTCATACTCCACTTCGGCCTCAGCGAGAGCCGTTTTTGCCGCCCACGACCAGTAAACAGGTTTGCTTCTCTCTTTTAGAAGACCTTTTTTCGCTATTTCGCAAAGTGTTCTGTAAATATCCGCTTCAAAAGGAAAGTTCATAGTCAGATACGGATTTTGCCAGTCGGCGACAATTCCTAAATTTTTAAACTCCTCTTTTTGGATATCTACAAATTTTTGAGCGTGTTCTCGGCATAATCTTCTGATGGTTGTAACAGGAAGGGTTTTCTTCTTTTCCGCGAGTTTTTTTTCGACTTGTTGTTCTATGGGCAGACCGTGACAATCCCAGCCGGGAGTAAAGCGGATATCTTCTCCATTGAAGTAGCGGGATTTTACGATCAGGTCTTTTAAAATTTTATTAAGTGCGTGCCCCATATGTATCTTGCCGTTTGCGTAAGGGGGGCCATCGTGGAGCGTAAAAAGCTCTGCGCCTTTGTGTTTTACGGTCATTTTTTTGTAAACATCTTTCTCCTCAAACCATCTTTTATAGCGTTTTGGTTCATTTTGAGGGAGATTTCCCCTCATTGGAAAGTTTGTTTTCGGTAAGAGTAGAGTATCTTTATAATCCATAGTCGTTTAATCCTTTACGGTTTTTTCACTTTGTTCAAAAAGCGTATCAAAAGCGGTTTACACGCGGGCGCTTTGCCGAGGAGAACTCAGCGTTAATATAGCTCTTTTAGGCTTTGCTCAAAAAGCGTATCAAAAGCGGTTTACCGCGCGGGCGCTCCGCCGAGGAGAACTCAGCGTTAGCGTAGTTTTTTGGGCTTTGCTCAAAAAGCGTATTTAAATATTTAGCGCGGATTGTATCTAAAAAGCCCTTATAATGTATAATAACGGCTCAAAAGTGAGGAAAATCATGAAAAACGCACTTGTGGTCTTAGAAAAAGCATTGGAGTACAATAACTCCTTTATTGAGTATTTAAAAAGAGAGATTAGCGGTTGTGTCGGAGAGATAGATACAATTTGTTTTGTCCAAAAAGGAAATGACGACATAGTATCGGTTTTAAAAGAGTTGATATCAAGGCATCGTAATCTTTTTGTGGTGACTAAAGAGAGTTTTTCGTTTACCGGTAAAATCATCTCTACCATATGTCAAGACGGGCTTGTGGTGAAAAATGGAATGCTTGTACCGTTAAAGGCTGAAAAGTTTGTTAAAAATAGTTATCTTATCCAAAAAGATTCCACTCTTATAAATGTACTAAAAATCGATATCTCTCAAAAACTTCCTAAGATTTTAATATCCGATAGATGTGAGTGTTTGAGTCTTTTTCTTTTCAATGAAAAAAAAGAGAACGAACTTGAAGCGAACATAAAACGGCTTGAGATGAGTTATGAAAAAGTTTTGATTATCGAGGGAGTTGTTTTTTACAAGATCGAAGGTGTTCATGTATCTCAAATAGACTCTTTGAAATATGTTTTAAATACAACTTTTTCACAGTACATAATGATAGGGGAAGATCTCTCTAAAATAATTTGCCAAAAACTCATAGATAAAGGTATGACCATAACGGCGGCAGAGAGTTGTACCGGTGGAATGCTTTCAGATGAGATAGTAAAAAATAGCGGTGTTTCGAATATTTTTGTCGGGAGTGTCATAACATATGCGAACTTCGCTAAACAAAAACTTGTCGGAGTAAAAGAGGATACGCTTAAAAAATACGGTGCCGTTAGCGGCGAATGTGTCAAGGAGATGTTAAGCGGTGTTATGAAAATGTTTGATGCCGATTTTTCTATGGCTGTAAGCGGAGTCGCGGGTCCTACGGGCGGAACCAAACAAAAACCGGTAGGAACCGTTTATATAGGAGCCAAAAGCCGTTCAAAAGAGATAAAAATAAAAAGAGTTCAGTTAAAAGGAGATAGAACATATATACGAAAACAGTCGGTTTTATGGGCACTCAAGCTACTCGTTGAGAGTGACCGAGAATTTTTTTTCGAAAAAACCAAAAAAACTCTTGACAAGTAAGAACTTTTTGTATATAATTTCACCTCACTTGCACAGGAAGTCAAGCTTTTTTTCTTAAAAAAGGAGGCTTTTTGGATGGTGTTTCAAAGAGCGACCCGTTAGCTCAGCTGGTAGAGCATCTCCCTTTTAAGGAGGTGGCCGTTGGTTCGAATCCAACACGGGTCACCACTTGGTCTATGACCCCATCGTCTAGTGGCCCAGGACCCCGCCCTTTCACGGCGGTAACAGGGGTTCAAATCCCCTTGGGGTCGCCATTTTTTAGTTTGATTTGAGTCCTGGAAAATCAAATTTTCACCTTTCAAGAGATTGGAAGGGTCGCTTAGCTCAGTTGGTAGAGCGCCACCCTTACAAGGTGGATGTCACAAGTTCGAGTCTTGTAGCGACCACCATAATTTTAAGCTATCTTTAGCTAAAATACTTACTTTATGCGCGGCGGTAGTTTAGTTGGTTAGAATACCGGCCTGTCACGCCGGGGGTCGCGAGTTCGAGTCTCGTCCGCCGCGCCACTT
>CAZNIT010000069.1:0-19961 GCA_964573205.1 uncultured Sulfurospirillum sp. | reverse complement strand
ATGATAGACATAAAGTCTTGGCTGATAAAAGAGCATAGCCATCCATGATGTAAAACTCATCACATGAAACGCGAGTATCCAACTGTAATATTCCATATTTTATCCTATTCTTACGTTAGGCGTAATAATACTATATTTTTTTAAATATAAACTGTCAAAATATTAAAACAAAGGCTTAAACATCATATTTTTTTTCTTTAGTATCTATTTTTTTACTTTTTTATGATATAATCGGCATATAAAGGATATTTTATGCATATTTTAAAATTAATGTTTTTTTTGCTATTTTCACTTTTTTTCGTTACCGCTTGCGGTTCAAGCTCGGATAATAACGGCGGTACGACCGATAAAACACTCTACGAAGATGCGGAAAACGGTCTTGTTGACAAATGGGAAGTTACTTTAGGACCATATGAAGTGCTTAACGTGCAAGAGGGTGCGCAAGGAAGTAGCAGATCTATATTTTTAAGACACGACTGGCATAAAGAAAACGGTAAGATGATTAGCGGAGTATCGTACAGACTCACGAACGAAAACGCTACGCCGTGGAACAATACTACGCAAAAAGTTTTACATCTTGATCATATGAAAAAAGTCAGCGGCGACAACAAGACTTATAGTTTCACGATCAGTGTGGAAACGATGACGAAACTCGGAAAAAGAATGCTCTCTTTCAACACATATTACGACAAGATGAAAATGGATCCCAGCAGTCAAAGTTATCCTGATGTTGACTATATTGAACTTACATATCCTCTAAACTTGCAATATGTAAAAGAATTCGATACATGGCAACACATAAGACTCGATCTGCAGGAGTACCTGCATCAACTCGAACCTCAAAACGAGATCATAGCTATAAACGCTTTTGTTTTCGAAGGCGGCGACGATTATCTCGATAATATATCTTTAGCTTCCAACTAAGCCGGCAAATAAAATAAAACGCCGGCTATATCTTTTTTTGCTACTTTACCCTCTTTTACAAGGCGAACTAAATTTTCTTTGGATTTTTCTGAAAAAAGATACTCTACATCCATAGCCGACTGAGGTCTTCTTTTTATGGTCGAGAGTATCTCTTGTTTTGAAAAATCGACCTTTTTTTCGGCTCTGTTTTTATGAATAACAGAAATATTGTGAGCGCCAAGATATTCGCTCAACTTTTTTAACTTTTGCGTTGAAACGCCTTTTACATCATAAGCCGGCGGTCTGTCTATAGTTCCAAGATCTATACGATCGGGATTTATCATATCAAGCGCTTTTTTAAGAGCCGACATTTCATCTTTTTTATCGTTTATCCCCTCTACGATCAAAATTTCTATTATCAACTCTTTGTTAAAGATCTCACGAAACTCTTTTATACCCTCGATAATTTTCTCTATACTAACGCCTCTTGCGGGTCTGTCGATCTTTTTAAAACACTTTTGCGTCGCACAATCAAGAGATAATTTGACAATATCCATTTTAGTCATCGTTTTTTGAACGAAGGGATCGGAGATATTCGACGCATTTGAGAGGATAAGAAGTTTTTTGTCTCCTTTTATTCGGTTGAGTTCATCTACAAGCAAATCCAAATCGGGATAAAGTGTGGGTTCACCGTTGGCGGTGATGGTTATGACATCGATATTTGGATATTGAAGGAGTGCCGACTCGGTCTCTTTTACTATATCTTCAACCAAAGGAGGAGTTTTTATTGCAGTTACGGCTTTTGAAGGTTTAAGCTCGCAATATAGACAATCAAAATTACATGATTTATCCGCGGGGCTCAGATCAACTCCCAAAGAGAGACCGAAACGACGCGATTGTATGGGACCAAAAATATATTTAAACATAAATATAGAATACTCAAAATAGATTTAACTGCCGCTAAAAAAGCTTTCCGATTTTCTTAAACCCATACCAGTAAAGAATACTCCCCAAAACCGCAACTCCCGTAAAATACGGCCACAAGTCTATAAACGCCGTACCTCTAAAAAATATACTTTCACACCCCTCGATATAGTAGCGAAGAGGAGAGATCAAAGAGAGTGTCTCCAAAATCGGATGCATCGCATAAACAGGTGTCCATGCACCGCTTAGAAAAATCAGCGGCATCATAATTACCATAGAAAGTTGCGCAACCTGCAAAATACTTTTGGATACCGCAGCGATAAAAAGTCCTATACCCGCACTTGTAAAACTATATAAAAAAGTAAGCGATAAAAATGCCCAAAACGAACCGTTCATAGGCATATCAAACGCACCAAAGAGTACAAATCCTACACATATAACGGTTCCCAAAACTATGATAAGCACCTGAGAAAAGCTCTTTGCCAAAATCGTTATCCTCGCATCTATGGGCATCAGTAACATAATATCCCATGTTCCCTCTTCTTTCTCTTTGACAAATACCATCGCAGGAAGCAAAATAGAAAGCATAGTAATGACGGATAGCATCTCGCTAAGAGCCATAAAGGTATGATTATCCGCGTTTTGGTTAAAAAGCTTATGAGATTTAAGTTCCAACGGAAAATCTATCCCGCTGAAAAAAAGAACGATATTTTGCAAATATCCGAGTGTAGTGAAACTTTGAGCCGCCGCTGTGGCATCAAGCAGTACATCAAGCTGCGCATTTTCACCCTTTTGGTATGCTTTTTCAAAATTGCCGTCAAAGATAATACCCACGAGAATTTTTTTATTAAAGATCGCTTCACTTAACTCTTTTTGTGAATTGAATCGTTTTGGAGGGAGAAATTCCGGCGAATGCAGATGAGAGAGAATTTTCCGGCTGATTCCGCCTCCCGTATAATCGACATAACCGACACCGACATTTCGCGGTTTTATCTGCATGCCCTCACCCGCTACATAAACATCGAGAGTAAAGGAGTACAACACCACCGCCAAAAGTCCCCATGATCTTAAAAAACTAATGAGCTCTTTTGCTACGATTGTCCAAAATATCCGCATCATTTAAGCTCCTTTTTCAAAAAAAGCGTGCCAAGCCCAAGGAGAGAGAGTGCATAAAAAACCAAAATCCCGATATAAAGTATAATTTTTTGAGAACCAAGCCCCTCTCCTATCAAAAAAGTGTCGTAAATGATATGGTTATAGTACATCACGGGAAACAGATGTGCTTGAAAATAAGATGCTTTATCCATAGCGGAAATAGGTAAAATAATCCCCGAATACAAAAATCCGGGTAAAATAGTCACGATCACGGTAAGCACAACCGCAGCTATCTGAGAGCGCGTAATGACGGAAATAAGCATGCCTATACCTAAACTAATCAAAATATAAAGCTCGCTCACAAACCAATAAAGCAAAAAACTCCCCCGAAAAGGTACATCAAAAAGATATGTCGCCCATAAAAAAAGAATAAAGATATTTACCGAATGAAGTAAAAATGCGGGAGTAAGTTTGGCAATGATAAACTCTCCCTTGCTCACAGGCGAAGCATAAAAGTTGAAAATAGTTCCTCTCTCTTTCTCCTTTACGATCAAAAGAGCCGATAAAATAGCCGGAGCAACCAATAGTACCATCCCTATAAGTCCCGGAACCATCGCATTTTCATCGCGCATCGCCTGGTTAAAAAGATTTCTGTTATTTATCGTAATCACTCCCTTTTTGTGACTGAAATCTTGCACATCCCTTGCCGCCTGCAAAACTACTCCCTCTACATAACTCTCCATCGTCGTCGCACGAGTGGGAAAAGCCGCATCCACAAACAGTCCGAGTTCGCTCTTTTGCCCATGTAAAAGATGTTTTTGGAAAGTAGATGGAATGATCAAAATCATATCGGCTTTCGCTTTTTTAATTTGATGCAGCGCCTCGGATTCAGTTATCTGTAAAACTTTCGCATCGAAATATTTTGAGTGCTCAAACTTTGAAATCAAAACTCCGGAGTAGTGACTTTGATCGTAGTCTAAGATGATCATTCTGGCATTTGTCACTTCCATCCGTATGCCGTACCCGAACAAAAGCATGATCATCGAAGGCATCAGATAAACCATGATTATCAAACGGGTTCGAAAAAGCTCGGTCAACTCTTTTACGATATAAGCTTTGATCACACTCCGTTTCATCGGTAATACTCCAGAAAAATATCCTCAAAGCTCTTTGCATCCGGGTGAAGCTTGTGCAAAACCTCCACTTTCTCATCCGCCACTTTTTTTCCATCCTTTAAAAGCACAACCCGATCACAATACTCCGCCTCACTCATATAATGCGTCGTTATGAGAATAGAGATTCCCCACTCTTTTACCAAGGAGCGCAGTATCTGCCAAAACTGAGCTCTTGCAATCGTATCGACACCCGATGTCGGCTCATCCAAAAAAAGCACCACCGGCTCATGTAAAAGCGCGGCGGTAAAACAAAAGCGCTGATTTATCCCAAGCGGCAACTGCGTCGGCATAACATCCAAGAACTCCGAAAAACCAAGCGCTTTTGCATACTCGTCGATGCGTTTTGCGGCCTGCTGCGATGAAATTTTATGCATATTTGCAAAATAGCGCAAATTTTCCCGCACGGTCATATCTTTATAAAGTGCGAAATGCTGACTTACATAACCGATTTTGTCTTTTAAATCTTGACGATCCTTCCCGCTTAAAATCGGCTTTGAAAGTAGATAAAGCTCACCCTCATCCATAGGATAGAGTCCTAAAAGTATCTTTATAAAAGTACTCTTTCCGGCTCCGTTGGCTCCTAAAAGTCCTACGATCTCAGCACTTTTTAACTTCAAATCGATTTGATCGTTAGCGATGAAATTTCCAAATCTTTTGGTTATTCCTTCGGCTTGCATCACGATATCCGGAATTTTCAAGCCGCTTTGTCGTTTCGCTATTTTTATTTGCGGCAGAGTTTGTCTCTTTTTCAAAGCGTTGACAAAAAACAGAGCTTCAAGAGTCGGGGGTTTATGCTTTTGTTTTAAAGGTTTCAGTGAATAACTTCGCTCACCGAATGTTACACACTCGTCTTCACAGCGTCGGCTGCGTTCATAGGTAAACCGCTCTACGGAAGAGATAAGCTCCCGCGCACTTCCTTTTGCAATAATCTCCGCTTTATCAAAAAGTAGTATTTTATCCATTTTCGCGGCTTCTTGCATATATGCCGTACTTATAATGATAATCGAACCTTCGGCTTTGGCGATATCTCTTAAAATCTCCCAAAGCTCCCTACGGCTTAACGGATCCACGCCGGTTGTAGGCTCATCTAAAAGCAAGAGTTTTGGTCTGTGAATGAGGGTGCAGATAAGCGAGAGTTTTTGCATCATACCTCCACTTAGTTTTCCGGCTTCTCTGTGTTTAAAATCACTTAAACCGGCCATATGAAGCAACTTCTCTTTATATGCGGCAAATGAGTCGTTATGTCGTATATTTCTGATATTCGCAAAAAAATCAAGATGCTCGCTAACCGTCAAAGTTTCATAAAGTACCAGACCTATTCCTTGGGGCATAAGAGCTATTTTGTTTTTGAGATGTCGAGCCTCTTTGGGCGAACGATATACGGTTTGATCGTAAACTATCTCTCCCTCAAAACCCTTAACCGCCGCAATAGCATGAATGAGTGAGCTTTTACCTGCTCCGTCAGCTCCGATAAATCCTACTATTTCACCCTCCTTCGCACAAAACGAAGCCTCTTTTATTCCGATTTGCTTTTTATATCGAACGGTTACATTTTTAACTTCAAGGGTATTTTTCATGACATTTGCTACAAGGGCGGCAACTGTTTTAGTGAATCGGGCAGATTTTTCCCATCCGTCGATATAACGCCGATCGCAGGAATTCCCGGTTTTAGCAAAGGTTGCAAAACAAGAGGCTTAAGATGTATAGCAAACACCCGCTGTATGCGATCATTTCTGACACTCACCTCTTTTGGCGTAAATTCCGCCTTTTGGGCTATAGATACTACACGCGAAGCTATCGGTTTGTTCGGATATGCATCTAAAAAGATTACGGCTTTATCGCCTATTTTGATTTTACCGTTTTCGACGGTATCTATAAAAAGTTTCAGATACATAGTTTTGGGATCCGTGAGTATTATAACAGGCATACCGACACCTATAACCTCTGATGCGTTTGCTATCTTTTGTACTACATAACCGTCAACGGGAGAGTAAAGATTCAACTCTTTCAAAACAACATCTACCTCAGCCTTTGTAGCTATAAGAGCCTTGACATTCTCCTCTAAAGCAGCGATACCGTCTTTTAAAGCGGCTAATTTTCCCTGCATAGCCTTTGCCTCTTTTTGTGCGATTTTTGCGACATTCAGCGCTTGTATCAACTGCTCCTTTTGATATAAGAGAGCTTGTAATTTATCGTTATCGGTTCGGTATTTTAAATTTGCGAGTTCGACTTGATGTTTTTGTATCAACTTCTGCTCATACAAACTACGCACTCTTTTAAGATCTTTTTGATCTTGTCGAAGCAGATTTTTTAAAGAGTCTATATTCTCTTCAAGCGCTCTTTTTTGCGCGAGAGCGCTTTTATATCCGGCATCGGCTTTGCTCAACGCAAGAGGAACGGTTTTTAGCGCAATGGAGAACTCTTTTCTTTTAGAAGAGAGCTCTTTTTTCGCCGCATCGATCCTTGCCTGCAAAACGGTCGCTTTTGCTTTATACTCCTTGCTGCCGATAATTGCAAGAAGAGTCTTTTTTGAGACTTTATCTCCTTCATCTACTAACAATTTTTCTATGCGTCCGGGATATTTACTGCTTATATTTATAAGATCGCCGTCTATACGCCCGCTTCCCATAATGAGATTTTCAGGCAGTTTTTTTTCATGAAGCTTGTTATAGATCATAATCGACGCCACGCTCACCAAAAAAACGAGAAACACTCCCACCCAATATTTTTTCAGATAATTCACCTCTATACCTCCACCCCTCTTAAAAACATCTCGAGAGTCGTTTTGTTGCGCTGCTTCAGATCTCCGCCTAAATGCAGCCAATGCTCTATGAAACCCAGCAGGAAATTATGAAAAAGATATGAAAGCAGCATTGAATCGGTAATTTTTAAAGAGCGCTTTTTTTTCAGCTCTTCAAACAGCTGCGCCGTGTAGTCGTAGATAATCTGAGCGGGATTTTTTTTGCTAAGGCTTAGTTTCGTAAAAAAGAGAGGATCGCCGGCTATGGGGTCGAATATGAGTTTCGATTTGGAGCAAAAAGCCTCGAATTTGAGCTCGGCTACGATCCGAAGCTTCTCTTCAGGGCTTTTTGTATGTTTGCACCTTTGTACGATCTCCTCGTAAAGCTGATTTATCTGATGCTCTACATAAGCATAAAAAAGAGCGTCTTTCGACTCAAAAAGTTTATAGAGCGCACCTACTGATATACCGCATTTTCTAGCAAGCTCCGCCATCGTAACCGCCTCAAAACCGACCTCTTCGAAATACTCCGCCGCTTCGCTGAGTATTAAAGAGCGTTTTAGCTCTTTTACCTTTTTTTGCATTATCTTTTTCATGAGAGTATTTTAGAATAGTGTTACTTAATTCAGAATCAATTTATAAAAAAGTGAATATAATTCACTATTATTTTTAATAAATTTTTCCATATACCGGAGGAGAGATGAAAAAAACCGGTTCCGTCATACTTTTAATTTTAACGCTGGGATTTGTCTATATGCTCTACGAGTATCTCAGTTATCGTCACAACAATGCGGTCAGCGACGCGGCTTTTGTCAAAAGCGACTCTATTTATACCCTCGGCTTCAAAGTAGGCGGGAAAATAGACAAAATGTTTTTTAACGAAGGAGACAAAGTAGAAACCGATACGACTTTGGCGACAATAGATCCGACCGATTTGATACTTACAAAAGAGAGACTCATTCACTCCATAAACGCTTCAAAAGCAAATCTCGAAGCGCTTTTGCACAAAAGAGAGAGAATTTTCAAAGAGCTTGGCATAAAAACCGATATTTCCGAAAACAGCATAGGCATAAGCGACGAGAAGCTAAAAGCGCTAAAATACAAAATTAAAGCCGCAAAAACAAAACTCGCAAAACTTTCAAGAGATAAAAAAAGATATCAAAAACTCTTAAAACAAAATCTAATCTCCAAAGCCGATTTTGAAAAGATACAAACACAATTTCAATCTCTAAAAGATCAGATAAACGCTTCACAAAAAGAGCTGCTCTCTTTTTCAAAATCAAAAGAAAATGTAAAGTCGTCTCACAAGATAAGCGAACTCGAATTATTACAAACAAAAGAGCTCGACCTTTTGATAAAAGCGCAAAAAGAGCGGATCAAAGCCTCCGAAAAAAGTCTTGAAGCCGTAAAAAACGAAATTTCCTACTGTACTCTAAAAAGCCCCGTATCGGGAGTGATCGCGAAAAAATATATCAACGACTCCCGTGTTATCTCCAAAGGCACTCCCGTTTACTCCCTTGTCGATACGAAAAACAAACATGTAGAAGTATTGCTTTCTGAGAAAAAATTAAACGGCGTAGCCGTCGGAAACCATGTCACGATCACCACCCAAGCCTTGAATGAAAAAAAGTTAAAAGGGGTAATCAAGAGCATACTCCCCACTTCAGCTTCCACATTTTCTCTAGTTCCAAGAGACATAGCCAGCGGAGAGTTTACCAAGCTAGATCAGCGCTTTGTCGTTCGTATAGATTTCAAAGAACCCAAAGATATACTCGATAAAGTCTATATCGGGATGGGTGCAACCGTGGCGATTGAGAGAAGATAATCCATGCCCGTTCAAAAACCGTTAAAAAAACCTTGGGAGATAACTTCAAAAGAGAGAGCGGTTTATACTTTTATAGTCATGCTCGGAGCTTTTATGGCGATACTCGATACCACGGTAGTCGATGTAATCGTTCCGAAACTCACGGGACCTCTCTCGAGCGATCTGTACGGTGTGCAGTGGATCATCACTTCATATATGGTATCTGCGGCGATCGCTCTTTTGGTAACGGAGTATCTTATCAAGCGATTCGGATCAAAAACCGTCTTTATTCTCGGCGTGGTACTATTTTCCACCGCCTCTCTCTTTTGCGGAATTTCAAACGATCTTGGAACCATTATCGTCGCACGAGTTGTTCAAGGAGTTGGGGAAGCGTTGATCATGGTAACCAGCCATATCATGATATTTTCCTTCTTCCCACCGAACAAACAGGGGCTGGCGATGGGAATCTTTGCGCTTGGAGTTAGTTTCGCTCCGGCTTTGGGTCCTACGGTGGGAGGATATCTTACGGAGTATTATAACTGGAGAATGGTCTTTTTTATCAATGTGCCCATCGGTATTTTGCTTAGTGTCGCAGCGCTTTTGTATCTTCCCAAAGAGCACTCGTTTGAAAAATTAAAATTTAATTTCACAAGCTTCTTTCTACTTTCGTTCGCAACTATCTCGCTTTTGATCATGCTCTCAAAAGGTCAGCAGATGGGTTGGTTTCACAGCGAACTGATCGGAACACTCTTTTTTCTCTCGGTTATAGGATTTTTACTCTACGCTTTAAGCGAATTAAACGCAAAACATACCTTGATCGACTTCAGCCTTTTTAAAAACAGCGATTTCACCAACGGAATCTTGATCTATTTTTTCATACTCGGCTTTTCGATGTACCAGTACTTCTATCTGCTGCCGGTATATTATGAACGCATCAAAATGCTCCCTACGATGGATGCCGGAATCGCGGTGTTCGCTTTTGCGCTTTTTATCGGTATCTTCTCTCCGCTAGCGGGAATACTAAGTGATAAAATAGGAGCGAAAAAAACGGTAGCTATCGCCGCAGCCGTATATATCACGGGATCCATTACCCTTTTACCGACTCTAAACTACTATACTCCGCTCACACAAGCGATGCTTCTTACCATTCCTTTCGGTATAGGCATGGGGATGTTTTTCGCACCCGTTACGGTACTTCTTTTACAAAGCGCACCAACAGACAAAGGAGAGCTTGCCATCGTCTTGATGGATTATTTTCGATTTGTAGGAGGTAGTTTCGGCACGGCTTTGGCGACTAACAATATGGAATACTTCAAAGCTATGCATTTTCAAAATATGACCGAAATACAAAATTATGAATATATAAACGACTTTTTACGCTCTCTTTCAAACAGTGCCGGTTTGAGCTGGGAGCAAACCAAAGCGATATTTGCAAATTACGAAACTTTCATCAGTTACAATTACGGATTTTACAACACTTTTATGCATGCCGGTTACTGGGGAATTCTCGGCAGCGTATTCGTAGCGCTTCTTTTCATCTTCAAACCCAAAACCGTTTCAACAAAGGAGATACCCTCATGAGAAAAATCTTTTTACTACTGCTACCCGCCTTTTTGTTTGCGGAAGATTTTGCGACTTTGTTAAAACTTGCCAACGACAATCTTTTGCTAAAAGCAAAAAGATATGAAATTACGGCGAAAGAGGCTCTTTTGAGAGCTTCAAAAGCCAAAAACTATCCGACTTTAGACGCGAAACTTACAGCCGCTTATCTTAAAGACGAACCGACGATGAATTTCAAACTTCCGTTTGAAGGTATGCCGCCGAAATTTCAAGTCGGAAAAAAAGCAAACTATACGGGCGAAATAAACATCGCATATCCGATTTTTACGGGGTACGCTATCAGCGGTCAAATCGAAAAAGCCAAACTCGATACCGCAAAAACGAAACTTGAAGAAAAAGATGAAAAACGCCGCTTATATATAAAAATCGCCTCTTTATACGCAAATATATTCGGTATAAATTATGCCGTAAATGCGAATGAGGACGCAAAAACCGCGATCGAACGATCTCTTGAAAAAGCTCGAGGATTTTTCAAAGCGGGACTGCTTGCTCCAAGCGATCTGGAAAATATAAAAGCAAAAAAGCATGAGATAACAGCCTCTTTACAAACATTAAAAAATCAAAAACGAACTCTTTTGCAAACTCTATCGTATCTTTGCGAAAGCGATATCGAAAATATCGACAAACTCCCCTCTTTCAAACTCCCCTCCGCCAAGCGCCTTTTAACAACCGCCGTTAGAAAAAGAGAAGATATTTTGGTTATAAAAAAACTTCTTGAGATGGATGAAGAAGATATAAAAATGACAAAAAGCAAGCTCTACCCCTCACTTGCGTTAACGGGCGCACTAAAACTTCAAGGAGATACGCTAAAGTTAAACGGAGACGGCTATACCAATCCCAACAAAAGCTATATAGCGGCGGTCGTTAACTACGATATCTTCGACGGCTTTGAGACAAAACACCGAATAGATGCGGCAAAAGCTAAAAAGATGGCGAGAATTTTGTATTTGAACGATTATCAAAAACGGATAAAAACTTCACTAAAAAATAAAATCGATACATTACAAGCTCTTTATCTTCAAAAAGAAGCTAAAAACGCCCAACTCAAAGCGCAAAAAAGTTATTACAAACTTACGCAAGGACGCTTTGCAAACCATCTCTCAAGTGCGGACGAACTTAGCCGCAGCGTCGCCGCACTGGCTAAATCCAGAGCCCAATATAAAAAGATAGAAGCGGATATTTTCATACAAAAGTGCAAAATTCTTCTTGAGAGTTCACTCTCTATGTTTGAAAAAACGGCTCTTTTACATTAACCTGCTATAATCTTTTTTATGTATAAGATAGATATAAAAAACCTCGACTGTTTCGAGTTTTTAAAAGAGGTCGAAGATCAAAGCGTAGATCTCGTTTTGATCGATCCGCCGTATGAGATATCGCGTACTACCGGGTTTTCATCCGTAGTAAACGGGGTGGAACGATTCGCCGTATCTATGGATTTTGGTGAGTGGGATTATGATTTTGCCGGACTTGATATCGCTATAAAAGAGTTTTACAGAGTCGCAAAAACAGGAGCGACCGTAATCATCTTTTATGATCTGTGGAAAATCACTCCGTTGGCAAAAATGCTCGAAAAAGCCGGATTTAAACAGCTTCGTTTCATAGAGTGGATAAAAACAAATCCCGTTCCGCTAAACTCCAAGGTCAATTATCTGACAAACTCAAGAGAGATAGCCGTAACCGCAGTAAAAGGATCAAAACCGAAATTTCACTCAAAATATGACAACGGAATCTACGAATATCCCATCTATCAGGGAAAAGATCGCTGCCATCCCACACAAAAACCGCTTAAACTCTTCGAAGAGCTCATCCGTAAACACTCGAACGAGGGAGATATCGTGCTTGATTGTTTTTTGGGATCGGGAACGACCGCCATAGCCTCAAAAAATACCAACAGAAATTTCATAGGATGCGAATTGGATGAAAAATATTATCAAAAAGCGCTAGAGAGAGTAAAAAAATCGAATAAGATTTAATTTTTTCATTCAAACTTTAAATATCATAAGATCTGAATCTACTCTTCGCGAACAAGGCAAAAGCTTCAAAAAGCGCGCTTTTGTATTTATCTTTATGATAGATCATGTAGAGTTTTCTCTCAAGGGAGATGTTTCTTAATTTCAGCTCGAAAAGCTCTTCTCTTTCAAGCTCTTTTTCGACAACGATTTTCGAGACGCAAGAGAGGGCGTCGGGATTGTTTGCAAGCAATGTTTTCATCTCTTCGAATTCGCTAAACTCCATAAATATCTCAAGCTCTTTGGATATGGATCCTAGAGCGTTTAAAAACAGTTCTCTAGTTCCTGATCCGCTCTCTCTTAAAAGCCATTTTTTCGAAAAGAGTTGATCTATATAAAACTCTTTTTGCGAAAGTTTTTTATCGCCGCTTACCACTATGAGTCTATCGCTTGCGACCTCTTCTTTTATTAGATTTAGCTCGAGAGATTGCGATTCTATAAAACCTATATCGATTTTACCGCTTAAGACCAACGAGACGATTTCGGATGAGTTTTGAATATCTTTTATGATTTTGGTATTAGGGAAGTTTGTTAAAAAGTCGAATATTATCTGAGGAATAACGAAATCTCCTATCGTTTTACTCGATGCTATCCGTAAAATTCCCGAGACCTTATCTTTTTTAAAGAGATTTTCGGCGTCTTTAAGCGCTAAAAAATGGTTGTAAGTCTTCTCTTTGAAAATTCTTCCTCTCTCGTTTAAGATCAATTTCTTGCCTATTCGATCAAATAGAGGCTCTTGCAATTTTTTCTCTAAAGATTTAATCGCCAAAGAGATCGCGGACTGACTCATCCGCAACTTTTCAGCCAATTGAGAAATATGAGAGTTATCACACAAATAATAAAAAAGCTCCAACTCTTTTAGCGTCACCTTTGATTCCTTATTTAAAATATCAATCATTATATCAAGTTTTATTTATTTTACAAATCAAAATTTATCTGTTACTATTGCGTAAATCAAAAATTGTCAATTTAAGACAAACGGAGAATAGTATGGCATTTAGTAAAAAAAACCGTCCCCACACACTACACGGTCTGCTCTTTGTAGCGCTATTTGCGACGAGTGCGACATATATATCGGAATTTTCGTTTTTTCAAAATCTAGGTATCAGCCCTCTTATCATCGGTATAGTTTTAGGGATGGTGTATGCGAACACTCTAAGAAACAATCTTCCCAAAGAGTGGGGAGCGGGAATCGTCTTTTCCACAAAAACTCTTCTTCGAACGGCAATAGTCTTTTACGGTTTCAGACTCACTTTTCAAAGTATCGCGGAGGTCGGTATCGCCGGTGTGATAGTAAGTTCGCTCATCGTATCTTTGACATTTATCATAGGTTACTTCGTCGGAACGAAAATATTAAAACTGGATAAAGAGACTACGATCTTAACGAGTGCGGGCAGTTCCATATGCGGTGCCGCGGCTGTACTTGCAACCGAACCGGTTTTAAGATCGCCAGCGTACAAAAGCGCCGTTGCGGTCTCTACGGTCGTACTTTTCGGAACCGTTTCGATGTTTTTATATCCCTATCTTTACAAATCGGGAATTTTGGATCTTTCAACCCATGCTATGGGTATATATATAGGAGGTACGCTTCATGAAGTAGCTCATGTAGTAGCCGCGGGTAATGCTCTTGGCGAAGATGTAGCCCAAAATGCGGTCATTGTCAAGATGATAAGAGTCATGATGATAGCACCTTTTTTGATAGTTTTGGGTATTTGGCTAAATGAGATGAAAAAATCAAGAAGTCTTGATATGTCATCACAAAAAACAAAACTGAATATCCCATGGTTTGCGGTAGGTTTCATAGCGGTTGCGGGTTTCAACTCGCTAAATCTTCTACCGCAAGAAGCCGTAACGACAATCAACAATCTCGATACATTCGCTCTAACTATGGCGATGACGGCGCTTGGCATGGAAACGAGTATCGACAAATTCAAAGGTGTAGGATTGAAACCCGTCTATCTGGCTTTTATCCTTTTTATATGGCTTGTATTCGGAGGATACCATATAACTAAATTTGCGATAAACTTTATGTAAAAGAGTTATTTCCCGCTTTGTTGAAGCTCTTTTCTAAGTTTTGCGAGCTTACTATGATAATTAGCGTCACCGTAAGGAATAAATCTGTCATATCTGTTATGTCGGTAAGCCGTTTTTTTCGCATGTTTTATCGGACACCAAAACTGCTCGGTCGCGGATGCGACTTCACCGACATACGCCACAAGACCGTTAAAATAACTACAATAAAGACAATTGATCTTTTCAATCATATTTAAATACGCCAAATAGTGTCTGTCAAACACTATATAATCACCTCTTTTTATGATGGGAATCTTATATACTCTGAAATTTATATGCTGATAAATCGTCACAAACAGATCCAAAACAAAAGCGGGAATAATGACGGCATAAATCACGGGAGCGGTCAGAATATAGAGTATAGGGGATTCTTTAAGATATCGAAAAAGTCCGGTTAAAGCCTCTTTTTGAATAGCCAGTGTTTCACTGTCAAACCAAACTCTGCCTTCTTTTATTTTGTAACTTAGATTCGTCTCCTCTTTATCAAGCTCTTCTTTGAGACTTTTTTCAAGTGAAGATATCTGCTCTACCAGATCTTTTATTTTGGCGTTCATCGGCTTTTCCTTTTTCTCGTCATGTTAGCTGTATATGCATAAAAAAAGGGAGCCGGTTTAAAACCAGACCCCCTTTTTAAGTAAGAGAAAAATCTATTTTACTTTACAGCAATTTTTTTCTTCTTCTCCTCTTTTTTTACTTTCGGCAAAGTAACCTCCAAAACACCGTCCTTCGACTCGGCTTTAATATTTTCTTCGTCGATATCGTCCGGCAGTCTGAAACTTCTCTCGAATTTACCGAAACTGCTTTCGACTTTATAGTAGTCTTTCTCTTTCGTCTCTTTTTTGAATTTTCTCTCGCCCGAAATCGTGAGTACGCCTTCATTGATATCTACATGAATATCCTCTTTTTTTACACCGGGTAGATCAGCTTCGATATGATAAGCTTTATCATCTTCTCTGGTATTTACCTCAGGTGCGAAACTGCTAATAGCGCCCTCTTCTTTGACGACAGGATATGCCTGAAAGAGTCTGTCTTCAAGTCTTTTAAGCTCCTTAAAAGGATCAAATTTAGTTACCATCATGATTAACTCCTTGTCTCTAAATTAACTTGATAGAGAGTCTATCAAGTTTCATAAGTGTAATTATATACATTTTCTTAAAATTTGTCAAGAGGGTTGTTAAAATTTATAGTTTACATATGCTCTGAAGTTTTTAAACGACTCGCTTTTATCCGTTTTATCATCTATATCGCTATAAACCAAATCAAGAGTAAGATTATCGACAAACTCATAGCCGAGTGTAAAATCGATCTCATTCATCTTTTTTTTCCGATCACCTTTTATCCATAGATTTGAGAGAGAGATGAAAAGATCATTCATTCCGACCGCCGAGGCGTCATATGAGATCCCAAATATCAAGGCTTCGCCGTCTTCACCCGCATCCGATATACTCAGGTGCTCGCCGGAACTAAAAAAAGGTCCTCCTCCAAAAAGATTCTCCGCCGATGCATTTTGGCTCGAAAAAGTCTTATCGTAAGCCGCACTGAAAGTCAAGCCTAAGTCCCGATGAGTGATTTCGCTCATTAAACCCCAGATTTTCGCTCTTTTTTCGGCCTCTAAATTTTCATTTGCATACTGAGCGCCCAGAGCGAAATCTCCATATGCGAAACTGCGCTCATAAACGGCTTGAAGATAGATCGTATCCATATCGCCGTTCATATCGTAATACCACCCCTCAAGAGAGAGATTTGAAAATCCTTCATATATCATACCTGCTATCAAAAGTTTATCTTTTGTATCGATTTTACTGAAACTCTCCATCCTGGGAGCGTCTATTCCCGCCATTTTGTTCACATATGAAAAAAACAGTGTCGAATCTCTCAAACTACTCTCTCTAACGGTAATCGCCTCAAAAAGATTCGGAATCATACCTATGTCGTCACTATCGGCAAAAGGAGTATCGATAATCTGACGACCGATTTTTATATGTGTATTTTTATAAACTCCCTCTAGGTACGCTTCACCGAGCAAGGTTATATTTTTATTTTGAGAATCATAAAACGCTACGGCGGAATTTTCCGTTTTTATGAGCGCATTTGAAGTATAAAAAGCTGCCGAAACGCTTAGCCCGTGAAACTTCGGGCCGTTTATTTTTAATTTACCCCCTAACGCTATATCGGAATCTGTTTTTGACTGATGATGATTTTGGACGCCGAGTCTCAAATAACCCTGCGTTTTACTCTCCGCTGCGGCAAAAACCGTAAAAAAAAATAGTGCAAAAAACAGACTACGGATTGGCATCTTTGATCTTTTCTATCTCGATCTTATCCATTTCGCCTTTTCTAAGAGCGACAAGCGTTCTACCCACTTCGAGTTCGACATTGTTTTTACCCAAAGAAAAGGCCTTAACGACAAACTCGACTCCAGGATATATACCGAAAGATTTCATTCTCGCTTTCAATGTTTTGCCTGCGTTTATCTTTAAAATCGTTCCCCTCTCTCCTACATTCAGATGATAAATATTCATCATGTTAAAAATACTCCTGCTAATTTATATGTTATAAAACTCAATATCCAAGCGGTTGAAGTCGTAAATATGAACAGATATACCAGATACTTCACACCGCCGGCCTCCTTGGTAAACACCGCCGATGCCGCAAAACAAGGCAGATATATCATGACAAACACGATAAAAGCCATAGCCGCGGGCAAAGGGATATTTTTTCGTAATTGCTCTTTAAGAGAGTTGGAGCTCTCATCCGCCTCCCCCAGCGAATATAAAACTCCGAGAGTCGAAACCACTACCTCTTTTGCGGCAAGTCCCGCTTCCAAAGCGACCGCGAGTTTCCAGTCAAGCCCTAGAGGTTCGAAGAAAAATTCGCTCGCTTTGCCTATGCGTCCTAGGTAGCTATTTTCAAGAAGTTTCGCTTGAAGTTCATTTTCAAGAATCCCCTTTTGCGTTTTATCTTGAGTCTGTTCTATCTTTTTCGTATAACTCTCTTGCAAGTTCGGCTGTTTTGGATAGTTGCTCGCAAACCAGACCAAAACGGAAGCCGCGAGTATGAATGTACCGGCTTTTTGAAGATACATTTTCGCCTGCGTATAAACCGTATGCCAAAGAAGTCTCAAAGAGGGCCAGCGATATTTCGGCATCTCCATGACAAAAGGTTCGTCTTCACCTTTGAATACCACGACATTTAAAATCTTTGCCGCAACCAGACCTATGAGAGCTCCGACGATATATATGATAAACAGTATATTTCCCGCTATGGACTCGTCAAAAAATGCGGCCGTAAATAGAACATAGATAGGAAGTCTGGCACCGCAACTCATAAAGCCTATGATAAAAAGAGTCAAAAGTCTATCTTTTTCGTTTTTAAGAGTTCTTGCCGCCATATATGCCGGAACCGAACATCCAAAACCGGTAACCAAAGGGATGAAACTTTTACCATGAAGTCCGAATTTATGGAAAAATCCGTCCAAAAGAAACGAAACACGACTCATATATCCCGTCGTCTCCAAAAGAGCGATACCTAAAAAGAGTATCATGATATTGGGCAAGAACATCACAACCGCACCGACTCCCGAAATCATACCGTCAGCTATGACCGATCCCAACTCCCCGGGAAAAATCTCCCTCGCTTTATCCCCAAGAGCCGTAAAGAAAAGATCGATATAGTCCATAGGAATGGCACCTATTTCAAAGGTAAGCTGAAAAAGTCCCCACATTAAAAACAAAAATATGGGAATACCGAAATATTTATTTATGAGGATATCGTCGATTTTTCCGGTGAGAGTTTTTTCCCGCTTTTGCTCTATCGTCATAACCTCTCTAGCCGCTCCCCTGGCATATGCAAGCCTCTCATCTTCGAAAATTTCATCCAGATCTTTAGTACCGTAGTGAATATAGATATGATTTAACGCATCTCTGATAATCGGCAAGAGCTCTATCCAGATAGGATCGTCATGCATCTTTTTATATATCTTCTTCTCCTCTTTGAGAAGTTTTACGGCTACTTTATTCAAAGGAATTTTACAGCTATATTTTTTCTCTTTGAAAAAATCGGTAATCCTTGAAATCTCCTCTTCTATGACATCGCTGTAAACTATTTTAGAGGTGGTCGATGTTTTTCTAAATACTTCGATGATAGCCTTTTGAAGTTCTATGATTCCCTCTTTTTTGGAAGCCGAGGTTTTGATACAGGGAACACCCAAAATCTCACTCAAAAGTTTTTCATCTATAGATATGCCCTCTTTTTGAGCCTCATCCGCCATATTTAAAGCTATGACCATTTTACTGCCGCTTTCAAGAAGTTCGGTCGTAAGTAGAAGATTTCTTTCGAGATTCGTCGCATCCACGACATTTACGATCAAGTCGTAATCTTGATTTTCTATAAATTTTTTCGTAACCTTCTCTTCTATCGTATAATCGTTCAATGAGTATGCGCCCGGTAGATCGATGATATGTATCTCGTAATCTTGACACTGTATCTGATCACAGAAGTTAAAAATCACCTCCGTCTTATCAACGGTAACACCGCTGAAATTTCCAACCTTCAGCTTCGCGTTGCTGATAGCGTTTATCAGTGAACTCTTGCCTACATTCGGCTGACCGGCAAGCGCGACTATGATTTTCTGCATTTTTACCTCTGTTTTTTACCTGTGGCTTATTATAAATCGAGAGAATTTTAACCCATTCCTTCTTAAATTCGAATTAATATTGAAAATCTTTTTCATTTTCTTTTTTGCGGCATTAATTTTGCTTTCACCTTTACATAAAATAAAAATTATGCTATAACACTACTACATAAAATATAAAAAGGTCATAATTGAAAAAAGCATACTATAAAACACTTTTTTATCTTACCGCTACGGCTATTTTATATCTTGCGATCACAAATGATTCGTTTTGCATTATCGAAGGTCGTTATGAAGATAAGGTAAACCATTTTTTCGCTTTTTTCACTCTCTCTTTACTGCTAAATCGCTCTTCATCAACATATAACGCTCGAATGAGAAATGTTACCGCTTTACTTGTATTTGCCGTGTTTATTGAGTTTTTACAATATTTTATTCCTTACAGATGTGCCAGTGTAGGTGATGTCATAGCCGATCTCGGCGGTATTTTAACTTTTCAATTTCTTCTTACTCTTTACAGATATACAAAAGCTAATTTTTCATCTTTCTATATTAACTAATTATTAATATTTAATTTTTTCTAAGTTTATACTATAAACTATTTTATCGACTTGACGATTATATTTATATATTTAAAATAACAGGGGAATCGTCATGAAAACAACAAAATTTCTTCAAAAATCGGTAGTATCGCTCGGTGCATTGCTACTTCTAGGATGTACGGGAGAAAACAACTCTTACAGCCAACAATCGATCACTCAACTCGGCACAATGGAAAATGCGAAATTAGTCTTAAAAATCGATGCGGCCGACCAAAAACAGCCTCAAGAGACGGTTGAGACCAATTCAACGAATACTCAGCCGACAAATATTTTGCCTACCGCCGTAGCTACGGCAAACGGTAAGGTCGGATTTATTACCACCACTACGGGGGAGACGGTATATTTTGATTCCAACGAAAGTACGGATATCGACGGAAATATCA
>CAZNIT010000068.1:0-5749 GCA_964573205.1 uncultured Sulfurospirillum sp. | reverse complement strand
GAGATGCTAAATCCGGGAGGCTATGTATTTTTAGGTCATGCAGAGAGTATGAGCCGCATCGTTTCGATTTATGAGAGCCAAAAGCTTGGAGAATCGATCGTATATCAAAAAAACAGATAAGGAAAATTATGCAAATAGAAGAAAGCACTTTAGTGGTAAACGAACCCGTAAACGATGAAATGTGCGAAGAGTTCATAGCTCTTTGCAAACAAGAGGAGATAGAAACGATCCATATCTCGACGGAACAACTCTCTTCATCTATCATGCAGGCACTTTTTTGCATGAAAGATAAAAAGAGAGTTTTTTTCGACGATCTATTTTTGGCAAAAATATATAAGCGTGTTCGCTAATTAAAATTTGAGGCGGTATTCTCTTTGAGATATCGTCACTAATCGGTAAACAATATAAACCATATCAATTACTGTCAAATAGACCTGCTACTTTTTGAAACAATTCTTTAAAATAGATAAATTTATCCCAAATAAGTATATCATTTATAAAAATTAAAGAAATTTAATTATTTTGATTTTAAACATAATTATTTAAATTATATAAAACAAATTAAAATATCATGCTTTTTTTAATAAAATTCTTTCAATCTTGATTAAGTTTTACTTAATTGTATAGTGATTAGAATAACTCCATATATATTATAAAAAGGATGATTCGATGATTCAAAACTCTCTTCTATCAATTGCGGCGGCTTTAATAATCTTTAGCGGATGCGACGGTTCTATACAAAACAATAATACGGATTATTCCGGTTCAAATACTATTGCTGAAAATGATAAAAGCATATCTGAAAAAGCGGAGGTAAAACTATCTCATACTATCATTGAGTCAGGAGAAACAGTTGATTTCGCTCTTTCCGACACATCCGGAGTCAAATCTATTGAATGGAGAGATAAGAATGGAAAATTGCTCTCTACAAGTCTAAAATTTAACAGACTTTTTATCGAAGAGGGAGAATATGACACTATTGCCGTAGTTACCGATAAAAATAATAAAATTATAACGGATAAAGTTACAGTTAAAGTCATTCGCAGTACGACGGTAGTTACACAAACACCGAATATGAAGCCGGTATCTAAAATAAGCGCTGAAGCGGTAGAAATCATGGACGAGGAGTATATCCACCTAAGCGATGACGGCAGTTACGATCCGGATGGAGAAATCGTCAAGTACGAGTGGAGAGATATGGACGGTATCTTACTCAGCAGTACGAAAAATCTCGACAGAAAGATGCACTACTGGCCTCAATACGACCAAGGAGACGGCACAACACGCTATGTCAAAACCCTCTATGTCACCGATGATAAAGGAGCGGTCTCCTCTTCTAGTATCGAGATTATCGTGCGTAAAAAACCATCTACCAACAAAGCACCGACCGTCGATGCGGGAAAAGATCAAACTATCACATCCGGCGAAACCGTCACATTAAATGCGATCGCCAACGATCCCGACGGTACGATAGTTAAATACGAATGGAAAGAAGGCAGTGTAGTTAAATCGAACGATCCGGCTTTGACATTGGAAAATTTATCAACAGGTACACATATCTTTACCATAACGGTTACCGATGATAAAGGAGCGACTGCCGATGATACGGTTGTTATTACGGTAACCGCCCCCGTCGTAACAAATCAAGCACCGATAGCGGATGCGGGTGCGGATGCGAATCTGGTGCTGGGAGATAGAAGTATCAAGTTAGACGCAAGCGCTAGTTATGATCCGGAAGGAAACAGTTTGACATATCAATGGGAAGTTATAAAAAAACCTGCGGGAAGCACAATAAATACTACGCTAAGCAATGAAAAAGATCCATACTTTAACGCCGATAAAGCTGGAGAATATCATATAAGACTCACTGTAAGCGACGGTAGTTTATTTAGTACGCCGGATGAAGTTATTGTAACCGTAGAGGAAAATCCAAATGATATTTATACTTTTTACGGTACGATGGTTGATAAAAATAGTGGACTTATGTGGCAAAACAATAGAATTTATAGATGGAAATGGAATATAGGCAATAACGAACCTATTGATGTTAAAGATAGTCAAATTGAATATCATTTGGAAAAAAACGCGACGATTATCGACTTATGTGAAAGTATGACTTATGCGGGATATAGTGACTGGCGAGTACCGACTATAGAAGAACTTGAGGATCTTCAGGGAAAATACATAAATGACTCACAATATAATGAATTGATTAAAAATGGAACTGAATATTTTGTCAATCAAACTTTATGGTCATCTACCGAATCACAAACAGACCCCAATAAAGCATGGAAACTTTATTTTTCATCCGGTCCAGCAAAAACACACTCTAAAACTATCTCACACCATGTTATCTGTGTTCGCAACACACAAATCAACAACGACTAGTCGTACTTAAACACATATAAAACATTCGAGTCCTTTACTTTTTTAAAAAAGTAAAGGACAAATAAAATTCATCGTGATAAAATTTTATGCGTTAAATCAAAAATTAAACGAAATCCAAAAGATACCGTGCCAGACGCAAAGCGCCGGTTCGGTGAGATATCTCTTTTTTTATATCATCGTCCAACTCTCCTAAAGTTTTGTCGAAATTTTCAGGTACAAACATCGGATCGTATCCGAATCCTCTCTCGCCTTTGGCTTCGTCTATGACACTGCCGTGCATCCAACCATGAACCGTAAATTCCCCTTTTTGCGAAACCATCGCCATAGCTGCCGTATAGTAGGCGGGAGTTTTTTTGATTGATCTTTTTTTGAGTTCTTCTATCAGTTTAAAAAGATTCTCTTTATCGCTAGCACCCTCTCTAGCAAATCTGGCGCTATAAATTCCCGGTATATTTCCAAGAGCCGGAACGGTGATACCGCTATCGTCGGAGAGTACTACAAAATCCTCTCTCAAAAGATCTTTAAGCCTTTTGTAAACGGCTTGAGCTTTAATGAGAGCGTTTTGTTTATATGTCGTTCCGTTTTCGACTATATCGAACTTATCGATAAAGGTCATATATGGTAAAACTTCACTACTTTTATAGTAATTTTGTATCTCTTTTATTTTGCCTTTATTGCCGCTAGCGAGAATTATTTTCATCTTCAACCTTATTTAAAACTATTAGGACTATAATTATCCAAATTGAACCCTTAGGGGATTTTCGATGAATTATAACACAATTAGGGGGATTTGATGATCAAATCGGTTTTACCGCTTAGCATGATCATAGCGCTTAGATTTTTCGGTCTTTTTATCGTACTTTCGGTGCTGTCGGGTTATGCGAAAGATTTACCCGGAGGAACCGCTTTTTTAGCTGGTATAGCACTCGGCGGATACGCTTTGACTCAAGCTGTGCTTCAAGTGCCGTTTGGAGTTTTGAGTGATAAAATAGGGCGGAAAAAGACGCTTCTTATCGGGCTTTTGATATTCGCTCTGGGTTCCGCGATAGCGGGTATGGCGGAAAATATCTATGTACTTCTTTTGGGAAGATTTTTACAAGGAGCCGGAGCTATCGGCTCGGTCGTAACTGCGATGATAGCCGATCATGTAAGAGAAGATCAAAGAGCTCATGCGATGGCGATTATGGGAATGGTTATCGCTATGAGTTTCGCGGCGGCTATGATATTGGGACCCGTGATCGCGGGCTATTTTTCGGTAGGCGCGCTATTTTGGCTGACTTGCGCTCTGGCACTTGCGGCTCTTTTGATCTTGTTTACAGCGGTACCGGAACCGCCGAAGATAGAACATCATTACAGCGAAGAGGAAGCGAAGATAAAACATGTATTTAAAGATAAAGATCTTGTTCGAATGTATGTCACTTTTTTGTTTCACAGCTCGACTATGGCGATCGCCTTTTTTGTCATACCGATTTTGATGAAACATAAGTTCGATATGGTTACGATGGATTATTGGAAGGTCTATTTGCCAGCCGTGATTCTTGGAATTTTGGCTATGGGACCGGCTGCGGTTTTCGGGGAGAAATATAGCAAAGGAAAAGAGATATTTTTGATCTCGATCGGTTTTATCATGATCTCTTTTCTATTGATGGGTTTTAGTAGTTCGTATATGTTGTTCGCCGTCGGCGTGAGTATGTTTTTTATAGGTTTCAATATGTTCGAACCTTTACTTCAATCTTTCGTCTCAAAATTCGCCAAAGTTCACCAAAAAGGCGCGGCGCTCGGCGTTGCGAATACTTTCGCTTATGTCGGTATATTTTTGGGAGGAGCTATAGGAGGATGGCTGTATCAACACTTCAACGAAGAAGGTGTTGCCATTTTCGTACTATTTGTCTCTCTTTTTTGGCTCTACTGGATATGGGGCATGAGAAATCCCGGACTAAGAAAAAACCTCTTTTTGCCGATGGACAAATACGACAGAGAAAAAGTTCCGATGTTAAAAACGACAAAAGGAATCAGCGACTTTTATATCAACGAAACAGAAGGTACGATTATCGTAAAATATGACGACGAAACACTTCAAGAAGACGATCTTCGAAGGATGCTTTTAAAATAGTTGATTTATGTAGTTTTATTTTTTACTGCGCTTTTGGCGGCTACTTTGCTGCCCGGCGGCAGTGAGACCCTACATCTTACCGAAAGGATACCAGTATCTGCCGGTGAACCATATGATAAAATATGATTTTTTATGCACGGCTATCATTTTGCCGAAGCTAAAGTTTTGGCATATCCACCCCTCGTAACACTCATAAGCATTACCCGTTTTTTTGCCAAAAAACAAGCCGTATTTATCATAAAATTTTTCCAAGAAGTAGTAAGCGTCTCTTTTTTGTTCTTTAAACGAATAGATAAACTCTTTATAATCCGACACTCTAGTGTAAACTCCGTATAGATCATAAAATCCCCAACTAGTTATACCGGCAAGTTTCAATTCGCCGTCTTCCTCCACCAATAGTGGTCCTCCGCTATCGCCGACGGCGCTATTTTTTGAGGATTTTATACCCGCACAAAGCATATCGTCGTCGATGATGTAGTCATACTCGTAATATGTATCAAAACACTCATCCCACGCTATGATGGGAAGTAGAGCCTTTTGCAAAATCTGAGCGCTTAAATAGTAGTATCCGTTTACGACATATTTGTATCCCCACCCTAAAACGGTCGCATTTTTCTCGTATAAATTATCATCCGAGACCAATTTCAAAACAGGCAGATCGACAGGTTCGTTTAGTTTTATCAAGGCGATATCAGAACCCATATCAAATCTATTTATCGAAGAGTTATAGTCGGGGTGAACGATATAGCTTTGCACATCCCGGACAATTGTTTCATTTGTATCGACGGTAATATTGTAGGTATTTAAAACGACCTTTATAATGGAGGGATCGATCTTTCGTCTATTTTCATCAAAAAGACAATGAGCCGCCGTTACGATCCACTCTTTGTCGATCAAAGAAGCACCGCAAAATTGACCTTTATACGAAGAGATCGCCCTCTTGTCGATGAGCGCCGCCATCCAGGGGTATATATTTTTCTCTAAAACACTCTCGCCGCCCACAACTCGCGGTCTCTTTTTCAAATTCGTATCCGAAAATGCGGCTTCACATAACAAAACCGTCACTATCATAATAAAAAGATATCTTTTTTTCACAACTTCTCCCTCGATACGACCTAAAAAGATCGTATCAAAAAGAGCTTAAGGTTTTAATAAGAGTACTTCAAAATACCGACTGATCAGAGTTTCATATTTTTAAGCCTCAAAGAGTTTCCAATAACCGATACGGAACTAAAACTCATCGCCGCC
>CAZNIT010000067.1:0-18538 GCA_964573205.1 uncultured Sulfurospirillum sp. | reverse complement strand
TTGGCGACTCTTTTGATACTCTCTATATCGTTGATATTGACTTCCAAGATATCGACATTGGGTTTGATCTTTCTCGCTTCGGCTTTTTCCGCTTCGATGTCGTATTTGAAGTATGGCAAAAGGTCGGTTTTGGTGATGAGTACCAGATCGGCTTGGCGAAACATCACCGGATACTTGGCGATCTTGTCTTCACCTTCGGGTACCGAAACGAGCACGATGTTTAGATGCGTTCCGACATCGTAGCTGGCGGGACAGACTAAGTTGCCGACATTTTCGACAAAGAGTACATCGATTTCATTTAGCGGCATATGGTGAAGCCCTTTATGCACCATAAACGCATCCAAATGGCATGCGCTGCCCGTTTGGATCTGCTCTGCCGGAATCCCTTTGGCTTTGAGTCTGTCGGCGTCTTTGTTTGTCTCCAGATCTCCTTCGACCACGCCGAACTTAAAATCCGCTACATCCGCCAGATACTCCAAAAGCGTCGTCTTTCCGCTTCCCGGACTACTCATGAGGTTGATACCAAGTACATTGTGCTCATCTAAGTGTGCTCGGTTGTGATCGGCTTCATGGTCGTTTTTATCGAGGATCTTTTGAATGACCGAAATCGTTTTGGTATCGTTTAACTGAGGGTTGTGGTGCAGATGTTCGTGTGCCTTTTGGTGTTCGTGGCTATGGTGATGATCATGATCGTGATGATGTTCATGCCCTGAAATTGAGCAACCGCAATCTTTACACATTTTTAATCTCTCCTATTTAAATTACATTTATACCGGTGATATAAATATATGAATGACTATTCACATTTTACACTTATTTGTGTTAAATTCATTTTATAACTATTATGTTTTTTTATCTTGATTCACAAGTGATTCAACTTAATTCGGTATTATTCGGTATGCGTATTTTATTTATCGTTTTTATTTTTATATTGACAACTTTAGAAGCAAGGATCATCGACTCGGTTAAATCCGCACTCTCGGCCGATGCGCAAAGAGAAAAATTTTTGCTTAAAAAAGTCGATAAACTTGACAAAGAGAGTATGAATTTTATAAAAAAATATTTTACATCCGATTTCGGTCTCTATGCCTATAAAGCAAACTATCTTCTGCCGCTGTCATATTCATCAAAAAAGTATCTTTATTGGGATAAAGACGGGATAAAAGGAAAACATCAAAAAGAGTATGAAACAGAATTTCAAATAAGTCTCAAAAAGCCGGTGCTTTTTAATCTATTGGGGCTGAACGAAACCGTATCGCTCGCTTACACACAACGTGTTTGGTGGCAAGTTTACTCCAGTTCATCCCCTTTTCGTGAAACAAATTACGAACCTGAGATCTTTATCACGTTTCCAACTCCAAAAGCATTTGACAAAGAGTACGGGCTCAAAGGATTAAGGTTCGGATTCGTTCATGAATCTAACGGTCAAGACGGCTTACAATCAAGATCATGGAATAGATTCTATTTCGCATCTATTTGGCAAAGCAAAAATATATTTACCAAACTCCGTATATGGTATAGAATTCCGGAAGAAAAGAAAAAATCTCCAAACGATGCAAACGGAGACGACAACCCCGATATCACAACATATATGGGTTATGGAGATGTCGCTATTTCTTATATCAACGGCAAAAGGCATTTTACTCTTTTTTTACGAAACAACTTTCATATAAACAATAATAAGGGAGCGATAAGATTCTCATATTCGTACCCGCTTGCGCTCTCAAAAGATACTTTTTTATATGTAAAACTTTTCAGTGGTTATGGAGAAAGCCTAATAGATTACGACCGCTATATCAATAAAGCTTCGATCGGCTTTTCATTTTCAAGAGGATTTTTTTAAATAAAAATCCATCATCCAAGCAAGATATCGATTCCCACGATTAGGGAAATCGTTCCGGCCGCGGCAAAAGTTCTCTTTACATTTTCTATATTACCCAACAAACGCTCGTTGATATAGAGTATCACAAACCCGAACGAGATAAAAACAAGCATTACACCCGCCGTAAAAGCGGCAACCAACGTCAAATCAACTTGCCCCCCATTCACGGCGCCGAGGGTAATTAGCATTCCTCTAACACCGCCGATCCCCATCAACAGACCCATCGTAAAAGAAGAGGCGTTATCTACATTGTTATGATCGTGGGAATTTCCAAACCAGATATGTATATGTTCTTTACCCCCATGCATATGGGTTTTGAGATGAATTCGATCGGTAAAAACCATAAAGAGTAGATAAATACCCATTGCGATAATCACACTCGCGCTAATCACATCCCCATACGCCAATACATCCGACGAAACAGGAATATTTTCCAAAATCTTCGCAAAAACAAAGAGACTCAACCCATGGCCGATGGCAAAAAGCATCGTGATAAAAAGTGTTTTTTGTTTCTCCTTACCTATTGAAAAATCCGCTATTGCGGTAAGATGATCAGGGCCGAAAGCATGTAAAACACCGTACCAAAAGATTATCGCCAAAGAGAGTTCCATTGAAAGACCTTTAAAGTGAATGATTGTTCACATTTTACTCCTTATTTGGTTAGGCTAATGTTAAATGCTTTTTTACGGCAAAAATCTATATCCGTTAAATCTCTGTTCATCAAAAAAGATTAACATAGTGTCTAAATAAAATAGGAGAGAAATTGTATGAATACAATGACGTTAAAAAGATTTAGAATGATAGGAATCATCGAAGGAATATCTTATCTTGTTTTACTTTTCATTGCGATGCCTTTAAAATATATAGCGGGTATAGCGTTGGCGGTTAAAATAGTCGGTATGATACATGGTTTACTCTTCATCGGATATGTCGTCTTGCTTGCACTTGCGATGAAAGAGTACGGCTGGAGTTTAAAATACGGTATAAAACTTTTCATCGCTTCACTCATCCCGTTTGGTACGTTCTTTACGGAAAAAGAGTTAAAAAGAAGAGAAAATGTCATACCGATACCGAAAACAAACAACTAAACGAGCAAAAAACGTATATAACCGTTAAAAAGTTCGCAGAAAATAAGCATTTCATAAATTTCACAATTCGGCTTATAGTTGTAAACGGTATTACTTATGAAACTTGAAATGTCAAAAAGCATAAAGAGAGGATAGTTAAATATTCTCTCTTTATTTGGCAAAATCTATAAACTTTTGCTGATCATTAGCCACTTCCACACCGAAAGTCTTTGCTATATCTCCCCCGAACATTTTCCCCATCAAAGAAGCGTTCATAGTGCCTATATAGGTTTTTGAATCGGATTTTTCATATACACTTATGGTGCAAGGCATCATCGTAGAGATAATTTTATTTTGATCTTTTTTAAGAATATTAAATGCATGATCAGCATTGCAAAGATTCACTAAATATACGGGCTTTAGATCATAGCCGCCATGCTTTTTTATGGAGTTGTGAAGTTTACTCACTCCCGCAACAACCCAACCGTTTTTTTTGGCATTGTCGGTTATGATTTTTACCGTTTTTTCTATATCATAAGGACTCTTGTACTCTTTTAACATCAATTTCGGCATCAAAAACCAACCTGCCGTAGCCGCGACAGCCAAACCGAATATAAAACCTATAAGAATTTTCATGATAACTCCTTTTAGTATATTGTATCATTATAATTATTATAAGTAATTTAGCTCTTTATTGCCGCCACCTGCCCCAAAGCTATACCTCCATCATTTGGCGGTATCTCATTTGGTACTATCACATCCGGGATTTTTTCAAATATAAGCTTCAAAAGCACTCGGTTTTGAAAAACTCCACCACTTAAAACCAGTGGCAAATCATACTCACTACTTATCATGATAATAATTTCAACAAGAGTATTAAAAAACTTTGAAACTGCTACTTTTGTACTTTTTTCACTAAGGATATCTTCTATCATAGATAAAAAGTCTATCTCTTTATCATAAAGAGCTACAGGATAACTATCTTTGATGTTCTCATCATAAAGCTCTTCTAAAAGCATCCCACTCTCTCCCTCAAAACTCATCACTTGACAAACTCCAGTTAGTGAAGAGATAGCATCAAATATCCGTCCACATGATGAGGATAAAGGAGCATTTAAACCCTTTTGCCACATGGTAAATTGGGTTTTTAGTTCATTTTGTGAGAAAGCCTCTGTTGTGGGATTTTTCATATTTAGTGCTTCTTTACCGTAAATATCAAAAAGAAGACCAAGAGCCACTCTCTTAGGCTCTTTTATAGCTTTAGCTCCTCCTAAAAGTTTAAACTCTCTAAAGTGAGCCACTCTCTTATACCCATCATAATCACAAACCAAAAACTCTCCACCCCACAAAGTACCATCATCTCCATATCCAGTACCATCAAAAGAGACTCCTAAAACTTTGCCATCTAACTTTTTCTCAGCCATAACAGCTAAGATGTGAGCATAGTGGTGTTGAACCTCTTTTGTGGATTTGTAGTTTTGTTTTGCATATTTTGTTGATTCGTAGTTTGGGTGTTTATCATGAGCTACAACATCTGGGGTAAAATCATAAACCCTTTTTAAACTCTCTATATTTTTATGAAAATACTCAACTGACTCTATCGTATCAAGATCACCTATATGAGGAGAGAGTATAGCCTCATCTTCAAAAGCTATGGCGATAGTGCTTTTTTGGTTTGCTCCAAGGGCTAAGATGTTTTTATCTAGTTTAAAAGGAAGCTTTATAGAACTTGGAGCATAACCTCTAGCTCGTCGTATCATAATAGTCTTTTTATCTACAACCATAGCTACACTATCATCACAACCATTTACTATCTCTCTATCATGATCAATCACAAAATCATAAACTCCCTCTAGTTTTTTCAAAGAGTCCATATTTGTACATATCGGCTCATCTGTTACATTTGCTGAAGTTGCTATCAACGGTTTTTTAAAACTCTCAAGCAAAAGTAGATGAAGAGGAGTATATGGTAAAAAAAGTCCAATTTTTGAAATATTTGGAGATACCTCAAAAGGGAGTTTTTGTTTTGATTTTAAAAGTACTATGGGTCTGTTTTTTGAAGTTAGTAACTTCTCTTCAATACTATTTATATAAGCTAACTCTTTTGCTTTTGATATATCCCTTACCATAACGGCAAATGGCTTTGATGGACGATGTTTCCTATCTCGCAATTTTTGTATGGCTTTTTTATTTGTAGCATCACAAACAAGATGATAACCTCCAACACCTTTGACTGCTAAAATCTTTCCCTCTTCCAAATACTCTACAGCTTTATCAATCTCCATCGAAAGCTTTGCTCCACACTCATGACACCCAATAGGCTGGGCATGGTACCTTCTATCATTTGGATCATTGTACTCACTCTCACAAGCTTTGCACATTTTAAAACTATTCATAGAGGTGTTTTCTCTATCATAAGGTAGAGTTTTGATGATAGAGTAGCGAACTCCACAATCTGTACAGGTTATAAATGGATGCAAATATCTTCTGTTTTTAGGATCGAAAAGCTCTTTTTCACAAGCTTTACAGATGGATATATCTGGTGGTATAAGAGTTGTTTTTTTGCCCATCTCTAAACTTTGGATGATAGAAAAATCATCAAACTTTTTAAAAACACTCTCTTTATAAACTATATCATCTATCTGACTAAGCAAAGGGGCATCACTCTTTAACCTCTCTAAAAACAGCTCCAACTCTTTAGAAGTTGCATTTATAAAAATCTCAACACCATTAACTCCATTGCTAACAGTTCCATCTAAAGATAGTTTATGAGCTAGTTGATAGACAAACGGACGAAAACCAACACCTTGGACTCGACCTTTTATGAGGATATGGTAAGTTTTAATCATCATCATCCGTAAGCATGTTTATAATAAGTTTTATGATTATATCTTTTTGCATAGTTTGAAACTATCTCTACAAACCCTTTTGCCTCTTTTAGGCTAAGTTCTTGATTTTGGAGATTTTGCCTGATAATCTCTATGGTTTTATTTAACTCATCTATTTTCTGATTTTGGAGTTTCTCTTTGTTTAGGGCATAGCCTTTTATGAGATACTCTTTTAAGACTTTATTTGCCCAGATACGAAACTGAGTACCTTGTTTTGATTTAACTCTATATCCAACAGAAATGATAACATCAAGATTGTAAAAATCTATCTCTCTTTCAACTTCTCTTTTTCCCTCTTTTTGAACTATCCGGAATTTCCGGATAGTTGAATCTTTTTTAAGTTCATCTTCTTTATAAATATTAGAGATATGTTCATTTACCGTTTTAACACTCTTCCCAAACAACTCACCCATCTGCTTTTGATTTAGCCAGATTGTATCCTCTTGTAGAGTAGCTTTTAACTCAACTTTTCCATCTTCATATATAACTATATCGCTCATCATCTTATTCCGTATTTTTAACTATTTTAACATATCACCGAGCTATCGACAAAGAATATTTTAAAATGAAATAAAATTTTACCTTTTACAAAAACTGCGCTCCATAAACGCTATTTTCTCTCCCTATGGGGTAGTTTTTATTCAGGATCGGTCGTTTGACGGCGAGGTTTCTTTGTATCCTTCCCCAAAGCGATTGGTTGGCGAAGGTTTCACCCGAGAGCGTGAGGATATCGGTTTTGGTTTTATCCATCAGTTGGACAACTATATCGGCGATGTAGTCGCCGAAACTCTCATAGATGCTATAACAGAGGATATTTTGCTCTGCTTTGCTCAGTCTGTAGCTCATGATTGAAGCCAAAAAAGCGTAATCGTTGAAGCGGTTGTCTTTGAGTTTGGTATCGATCTGCATACCTCCTTTGCCGAGGAAGCTGAGCGCCGATTCCGATATGCCGTCAAAACTCTCGTTTTCAAGCTCCAGCAAGATCGCCGTCACTTCAAAAAGATCGACTTCACCGCTTAAACTATCCAGCCTCTCGTAAACTCCAGGAAATTTTTTTTGGAAATTTTTTACCAAACGATCGGATCCTTCTCTAAGCTTTCCAATCTCTTCAAAGAGATTTTCCGCGTCAAAAGGGCGGGGCGGTACGACGTCGATCACCTCTTTTTGGTTGTAGTAGAGAAAATGAAGCCTCGTATCGAAATGGACTCCGATGGCACTCTCATTCAGCTTCTTATGTTCGGCGAGTACGCTTAGCATGGAGGCTTTGGCTCTCTCGAAATAGCGCACTCCCTCGATCGCCACCTCTTCCCCCTCGGCTACGAATACCTCTTTGGCGGGGATTTTGGCGAAGTGTTCGATTTTGTCGATGATCTTGCCCTCTTCGCTATCCGTGCAGACCAGATCGTTTGCGACACTCACCCGTCCCGCTTTCATATCTTGGGGCGTTTGCGGAAAAATCGACCTCTCACCCTCTACCAAAAGTTTGGTATCTTGGTTGATAAAGAGTTTGAAATCTTTTTGAGAGGAGATCGGCAAATCGAAATCGACCGAAAAATCCCCCTCCGTCTCTTCGTCACACTCTTCATAGACGATATATTCCAAGCCCGCACTTACGATCTCTTTGGCCAAAAGCATGCTCATGCCCTCATCGGGATATTTTGTCCAGATACTGCTTCCAAAGAGTGTTTTGGCTTCGTCGCTTTTGGTGGCGATTCGAATCAGCGGTCTTTCGATCGAAAGCAGAGCGTTGAACTCTTGGGGAACCATCATCAGATGTTTATTGAGCGCGTTGGCGTCACACATCATCAAGATGGCCTCTTTGAGAGAGTGTTTAGAGCCCGGTTTGTAAAACTTCCGATAGCCATGCAGAGTCTTCATCACCACCGTTTTACCCTTGACGATCGCTCTGGCCGCTACCTCAAAGAGGGTACGGTAGGTGCCTTTGTCGTTGGCGTATCGTTCGCTCTTTTTGTCGACCATGCGGATCGCCACCCCGCACTCACAGCATGAGATAAGCGGAAGATCGACTCTAAAAGGGTTTTTTCGCATCTCCTCCCGGCATGCGTTACACGGAGTCAAAAACTTCATCGCGCTGTTTTGTCGATGAAACGGATAGTGCTCCAAAAAGGCGTGCTTGCTTCCGCAAGCGTTGCAGAAGGTAAAGGGATAGTAATATCTTCTACTACTTACATCGAACATCTCCTTTTGACATGTCGGACAAAGAGAGAGATCGACCGGCAATCTATTGAGAGCCATTGGGGCGATTTTCGGCTTTTCCTCGCTTAAGTAGTGGCGAGAATTTTTGAGATAAATCGAAGCCGGAAGCGTGTTTTCCAAAAGCTTCAAAAAGTCTTCCAGTTTCTCATCTTCTCTATCGGCAACGATGACGATCTTCTCTTTAGATTGTACCACTTCAACGACAACATCCGACATTTTGGCGCTTGCGACGATCAGATCGTAAATATAGCTTTTGTCGTTTTCAAAAACGATCTCGAAAATAAAATACACTTTATACCTTGAAACAATTAACGAAGCTGAACCGGATTTGCAAAAGAATCTATGATCATATCTAAGGAAACCGGTACTTTTTTAGGTTGTAGATTCAAATCGTTTTTTTTTAGAAGCCCTATCATCTCATCAATATACGTGAAAAACGAATTTTTCACAATAGCGCTTAAACTATTTTCAACGGAAAGAATATCATCAGGTCTTATGGCAACTATATTTACATCTGCCATATCTCTATCTAGAATCGAACAGATTTCAAGCATCTGTACAACCTCCGCTTCATTTGCACTTTGTCTTATTTTACCTTGTTCTATGACATCGTCTTTTCCAAAACAAAATACGTCTCCGCTTTTCCCTTTAGCGGTGGTGCTGAGGATAAAGACTTTTTCATACTCTTGAAAGTACGTCATCATGCCAAAACCAAGCGTCCCGCCATCAACGATATCGAGATTTGGAGGAGTTGTGAAATTTCGCTTGATATAATCGGCGGCATAAACACCCGCTCCGTCATCACAAAACATGATATTTCCTATACCTATGAGTGCCGTCTTATCCACAAGGCTTCCTTAATGTAACATAGCTAACTATAAAATTCTCTCTGTCCAAAGGCTTATTTACAGATGAGTCGTCTCTAAAATTTCAACCAGATACACCAATCGACTCCTTCAAATACTAAAGGATGAAGCCTTCAGCACCACCCGTTAATATTTAAAATGAATTATCCGAGAAAAATCTCGGATAACTACGCTATTTTTTATCACTCTCTTTTGCAAATTTACTTCCGCCAAACGCTATGGCGATATCACCTTCTTGCCAGAAGACGGTTCTCCATACTTGATAATAGATATGAAACACCACCCATACGATGATCAGCCACATAGTCAAGTGGTGTACGATTCTGACATCCATGATTGAAGGCATCGAGGAAGAGCCTATCAATGCACTGCTAGCGGCAATCGTCCAGTCCGTAGCCCAGTGCAAAATTGCCGGCCACCATTTACCGATACTACTCAATCCCGATTCCAAGCCATGCACATAAAGCTGAAGCCCCGTAAAAAGCATCCCCGCCAAGAGCAGATGAAATATCGTAAAATAGACGGTATTGAAACTATCGGCTTGAGAAGAGTCAAAATTTTTTCTTCTATTAAAAGTTAACAGATTCAACAAAACTTCAAAAAATACTACGATATTTTTAGGCGTGGGCAAGAGTTTTAAAATCGGCTTTTCAAAACGCGAAAAGAAAAAGAGATACGCCACGATGATCGAAGTCACATCGAAGATGATCGCTACGATAAAATGTCCCCATCTATTCCATGCCATGACATACTTATCTACGGCGGACTCTGCGATAAGAGTCTGATAGTAAGGCTCGGCTATATAAAATCCCGTTATGATCGCCACCACCATAGAGATCGCGTTTACCCAGTGGATTATCCGCATTGAAGCGGTCATTCGTTTAACTTTTTTATATCCTGTTTTCATTTTGCACTCCTCTAAAAGGTGCAGTTTGGATCGACTTTATAAACCGCCAACTCTTTTCCCTTCGTATCGATCACATGCACCGCACAGGCGATACACGGATCAAAACTATGTATCGTTCGAACGATCTCCAACGGCTCCTGCGGATTTGCCACTTTAGTACCGATGAGCGCCGCTTCATAAGCTCCTAGATTTCCTTTCCCGTCTCTTGGACCCGCATTCCAAGTCGATGGTACGACGGCTTGATAATTTTCCACTTTACCCTCTTTTATCTTTACCCAGTGTCCCAAAGCGCCTCTTGGAGCTTCTGCAAGTCCCTTTCCTTTGGTGCTTACGCTCACCTCATCAAAATCAAAATCCGTCCAGGTACTAAGATCTCCATTTGCGACATTTACGGCAAGTTCATCAACCCACTCCATCATGACATCACCCATAAGCTCCGTCTCTATCGCACGCGCCGCCGTTCTACCGACAGTCGAGAATAGTACCGTTACGGGCAGATTCGCTCGCTTTAAAAAGTTGTCCACATATTTTTTTATACGCTCATCACCTTTTACATAACCCACTACCATTCGAGCAAGAGGACCGACCTCGACAGCCTTGCCGTCATATCGAGGAGATTTTATCCACGAATACTTCTCATCCGTTTTAAGATACGCATATCCGTCATCCTTCTTCTGCAAACCGGTATATTTCACAACGGTCTCACCCTCATAGGGATGAAGAGGCTTTTCCCCCTCATACCATGAGTGAGTTACATCTTCTGTGATCTTTGAAGGATCAAGATCGTAAGCTTTCGTTATATCCCCATCTAGCACCAATCCCGAAGGAAAAAGTTGCGAAGCTTTGTAAAATCCCGTATCATCAAGTTTGAAATCTCCATAACTCATGTAGCTAAGAAGCCCTCCGCCCGTTCCTCCGACACCCTTGTATGTCGCATCTTTATCGGTCGCTTCATCGGCATACATAGTTCCGGCCATATACACATCGGGAAGATACGCTCCTTTTATAAACTCGTTTCCTTCTTTTAAAAGCTGTTTAAAAAGTGATATTCTGGAAGGATTTTGAATATCCTGAACACAGGTTACTCCACCGACTACGATCGATTGCGGGTGAGGATTTTTACCGCCGAAAATCGCTTGCATTTTCGCCAGATCTCTTTGAATATCGAGGGCTTTCAAGTAGTGTGTAACACCTATGAGGTTTTGTTCCGGAGTTAATTTATAGTGTTTGTTACCCCAATAACCGTTTCCGAAAATCCCGAGTCTTCCCTCTTTCGCAAACTTTATAACACGATCTTGAACCGCTTTGAAATCGGCCGCAGCTGAAATATATGGTTTATGTCCCGCTATTTCTGCCCATTTGACCGCTTCCTCCGCCGTCTTTTTGGGATCGGCTTTGGTGGCGGAGAGGATATCCACAAAATCAAGCGCATGAAGATGATAAAAGTGAACCAGATGGTCATGAACATACAAAGCGCCTTGTATTAGGTTTCTAACAATTCTGGCATTTTTCGGAATGGTTATGTTAAAAGCGTCTTCAACCGCTTCTATACTCCTTTGATAGTGTGTACCCGTACAAACTCCGCAGATTCTCATCGCCATCAAGCCGCAGTCTCTTGGATCTCTTCCTTTTAAGATGGTCTCTATTCCTCGAAACATCGTCGAAGAGGAGTAAGCGTCAACGATCTTGTTGTTTTCATCGATAATCGCTTCAATTCTCAGATGCCCTTCTATTCTTGTAATAGGATCGACGATAATATGCTTTTTACCGCTCTTTGACATCTCTTGTTTTTCACTCTCCTGTATTTGATTTTGATCTTCCTCTTGCTTAATCGAGCCTGTTACCGCAGTCTCGTTTTGTTCAGTCGTCTCAACAGCCTTTTGCACTTCATCGGTTATATTGTTTTCAGACATCTTGCTTCTCCTCTTCGTTTACATCGCTTTTCTTACCGGCAAATACGCTAACCGCGGCATGAATACCGATCCCGATACCGGCGGCCGTTAAAAGTCCCAAACCAAACTCGTCAACGGTTTTTTCGACTCCTCCGGTAGGCGCTTTTATGTTGGCGTTGGCCATCGGACGCTCATAGGCGTATTTATCCCAAAAGTCCGGCTCACTACAACCTATACATCCTCGCCCTACACCGACCGGCCAGTTTACGCCTTCGTTGTAACGGATGATGGAACAGTTGTTGAAAGTCATCGGACCTTTACAGCCCACTTTATAGAGGCAAAAGTTGTTTTTCGCTCCCTCGTCGCCCCACTCTTCGACAAATTCTCCCGCATCAAAATGCGCTCTTCTTTCACAGTTGTCATGAATTCTGTACCCAAACGCAAATTTCGGTCTAAGAAGAGAGTCAAGTTCGGGAAGTTGACCGGTTAAAACAAAATGCAAAATTACGCCTACCATATTTGAAGGATTTGCCGGACAAGCAGGGATGTTTACGATAGGTTTTCCTTTAACCATATCCATAACACCCACCGCATCGGTTGGATTCGGAGCGGCTGCGGGAACACCTCCGAAAGTAGCACAGCTTCCCACGGCTATAACGGCTGCGGCATCTTTTGAAAGTCGAAGAAGATGTTCCTCGAAAGTTTCGGCTTTCGCTCCGATGGTTCCAAAATACCCGTCTATCCCCCGAGGGACGGAGCCTTCGACAAAAAGTATATATTTTCCTTTAAAGTGCTCTATCGCATCTTCAAGCTGCTTTTCAGCCTGATGACCCGACGGAGCCATAAGAGTCTCATGAAACTCCAAAGAGATGATATCCAAAATGATCTCATCGATTTTAGGTCCGTCACTTCTAAGAAGCGCTTCTGAGTTGCCGGCACAATCTTGAAGCTCTATCCAAACGACTGGAACTCTATTCATAAGTTCGGCGGCTTCGGCGACAAGCGGAGTGAAAGAGGCGGGCAACATAAGCATAGCCGTGGTCGCGGATGCCCATTTTAAGAAATCTCTTCTGCTTACACCCTCATCAAAGATAGCATTTTTAAGATCTATCCTATTACTAACGGCCGGCAGCTTTTTTAAAGTATCAAGACGCTCCGTACATCTTTGAAAAAGTTCCCGATAGTAACCCTCCCCTCTATTTGTCTCGATTTTCGCACTTTGCGAAGTAAAAAGTCTCTTTACCGATTCGATCCGCCCGTCGTTCATAAAAGCCTCCTATTTTATAAATGAATAGTCATTCATAATTTTAGAACATTTTATCTTACGAGCCGGTTAAGAATCGAAGTTATTATAAAAAAATATTATAATTAAGACAGATGTTGTCCTATTTTACTGAGTAGTACAGACCGAGCAAACATCAAAAGATTTAAATACGAATTCCGCTAAAGCGATATCCTTTAAACCTATCATAGCTTTTTGAGCGATACCGGGATACTCTTTCGTACCGTTTGAGAGGTTCCACTGTGTAGGGGTTATTATTTGATACTCTCGTATCAATCCATCCTTCAGTATCACTTTATGTATCAAAGAGCCTCGTGCCGCTTCGACCGCCGAAACACCTTCGGCACTTATCGTTTGAATCTTTTGTTCCGGTTCAATATATGAGGGTTCGCTCAGATCTATTTCATCTAAAAGCGTTAAGCAGTGATGCAGGAGCTTTACACTTTCGCATACTCTAGCTAGTATTCGACTAAAAAGGCTGTCACCGTATCTTCTGTGAGAATCTTTTATAAGAGGCGTCTTCAAAAGCATAGCTCGACTTAACGCACCGGTTTCGTAAAATTTATTTTTATACGTTACGTTTTTGGCGCTTGATTTGATATTTGGTATCTCCTCTACAAATTTTTCTAAAATATGAGGTTGTATTCTGGTCTTGATCGATTTTCCGCGCTTAAAATAACCGTTTTCACCGAAAACTATAAATCTATCGTAACTTTTTCCGAGAGCAAGCCATCCGTTTTTCTCAATTTTATTCAAAACCGTCGGCAAATCACCCTTTTTCGTAAACAACAAATCACTTTTTTCACACGTCGTTAGTTCGTAAGTATCACCGTTAATTATCATAGCGGTTTCAAAAAAATTTATAGCCTCTTTTAAAATACTTTTTATCTGCCTGATCTCTATATATGTAGGATCGCATACTACGCCTCCTACAACGGCATAAGAATTGTGAGGATATTGTCCGGCCAAAATCGCTATGGCTTTTGCCATCATTGAGGAGATCGCAGCAGCTTTTGCAACATCTTGTTTCTCTTTCAAAAGAGGAAGAAGAGTGAGATAAAACCATTTGAAATGGTTTTGTATAAGTTCGAAACTAAGCGTCAAATCTCTTAAAATATGCGCTTTTTGCGATATTTGGATATTTTCGTAGCAACTCTCGAGCGCTTTTACGGTAGCTATTAGATGCGCATGACCGCAGATACCGCAAACTCTCGGATTTATCGCCAAAGCATCAAATGCCGGACGATGTTTTAGTATCGTGCGCATTTCCCTGCTAAATGGAAATATAATATCTACGAAATCTATCTTGTCACGATCAAACTGAAATTTCAATTTCGCTTCGCCCTCTATCTTTTCGATAAGTTTTTGGATTTTTATCTTTTTAGTCATCAAAAAGTCTTTTCTCAAGACGCTCGATTTTAAAAGCTTTAGCGACCCCCGATAGTGTGAGATAAGCTCTCTTTTGAACATCAAACGGCATATATTGAGGAATACCCATATTTTTTTTGGTCACAAAAAGATCTCTACCGGGGAAATCGGGCTGCGTACAACCAAAGCATGGTTGTCCGGCTCTAGTTTTAGAATTTACCTCGTTCCAGAGAATTTTGTTACAGCTTCCGTGAGTAAACGGCGCACGACAACCATGATCGTAAAACATACACCCCTCTTTCTCTCCAAATCGATGGTTATCTATTTTATATTCGAAATATTCATTTCTGGTACAACCGTTATGTACCGTATATGCAAAAAACTCTTTAGGTCTTTTATACTTATCCAACATCAGCGAAATGTTCTCTTTTAGCATATAAAGCGTATTTACCAATACATCCGGGTGAACGGGACATCCAGAAAGAGATACGACCTTTTTTCGAAACTTTGAAAACTTTTCCACACTCTTTTCCTCGAGAAAGAGGAATCCGCTTCCTTGCAACGAATCGTTCTCTTTAAAAATTCCTCCAAATGTCGCACAAGTTCCTACAGTTACTATATATTTCGCATTTAAAGCATACATTGAAATAGTATCGGTTACGCTTTTATCCGCTCTTTTGAAATGTCTTGAAATCGTTCCGTCTATCAACAAAATATCGATTTTTCGATAACTCTTCACTATATCCTCGAGCGTAAATTCACCTTCGATAACGGGATGATAAACAAAAGTAAAATCCTCTAAAAATCTTTCGATATAAGGATAATTCAAGAATGAATGAACATTACCGTTACAAGATACCGCCTGAAACCATAAAATTTTAGTTTTCATCACTTTTAAGAGCTTTGTATATATTGAGAGAAATATCCTCGGTATAACTCTCCAATCCTTGAGGCAAGACCTCCTCGCCATACAAAAATACCATTCCGCCAAGATACCCCATAAAAAGTCCGAAAGCCGAAAAGAAATCCTGATCTCTAAGCTCTCCTTTTCTAACACCCTCTTCGAAAAATATCATGATCTCCGTCACAAAATCACTAACACAGATCATCCCTTCGCATCCCTCTTTGAAGACTTCTCTATTCGCTAGATAAATACGGAGAAAATACTCGATCATTTCCGGCTCGTTTACCGCCGTCTCAAAATAGATCTTTACGATTTTATCGATCTTCTCTTTCGAAGATATAGGCATTTCATTGATCTCTTTTAACTTTTCACCGAGGTAGGCGGAGATGTATTTGATGATCTCTTTTGCAAGAATATCTTTTGATTTGAAGTAGTTGTAGAAATTTCCCACACTCATGCCAAGCTCTTTTGCGATATCGGGAATAGTCGTAGTATAAAACCCCTCTTTTGAAAAGAGCTTAAGAGCCCGATACATGATTGTTTTTCGTTTCTCGTCTCTGCTTACTCTTGCCATAAACCGTCCGTGCGTTTTGATGTATAGAGTATAGCAAATTATTCTTTTATAGAAAAAGTAAATGAAACTATTTAAATAGACAATTATTTCTAAATAATAAATTTTCTCTTAAGATAAAGTTCGATAAAATATCTTACTTGAAAATATTTATTTTTATAGGGAAAAGATCATGAAAACACTCTTCACGCTTTTTATGACCGCTATCGCTTTGTTAGCACTTGAACCCTTTATGATAAACAAACCCAAAAAGTGTGAAAAAATACGTTTTCATGATTTTTCCCTTCAATTTCATGCTACATACAGATGGGAATGAGTTTATACCGCAATATCCGTCAAATTATATCATCAAATCTAAAATGGCTTTCGCTCTTTCTTGATCATCGAAAGAGACCACATTATCCTCTTTAGAAAATTCTTTAGTTATATTTGCCATTATATAAACCAAAGTCCCGACTATATCGGTCAGCTTTTTCTCCAACTCGATCTCCAGCGAAAACATAGGAGGAAGCGTTTTCATATGATCCAACACTTCCTGGAGATTCAACTCCTCTTCCAAAACCTCAAATTTTCGCATCGATTCTCTAAAAGCTTTGGTAAGAGGCAGATCACTGTACCAAATGACATCTCTTGCGTTATATTTCGCATTCGCTTCACCCACAAGCAGTATGTCGTGAAGTTTATTATCGATTAAGTCGCTTAGCTCTTTTATCCTATTTTTCGGAATCTTAAGCCCCGCCGCTTTCTTATAAAGCGCTTCGATTTTATGTGCACCTACTATCGCCATCAATTATTCCTTACATTTTCTCTTTAAAAGATTTAATTTTATTTATCAACTCTTCAAAAAGTTTTTCAGCTTTATTTTTACCTTTTATCTCTTTTTCCGCCTTTTGAATCGCATTTTTCAAGGATTTATAAGTAACATCGCTTTTACTGGTATATCCGAGCAATTTCGCCTTTTCAAGTTCGACTTGCGCTTGCGCCAAATGTTTTAACGCCTGCTCCTTTTCGGTTTTGGCTATTTTACTGGCTGCGACAATTAAAGCGTCGGCTTTTAAAACGGGAATCGGTATAACTACGATATCCTCCACCATCGTGTTCAGTGCCGTTACAAGTACGGTTTTTGCCTGCTCCACCTTGTCGTCATGCAGATATTTAGCCGCCAACTTCAAAGCATCGGGATAAGAACTAACCGGTAGATTTACGCTGATTATATCGATTTCACTTTGAAGCGTATATAGCAATTTTCTCGCTTTTTGCACTTTCCCCTCATCAAGCAGACTCTCTACGAGATCCAGATTTTTTTTGATCTCTTTCGCATCTCCGATATATTCAACCGCCGTAACGGAAGTACTTACCGGTAAAAGCTTGGGCGCTTTCTCTGCCGCCAAAATGACTTCAAGCTTTCCAATCGCGTCTTCAAGATCCTTTATAGCGGATTTGGTATCGTTTTTGTCAAGGTCAACCAAAACCTTTTGCGTAAGCACCAACGCGTTAACCGCCTCTTTCACTACATGAACTTGCTTATCCTTTGCCTGAACTTTCGCGTTAGAGAGCGCATTCTGCGAAACTTCGGCCGAACTTTTCGCCATTAATGGCGTACCGCAAAGTAGTGCGGCGACCGTCATCGATAAAATAACTTTTTTCATCTTTCATCCTTTAAATTAAATTTTTTGTATGAAAGAATTTTAGTCTATTTCACTCAATTTTTCCGCTACTTAGGTTGCATAAATTAGATTTTATTTAAATTAATTAAAGAAACAGAGTTAAAATCAATACTCTTTTTCCACTTTTTCAAGTAACTTTTCCACATTGTTAACCGCAAGTTTTTTTCTTTCTATATTTAAAATACCCTCTTTTTTAAGTTGTTGGAGATGGCGGTTAACCACATGTCTGACCGTTCCTATCATAGAGGCGATCTCTTCGTGCGGGAGTTTGTGTAAAAGTCCGAGATGTTCGACGGGCTTTTTCAAATCAATATTTTTCAAAAGCAGCTTCATAAGTCTCGTAGAGGTATCGTAAAGCGATAAATCGGTGGCCAACTCTTCGATCTGCCTCATCTGTCTAGCCATATATGGGAAAAAAGCTCTGTTGAAAGTAGGATTCGTATTCAGCCATTTGCGTACGTTTTCGATAGGAAGCCGCAAAACTTCACTCCGGTCGAGTGCCGTTGTCATTACTTCATGATACTTTCCGTCAAGTACCGTTAAAACATCGAACATATCCGCATCGGCCAACATATATAGTATCTGTTCTCTATTTTTCGAAGGATTGTATTGATAAACTTTGATTCTCCCTTTCAAAACTATATAAAAATATTTCATCGTATCATCCGAACTCATAGCCGGCATATTTTTATAATAGGTAAGAATCGTTCCGCTCTTATTGATCTCATCGATCAACGATTCGCTCAGATTGTCAAAAGGATCAAGTTTATTCAAATCCAACATCTGTAACCTTTGACCGGTTTATAGTAAACAAGCGAAATTATATCAAAAAAGACGAGGATATTTGAAGGGGTGGTGGCTTGAGACGGAATCGAACCGCCGACACGGTGATTTTCAGTCACCTGCTCTACCGACTGAGCTATCAAGCCAACTTTTTCAAAAGAGTTGAAATTATACAAAAAATTATTAAAAGTCAACTTAAATTTTTTACAAATTTTATAAAATCATCGCCTCTTTGCGCATATGA
>CAZNIT010000066.1:0-12092 GCA_964573205.1 uncultured Sulfurospirillum sp. | reverse complement strand
AGCGTCATCCGAGCAATTGGGCGGAGTACCCGGAGCCATAAGCAACATAGGACCTGTTGAAGGTACTACGAAAAATAAAAACGGCGGCGAAAAATATGAAAAAAGCTCTACGACGACAAACTATGAAATCTCCAAAAAAGTTACGAATATCAAAGGCGAATTCGCAAAGATCAAGCGAATTACCGCCGCAGTCGTAGTCGATGGAAAATATGAGAACAAAATAGATGAAAAGACGAAAGAGGAGACGACAGTCTATGTGCCTCTTGATCCTACGGAGATAGAGGCGATAGAAAATATCGTCAAAAATAGTATAGGATATGATCGAAAAAGAGGCGACTCCATATCGGTTAGTAATTTTGAGTTCAATCCGATTACGGCTTCCAAACCGAAGGGATTCGCAGCACAACTGGGAGTTTTCGTAAACTCGTATATAAACCCTTTTTTACCGCTTTTGAAATATATTTTGGCCTTTGTACTTCTTTATATCTTTTATAAAAAAGTCGTGTCCCCGTTTAGTGAAAAGATGCTTCAAGAATACAAAGAGGAAGATATCTACGCCGATGTCGAATCGGAACTAGGAGAAGAAGAGGAGGAGGATGAGATATTAAAAGAGTATAACGAAGCGAAAAAAAGAGCTGAAGAGGAACTTGGTCTTGGTAAAGGATTGGACAAAGAGGAGATAAAACATGAAGTGCTGCTTGAAAAAATTCGATCCGAAATAGAAAAAAGTCCGGAAGAAGCGGCTAAACTGATACAATCTATCATAGAAGAAGAGAAAGAGCAACTGTAAGGATCGCTGATGAAAACACCGTTGACAAAAGAACAAAAAGAGATATTCGACGAACTTACGATGCAACAGAAAATCGCTATCTTCCTAACACAACTGGGCGAAGATACGACCGCAAGAATTTTTGCAAATCTCGACATAGATATGATCACCTCTCTCTCCGCCAATATAGCGACTCTCAAAAATGTCGATAAACCTATCGCAACGGCGGTTCTCGAAGAGTTCTTAGCTCTTTTACAGTCAAACCAATACATCGTAAGCGGCGGTTTGGAATATGCCAAAGAGATACTATTTAAAACTTTCGGTCCTGAAACCGCACAAAAAATCTTAAATAGACTATCAAAAGAGCTTGGTGAAGCAAAAAGCTTTAATTTTCTAACAAAGGTAAAACCGGATCAACTAGCTGACTTCATAATCTCCGAACATCCTCAAACAATCGCTTTGATTTTAGCTCATATGAGTCCGGTTTCCGCTGCCGAAACTTTATCGTATTTTGAAGATAATCTTCGTGCGGATGTCACCATAAGGATGGCAAATCTTGGAGATATATCTCCGGCTATTATCAAAAGAGTTTCGGCTGTTCTAGAGAGCAAACTGGAATCGCTGACTTCTTACAAAGTGGAAGTGGGAGGACCTAGAGCGGTTGCCGAGCTTTTAAACAAGTTAGGACAAAAAGCTACGAAATCTACTATCGAATTGATAGAAAAAATGGATTCGGAACTAGCTAATACGATAAAAGATCTTATGTTTACGTTCGAAGATATCGAAAAACTTGATAAAAACGCTATTAGAGAACTTCTTAAAGCACTTGATAAAAATCAGTTGATGGTGGCACTAAAAGGTGCCGCAGATGAATTGAAACAGAAATTTCTCGAAAATATGTCAACAAGAGCCGCCGAAGCTTTTGTCGAAGAGATGCAGTTTATGGGTCCAACAAAAGTGAAAGATGTCGAGGAGGCTCAAAGAAAAATCGTCGAAGAGGTACAAAAACTAGCGGAAAAAGGTCTCGTTCAAATCGGCGAAGCGGATGAAGTGATCGAGTAGATGGGAAAAATCATCAATACGGAAGAAGACTCAAAACACACTATAAAAAAGTTTTCTTTCAATAGACTCGATGTGGGGGATAATGATATAATTTTTGAAAACTCCAACCCTTTTGATGACTCTACAATTGACGATAAAACAGTACATAAAGAACCCTCTTCACAAAAAGAGCTAACCCCGGATGAAAAAAAAGAGTTTTTAGAAAAAATAGAACAACTCACTTCGGATGTGATAAGAGTTCAAATGGAACTTGAAAAAAAAGAGCAAGAGTTTAAACAAGAGCTAGCTAGAGCGAAGGAGGAGTCATATGAAAAGGGTAAAAACGATGCGATACAAGCTCTTTCAAACGAAATGGAAGGTGAAATAGAACAACTGAAAACTCAACTGATAAAATCGATAGAACTTATTGACGAACAAAAAATGAAATTCGAACACTCTCTTGAAAATCTTGAAAACGAATTACTTGAAACCACTTTCATACTAGCTAAAAAAGTGATCGCGAAAGAGGTCGAGAAAGACTCTGCAAAAATAGCGACGCAAATTGCAAAAGAGTTAATAAAAATTGTCAAAGAGAGTAGTAATATCACATTAAAAGTAAATCCGTACGACAAAGAGTTTATATCAAGCCAGATTAAAGCTAGTATGATTAAAATTGAAGCAGATGAAGCTATTCAAAAAGGCGGTGTAGTGATTCTTAGCGAAAACGGAAATATCAGCGGCGATATTTCAACACGCTTCAAGCAGGCACTACAGCTACTACAAAAAGAGAGTTAAATGGATATAAAAGATTACAATATAGATGAATTAGAAGAGTTATGTCAAAAAATACGGGAAAAAATCTTACAGACAGTTAGTAAAAACGGAGGTCATTTAAGCAGTACACTAGGTGTAGTCGAGTTGATTGTAGCTATGCATTATGTTTTCGATGCGAAAAAAGACCCCTTTATCTTCGACGTATCACATCAAGCATATGCCCATAAACTTCTTACCGACAGGTGGGATAAATTTGAAACTCTAAGAACATTCGGCGGTATAAGCGGCTATACAAAACCGGATGAATCACCGTATGACTACTTCATAGCCGGACATAGCTCGACATCCATCTCTTTAGCCGTAGGCGCGGCAAAAGCGATAAAATTAAAAAATGAAGATCGACTGCCCATAGCGTTTATAGGCGACGGTTCTATGAGTGCCGGTATGGTTTATGAAGCGATGAATGAACTAGGAGATAAAAAACTCCCGACTATCATCATACTAAACGACAATGAGATGAGCATAGCAAAACCGATAGGTGCCATCAGTAACTATCTCTCTCAAGTGATGGCAGGTAAATTTTATCAAAAACTAAAAAGTCAAACAAAACAGATACTAGAACACCTGCCTGAGGGAGCAAGCTATATAGCCAAACGCTTTGACGAGAGTATGAAGCTCATCACACCGGGAATCTTATTTGAAGAATTAGGATTGGAGTATATCGGTCCGGTTGACGGTCATGATTTGGAAGCTCTCATAGAAGCTTATTCGATCGCAAAAGAGATGCAAAAACCGGTAATAATCCATGCACAAACCACTAAGGGAAAAGGTTACGAAATCGCCGAAGGCTACTATGAACACTGGCATGGCGTGAGTAGATTCGATATAGATACGGGAGAGCCGCTGGAAAAGAACGGAGATAAAAACGCTACGAAAATATTCAGCGAAGCTTTGATGAATATAGCGAAAAAGGATGAAAAGGTTGTCGGAGTGACGGCGGCGATGCCAAGCGGTACGGGTATAAAAGATTTGATGCTAAAATTTCCAGAAAGGTTTTGGGATGTCGGCATCGCGGAACAGCATGCCGTAACTTCGATGTGCGCTATGGCAAAAGAGGGATTTAAACCTTTTGTGGCTATTTACTCCACATTCTTACAAAGAGCTTATGATCAAGTTATTCATGATGCTTGCATTATGTCGCTTCCGGTCGTATTTGCCATCGATAGAGCGGGAATCGTCGGAGAAGACGGAGAAACCCATCAAGGGGCTTTTGATATATCTTATTTAAGAGCGATACCGAACTTAACTCTTTTTGCACCTAGAGATGAAAAAAGTATGCACGAGTGTGTAAAATTTGCACATAGGATGAAAACACCTTGTGCATTTAGATATCCTAGAGGCTCTTTTATACCTCTTCCATACAAAAGCAAAACCGTCGGTTACGCAAAAGCCGATCTCCTTTATGAGGGTGATTCGGAGATACTTCTAATAGGCTATGGAGCCGGAGTCGGCAGAGCATATGAAACGATGAAACTACTAAATGAGGATGCTGCGCTTTTGGATCTGGTTTTTGTAAAACCTCTTGATGAAGAAAAGCTTGCCAAACTTGCGATAAAATATTCAAAATGGTTCGTATTTAGCGATAGTGCCAAACAAGGTGGAGTCGCAAGTGCATTATGCGAATTTTTATCAACCAACAATTTTCATGATATAGATCTTACGACATTCGAATATGAAGATAGTTTCATCACACACGGAAATACAAAAATCGTAGAAGAGTCTTTAGGACTTTTACCCGAACAATTGGCGAAAAAAATAACCGATACCTTAACGTAGTATAGAATTTCAAAGACGGAACTTTTTTATAAAATGTCGTCTTTGAAATTTTTCGAACTTTTTATTTTACTATTTTTAAAAAAATTTTATCATACCGCTTTATCGACAAACGAGATAAAAAAAATATACTAAATACCGATAATACATCATATATAAATACCAAATAAATTTATCGTATCGATAATAGATATGAAGGAAAATTTTATGACTATCAAAAATAAACTTCTTACGGCTGTAGCAATAACGGTTTTTTCTATTTTGACCAATATATTTATAGTCAATTACATATTAAACAAGAGCAGAAATCTCGAACAGTCAAAAGTATATATCCATAAACTGGAATCGGATATGCAATATCTGATGAAAAACAGCAAAGAGTTTCTAGAGTATAAAAAAACAAAATATGAAGAGGCATTTCAAAAAAGATACGAGTTACTAAACAAGCATATAGAAGAGTTTAAAGAAAATCTCGAAAGTTTAGATCTTAAAACGCAAACGATCGATGAGATATCAAAAAACATACTCTTATATAAAAAAAGTTTCAACGAAATCGTAGCCATTCAAAAGAAACTCGGATACTCCGATAAGGAGGGACTTACAAAACAGCTTTACGACGCGATAAAAAACGCCGAAATAAACGCAAAGAAGTTGCAAAATCAAGATATCTTCAGTATGGTTCTGACACTTAGAAACATCGAAAAAAGCTTTATGATAACTCATAATAAAAAATATCTCAAAAAATTTAAACGAACATATAACGCTCTAATCTATTTTATAGACGAAAGCATAAAAGACAAAGAGAGTATAAAAAACAATCTCGCAGATTATAAAAAATATTTTATAGCGTATGTAAAAGCTACGGAACAAAAGGGTCTGACATCCAAGGACGGTCTGCTTGGCAAAATGAATAAAACCATAGCTAAAAACGAAAAACTTCTTTCTGATATGTTAATCGCATATACACCGATTTTGGAAGAGAAAATTTCCTCTTTACAAAAATATTCGTTCGTCATTCAGCTGGCTATGGGAACGGTAGTGGTTATTTTATTACTTTTTGTCATATCAAGTATCGTAGCACCGATAAATCAACTAATAAACGCCGCTAAAAATCTCACTCACGGAGACGGAGATCTTACGGTTAGATTAAAAGCCGATTCAAACGATGAAATATCGCAGGCAAACCACTATATCAACAGTTTTATTCAAAAAGTACAGACGGTTCTAAAAGGCATTATCGACTCATCATCGGAAAATTCTACAATATCCGACAATTTGGCAAAGACCGTGCAAGAGGTTGAACAAAGATCGGAGAAAGAAAATAGCGAACTACAAAAAGTCGTACATGAGAGTCAAATCATTCGTGAAGATTTAAGCAACGCTATCAAAGAGGCTCAAACAGGCAAAAACAATCTTATAAAATCGAACGAAAATCTTGAAGAGACAAAAAAAGATATACTCTTACTAGTGGAAAAAGTTCAAGATAGTTCACAAATGCAACTTGAGCTTGCCGACTCGCTTTCAAGACTCTCCAACGATACGGCTCAAGTCAAAGAGGTACTTTCAGTCATCTCCGATATTGCCGATCAAACAAATTTACTTGCGTTAAACGCCGCGATAGAGGCGGCAAGAGCCGGAGAACACGGTAGGGGTTTTGCCGTTGTCGCCGATGAGGTGCGAAAATTGGCCGAAAAAACGCAAAAGTCGCTTACTGAGATCAACGCGACCGTAAATATAATTATTCAAGCTATCATCGACAGTAGCAACCAAATGAATAAAAACTCAAAAGAGATTCAAGAGCTTGCGGCCATATCCAGTGAAGTGGGAGATAAAATCAATGAAACCGTTGAAATTATGGCCGAATCGTCTAAAATGTCCGAAAATATCTTGAACGGTTATCATACGAACGCGAAAAAAACCGACTTTATAATCGATAAAATTCATCAGATAAGCGGTCTTTCCAATGAAAATGCCGCAAGTATCGATAATGTCGCAAAATCCAGTACGCATCTTAACAAAATGACCGAAGAGTTGAATCATCGTCTAAAAGAGTTTAAAGTCTAAAGAGATATGAATGAGTGTAAAAAAATTTAAAATTTCAATATTCTTCATTTTCCTCACATTTATTTATATAGTTGGAACTCTTAGTGCTTCTAATGATTCAAAAACCAATAAAATCAAAGAGGCGACGATGTTGACGAAATTACCCGGAGTTTCACTATCTACTTCATTTATCGAAAATAGAATCATATATTATGACGACTGCGAGAATCGTTTTTATTTAAATATGCAGTCTTATAACTATATGGATTTTATTTATGCTAAACAAAAATAGTTTAAATTTTTTAATTTTATTACTTATCACCAACCGATCTAAACATCTTTGGATTTTTATCATTTCCACTCTTTTGATCGCTCTTGTCTCTTCGGTATTTTTTATTTCTTCATCCATCGAAAAAAATATCGGCATCACCATTGAAGCTCAACCCGACTTTGTTTTACAACGATACAGCGGGGGTAAGGTTGTAGATACACCCGTAGAATGGATCGACGAATTTAGGAAAATCAAAGGTGTCAGCGCCGTTTCGGGCAGAATATACGGCAGATACTACTATGAACCTGCAGAGAAATATTTTCTTATTGTCGGTATCGATTTTTTTGATACGCAAATCGTAAAATCCTTTCAAAACCTCGTTGACTCGGTAGATATAAAAAAATTCCTTAGCAAAAACAATATGATAATCGGAAGCGGAGTAAAAGAGTTGTTGGATTATTACGAATATAACGGTTACTACACTTTCAGACCTCCGGACAGAAGTATTGAAAAAGTTTTCATATATGAAGTTTTCGATAAAAACAGCCAAATGGTAACTAACGACATGGTCATAATGGATATCGATCTGGCAAGAAAAATTCTGGGAGTTAAGAAAGAGAATGTTACCGACATAGTTTTAAAAGTTCCAAATCCCGCAGAGATCGAAAATATTCGTACGAAGTTGATCGTATCTCATTTCGATATGAGGATCATCGAAAAAAACGATATGAAAAAGTACTATAAAAATCTTTTCAATTACAAAGGCGGTCTATTTTTAATTTTATATACCGTAGTTTTAGCCACTTTTTTACTTATTCTTTACCAGCGATACTCCATAATCAAAGACTCCGACGCAAAAGAGATAGCCGTTTTACGGCTTGTAGGATGGAAAATCGAAGAGGTGATTTGGCTAAAAATAATAGAAAACTTCATTATCGCCGCCACCGCATTTATGCTGGGAGTGATAATAGCCTATGTATATGTATATATTTTTAACGCACCGTTATTAAAAGAGATATTTTTAGGATTTAACAATTTAGGCAACAGCGTAAATTTCACACCCGATGTCGATATTAAAATATTGGGAGTGTTATTCTTATTTTTTATCGTTCCTTTTATACTCGCTATTTTGATTCCTCTTTGGCGTGTATGTATCACGGAACCACAGGAAGCTATGAGATGATCAGAATCAAAAATGTCACAAAAAGTTATGACGAAAATAAAAACAACACGACATATGCGTTAAAAAATATAAGCTTGAGCGTTTCAAAAGGAGAATGTGTCGTTTTAAAAGGTGTGAGCGGAAGCGGAAAATCCACACTTTTATCTATTATCGGCGCCATTTTAAAACCTACTAGCGGCGCTGTCGAAATAAACGGTACGAATATCGTAACGCTAAGCGACTATCACCTTTCAAATTATCGTGCGAACAGTATAGGTTTTATCACTCAAGCATTCAATCTTTTTGATCTGTTGACGGTAGAACAAAACCTTCTATCCGCGTTACTTACGCAAAAAATATCGGAAACAAAAATGAATAAGAGGATAAGTTCGGCTCTAAAACTTGCGAATATCTCTCATAAAGCGACACAAAAAGTATATACTCTTTCAGGCGGAGAAAAACAAAGATGTATAATTGCCCGCGCGATCGTCAACGAACCGGATATCGTTCTTTGCGACGAACCTACAGCAAATTTGGATAAAAAAAACGCCTTGATTTTCGTACAAATAATAAAAAAATTAAAAGAGCTTAACAAAACTATCATAATAGCTACACATGATCGTATATTTGACGAGCTTGATTTTGTCGATAAAAGTTTCAATATAAGTGATGGAAAAATTGAATAATCTCTTTTTATCTCCACAAGTGAGCGTATTTTTATTCGTAGAGCTTTTTTTACTTCTAATTCTAAGTATTGCGCTTTTTCACACTCTTTTTATTTTAAAACGGCACAAACGCAACGAAACCACAAATAGACAGTATCAACTCGAAAAAAGGTCTTATCTCGTAACGACAGCCATATCCATAGCTCTTTTCATTAAAATATCTCTTTTACCGTTTTTTACATATACTTTAAATGATTTGGCAAATATCATTCCCGGAGCGATGTGCGCTGCCGGCGTCGTATGGGCAAACGATTACGGTTCACCTTTACTTTTGATAAAGATATCCGTAATAATATTAACGGCTCTATGGCTACTTTTAAATCATGAAGATAAAAGAGCCGTAAATTTTCCCTACTTTAAAGGAAAACTACGGTTTTTTATATTTTTATATATTCTTATCTTGAGCGAAACAATAATAGAATTTATATTTCTGGCAAAACAATCGACATCGACTCCCGTAATGTGCTGCTCCACCATTTTCGCTAACGACAATCAAAACGATTTACCGTTTGGCTTATCGGCGAAACTAACTGCGGTAATTTTTTATATATCGTACATTGGGGTTATGTTCTTAGCACATATTCGCAATAGGTTACTCTTGTCGATCTTATCGGTACTTTTCGTCTATTTTTCATACTATGCGATAGTCTATTTTTTCGGTATTTACATATATGAACTTCCGACACATAAGTGCCCTTTTTGTCTTTTACAAAATGAATATTACTATATTGGATATTTTATTTTCGGTTCGCTCTTTATCGGCATATACTATACTTTGAGTGTACTGTTTTTTAGATTTGCAAACGACAAATACACAAAAATTAAAATATGGTTTACTTTTTTCGTCGCTATCACATCCTTTAGCTTTATTAAATATCTAATAATAAACAGGGTGTTTCTATAAACTTTTTTTAATTTCTACCGATATTATATTTACAATCAAAAATTATAAATAAAATAAAAAGGAGATTAGATGATTAGGAAACTGACACTCAGTCTATTGGTTGCGGCCGTTTCGCTTACAACCGCGACATCGGCATCCGATGATATGAAAAAATGGTTAAGACCGGCGGAGGTTCCTCAACCAGAAGATAATAAATTGACACCGGAGAGAATCGAGCTTGGAAAACTACTCTATTTTGATAAAAGACTTTCATCTTCAGGAAAGATCTCTTGCGCCACTTGTCACCATCCAAAACATGGCTGGAGCGATGAAAAACCCACATCAAAAGCGGTCGGTCATGAAGGACGTGTGGGTCCGAGAAACTCACCTACGGTTCTAAATACCGCCTATCAAAGACACCAATTTTGGGATGGGCGTGCAAAATCACTAGAAGAGCAAGCTTTAGGGCCTATAGAAGCTGATGTAGAGATGAATATGCCTCTTGACGAACTAATACCGAAACTCAGAAAAATAAAAGGTTATGTCGATCTTTTCGAAAAAGCCTATCCCGGTGAAGGCATAACAAAAGAGACACTTGCAAAAGCTATAGCTTCATTCGAGAGAACGGTAGTATCCACGATAGCTCCGTTTGATAAATATGCGATGGGCGATAAAGACGCACTCACTCAAAAACAGAAAGAGGGATTTGAGCTGTTTAAAGGCAAAGCACATTGTGTCGATTGTCATGACGGTTTTAATTTTACCGACGGAAGTTTTCACAACATAGGATTAAACGACGGTGAATTACATGGTAAAGAGTTAGGCAGATATCTAGTCAAAAGAAGAGCGGCTTGGTATGGTGTAATGAAAACACCTACGCTAAGAGATGTAGTAAAGTCCGGTCCCTATTTCCACGACGGAAGCGCAAAAACGCTCGAAGAAGTCACTCACATCTGCGGCAACGGCGGAAGATATGAGCACAACGTAAAAAACAAATCAACCTTTATGAAAAATAGAGGTTTAACTAAAGATGAGATATCTAAAATCGTGGCATTTTTAGGTTCTCTTAAAGGACCGGATCTGGATATAGAAATTCCGACAAAATTTCCACAATAATCAAAACAACGAAACAAGGAGAAATAATGAAAAAAATTATAAAAAGTCTTTTAATAGTCGCTATGGCTCTTACTAGCGGTTTCGCCGCGGAACATGTCGTAACTCAAAAGGATAAAACTTTTATCCCTCATTCTCTAAATGTTGCGGTAGGAGATACGATAGTGTTTAAAAATGCCGATCCGTTCGCTCACAACGCTTATACGGACGATGAAGCGAACGAATTTGACATAGGTATGCAAACTCCCGGAAAAGATATTTCCGTAAAAGTAAAAGCTGCGGGCAAATTCAACGTAGAGTGTGCCATACATCCTAATATGATTTTAGAGGTAACCGCTAAATAGCGATTTCCGTCGTACCGAAGTACAAATCGTACTTTGGTGCGTATTTATATAGAAAAAACTCAGGAAATAAAACAATGAAAAAATCGTTCTTAATCTTGTGCTCTTTATCTACCTTATTGTTTGGTGATAGCATTACAGACAATGTTCTTATAAAAAAGGGGAAAGAGATATATCAGCAAACTTGCACAAGCTGTCATGGAGAAGACGGCAATACGAATAAAGATATACAACTTGTCGTAAAACCTAGAAAACTTACAAAAACAATTTTGACACAAGAACAATCCTTCAAAATCATTAAAGAGGGGGCTCATCATTGGGGTGCTCATTCTGATATTATGCCGGCGTTTAAGTATGTTTATAGCGATGATCAGATAAAAGCGATAGCAGCATATATAAATCATACGTTCAATCCGGATAGAGATGAAAAGATCAAAAAACTTCTTGAAGAATCCGACCCCGTACCAAAAGAGGACGAGGGGAAAATGCTTCAAGTCGGCGAAAAGATATTTAAAAGAAATTGCAGTAAATGCCACGGTAAAAAAGGTAACGGTAAAAGTGAATACGTCGAAAAATCAAAAGCGTCGAATATCTTTATCTACCCATATAATCTCACAAGAACCCTACTGAGTGAAGATCAAATTTTTCTCTATGCGAAATTCGGCGGTCACTACTGGGGAACGGCTAAAACGGATATGCCGTCGTGGAAGAAAAAATATAACGATTTTAAGTTAAAGTCGGTAGCTAAATACGTAAAAGAGAAGATAGTAAAGATAAAAGAGTAAACATTTAACACAAGAGGATCTCATGGTGTCCCCGACAGGATTCGAACCTGAGACCTTCGGATTAGGAATCCGATGCTCTATCCAGCTGAGCTACGAGGACTTTATATAAAAAAAGGGGACAAAGCCAAAGCCTCATCCCCTTCTTAAACCAAATTTATTTATTTACGATTTTAATCAACCGTTACGTTTTTTAATTATCTCTTCGGCAACGTTTTTAGGAACTTCCGCATAGTGGTCGAATTCCATAGCATATGTCGCGCGACCTTGTGTTGCGGATCTGAGATCTGTCGAATAACCGAACATTTCGGACAAAGGAACAAAAGCGTTGACAATCTTGTTACCCGCTCTATCA
>CAZNIT010000065.1:0-10996 GCA_964573205.1 uncultured Sulfurospirillum sp. | reverse complement strand
CCTGACATACCAAGTGCGATAGCTAACAATAACGATATGGAAACTTGTTTGTAAATCATTCTAATTCCTTTTGTATATAGATATCACCTCTTTTATGTTTACGAGTATAACAGAATTAAATAGTTTTTAAAAATAATAATTTGTTAGAGAATTTAATATATTTAATTATTTTTATTAAATATTAAATGATAAAAATGAAATTAAAGTTTTGTATTAAATATTTTTAATAATCTGTATAAAAAAATGAATTATTTTATGAAACGAGAAATATAACCATTTTTCTTAAAAAATGAAAGTTTTTATCCTTCAAATGCTTCGAAAAGTAACACTTTTTGATCTGTAAAGTTTATATAAATGATAAAATCTTAAAATAATAACTATAAAATACTCAATTTTATACTATTAAAATTATAGTATTTGGTATTTTTAACTGAAATTTATATGATTTCATTGCAAAATATACTTGTATTTATTAATTTATGCAATTTATATAATATTTATTATTTTCTATTTTAAAATAGTACTTTTCTTATGATAAAAATTATAAAATTATATAAGATTTTTTTCTGATTTTGAAAGAATTCTTGCCGAAATTTTAAAATTTCGGCAAGATACAAATCGTGATTTAAAACAGATAACTGCCTTGAATGTAAAAATATCTACCGGGTTCATTTAAAAGCATTATATCGTTTGAACTATTTCCGGCCGTAAGTAATACGAGATCTTTATAAGTATTTGTTACGGCGTAAGTTTTATCCAAGATATTATCTATTCCGGCCGAGAGTTTAAATCCGTTGTCAAATTTATAATCGGCTTTGAAATTAAGCACTCCGTAGCCGGCTAACTCTTGTTCGCCGTTTTCGCTATCGATCTTATCCCATCTGGTCGAACCTGTAAATTCCAGTTTTGCGTTTGCGGCGTCATTGTAGTCGTAGTTTAACGCAACGATAGTTTTAAGAGGTCTCATATCCGCCAAATCGGTTCCCGTTTGTCCGCTTAGCGGATCGTCTTTTTTCCCTCTTTTGTAAGATATACCGTAATTTAGATAAAGATTGTCGGTTGCAATGACATTTCCACTTATCTCAACTCCGTAAATTTTTGCGTCAACATTTTCAAAAGCGTTATTCATTTTACTCGAGTTGTAAGCTATATAATCCTTTAACATACTATAGTATGCTTTTGTTTTTATGCTAAAAATATCGAATATTTTCTCCATCCCAAGATCTATTTCATAGTTTTGTGTTTGATCGAGATTTGGTGTACCGATGTGATTTCCCATCATAACAAGATATAACTCTCTGGCGTCCGGAACTCTGGTTGACTTTCCGATACCCACAAAGTACTTTAAAGTATCAGAGGCTTCGATTGTCGCGAAGATATTACCGCTTATCGCGCTGTAGTCATTATCCTGTTCTCCCATTTTTGGAGTCTCTACGGATGTATCGTCATATCTTAAACCGTATTGAAGCTCTATATTGTCTATGTTGTTTTTTGCTTTTATAAAAAGTGCTCTATTTGTCGTATCGACATCGTCAAGAGATTTTGAAATCATGCCGTTTTTCATTTTCATGATCATTCCGTTTTTTTCAAAATGACCGTCCCAGTTCCTCTTGCTTGTGTCAAGACCAACTGTCCATTTTGTATTTACCGCATCGAAACTATTTTTTAGTTTGGCGCCCTGCATTTTTGTAGTAAGTGCATGAGTTTTATAATCTTTAGCTCCCATTATTCTATATTTCGTTGACATAGGGTGATCGACTTCAGATTGGTATAGTTGCAGATCGAGTAGTTTTGAATATTTTGCAAGGTTTTTTATACTGTACTCGATATTATATATATCCGAATCATCATAAAGTGCGTCCATTTTTGATGACGGGTAGAGCACATCGTCACTTCTATTTGCGGTATAGCTAAGTCTTAACTCTTGATCGTCGGTTATGTCTATGAAAACTTTTCCCATAAATGTAGATTTCGTATAAGCATCAAGACTTTTATATTTGTCTTGGTATTGAGCCATTTTAGGCACTATACCTTTTGCTATATTGTTTGCGATTTGTCCTACGAAGTCATCGCCGTTACCGTCTTCGTACTGGTCGGAGCTCTCTTTTGAAGCGCTTAAAAGAACTTTTACTCTATCTGTGCCCCCGCTGATTTTGCCCGCAAATTTTTGATAGCCGAAACTACCGGCATTTATGGAAACTTCGCCGCTGAGATCTTTTGTAGGTTTGATGGTTTTGATATTTACAAGACCGCTTAGAGTACCGAAGTTCTCCACATCGAAAGGTCCCTCGGTAACTTCAACCATATCAACATTGTTCGTAAGTACATGGGAAGTGGGAGGATCCATTCTATTAACACAAGCCCCGCAAACTTTTGTACCGTCTATTATGACATTTATATTGTCTCGTTTTTGTCCTCTTAAAAGTATATCGTTTGCGATACCGCTTCTTCTTAGAATGTTGATTGACGGTATATTTTTATTTAGTGCTTCGGCGAGATCCGCAGACTTGATCTCTTCACCGCTGACGTCTTTGACTATCACCGTGTTGATCGGCTCTTCAACGACGATCTTTTCTATTTGTGCCGACTGGGCGAAAAGTGCCGAAGTCAAAGCAAGCAGTATAACTTTTTTATGCATGTAAACCTCCTTAGTATCGTGGATAAGATTGTAGAAAAGATCTGTTAATTTTCTGTTAAAGATCGTGCGAACCGTTACTTTTTTAATTACTTTTACTATAATATGTAAAATTATTTTAATTGTAAAAAAGAGGAGTGATGTTTGCATAAATTTAAGAAGATGTTACATGATTTAAATGAGCTGGTGATGTTCAAACACTCTGTCTTTTCTCTTCCTTTTATCTTTATCGCTATGATTGTCGCCGCAAAAGGTTGGTTCGGCTGGAAGTTATTCTTCTTGGGTGTGTTAGCCGCGGTAACCGCCAGAAATTTCGCTATGGGATTTAACAGGTATGCGGATATGGATATAGATAGGGACAATCCCAGAACGGCAAATAGACCTAGTGTTGACGGACGATTGAAAAAAGAGACGATTTTATTTTTTACGACGATAAACGCCGTACTTTTTGTGGTAGTCGCATATTTTATAAACGATTTAGCATTTTGGCTCAGTTTTCCCATACTTGTCGTACTTGGCGGTTACTCTCTTATGAAAAGAGTTTCCGCTATGGCTCATTTGGTTTTGGGACTCTCGCTGGGATTGGCGCCGGTTGCGGGTGTTGTAGCGGTCGAAGCTAAAATTACAATGTGGTCGCTTTTTCTCTCCGTGGGTGTGATGTTTTGGGTGGCCGGTTTCGATCTTCTTTATTCGCTTCAAGATATCGAGTATGATAAAAAGGTCGATTTGCACTCCATCCCCTCTCGTTACGGAACAAAATGTACACTTTTTTTATCTAAAATATTTCATGGGTTAACTATTTTATTTTGGCTTTTTTTCGCCGTAGAGTCGCAAAGCGGATGGTTGACATTCGCGGCGGTGGTTGTTTCGGCCGTTATCTTATATTTGGAGCATATCATAGTCAACAGAGATTTTACTAAAATAGATAAAGCTTTTTTTACCCTTAATGGATATCTTGGTATAATGTTTTTAGCGTTTGTCATTTTGGATAATTTACAGGTGATCTCATGAGCGAAATAAGATTTGTTCCGGCGATACTGACGATCCGTTTCGAACCGATGAGTGGAGATAAAAACGAGCTTTTTCGTCGTGAGTACAGCTCTCTTTCGGAGTATGAAGAGGACTCCATCGGACAGTGGCTTAAAATCGCGAAAGCAAGAGGCGATACGAAAGATACCGATGAGGTTTTGTTAAATCTTCTGGTAGAGCTTCACAAAAAGATGGACGAGTTGACCTCTTTAGTTAAAAATGAAGAAAAACAGCTCTTGAAATTGGCGTATTCGGATCAGATACTTGAGATCGGTTTTGATCATATAAAGATCGAATCCGCCGCTTTCGAGCGAAACAAAGAGTATTATGCTCGTATAGATATGCCGGTTTTTCCAAAAAGAGAGATAGCCGTGTATTTAAAAGGAATCGATTCTCATGTAGCTCAGATTATTTTGATTCATGAAAAAGATCAAAGAGATTGGAACGCTTATGTTGTTGCAAAAGAGCGGATTATGATTCGTGAACTTAAAAGGGGTATGAGAGATGATTGAAATTTTCGCGTTTGTCGGTTTTTTGCTCATACTCGGACTTTTGATAGTCTATTTTTACATGAGAGATCAGGCGATAACCAAACAACTGGGAGCGTACGAGAGAGCTATCGACGAATTAAACAGCAGAATTTACAATCTCGAACAAAAAAGCGAAGAGCTTCCGTCGTCGCTTGAGAATCTTCCCGATTTCGCTCTGGAACTTGAAGCGATAGAGAGTAAGTTGAATCAGAAACTAAATGATTTGGGAGATCCTCTTTTAAAAGCGATTCGAGCTATCAAGCAGATGGAAAACGAGATGAAGCGAATTCATGAAAGCCTTGATGAGCGTATCACCAAGATAGAAGAGAATAATAAACTAAGCTCCATTACGGCTACAAGCAAGCTTATAAATGAAAAAGCGATTATAGAGCTTTACAAAAACGGTTACAGTGCGGAAGAGATAGCAAAAAGAGAACGAACGCCGCTTGGTGAAGTGGAATTGATTTTGAAAATAGCAAACCTTAAATGATACGAAATACGGATCCTTCGTGGCATGATGTTTTAAAGAGCGCGTTCGAGTCATTTGACGGCCAGTATTTAAACTATCTTCGAAAAGACTGCGGCTATTTTCCCGATAAAGAGAATTTCTTAAACGCTTTTAAAACTCTTCCTCTTCACAAAACGAAATATATACTTTTTGGACAAGATCCTTATCCTCGTAAAGAGAGTGCTATAGGGTATGCATTCATAGACGGAAAGGTAGGTTCGATTTTTTGTGAACGAGGGCTTACAATAGAAGTCAATCGAGCGACTAGCTTAAGAAATTTTATAAAAATGTTACTTCTTTGCGAAGGAGAGCTTAAAGATGATTTTTCAAAAGAGGCTCTTTCGAAAGTAGATACTTCGAATTTTATACGATCTATTCAAGAGCTTCGTGAAAATTTCGAAAAAAACGGTGTTTTACTTTTAAATATGGCATTGGTTTTCAGTTCGAAACAAGATAGCAAAAAACATATAAAAGCTTGGAGGGGATTTGTATCGGAACTTTTAAGCAAGATAGATAAATCGGATATCGAGTTGATATTGTTCGGTAAAATTGCCGAAGATATAAAAAAGTTGAAGGAGGGCGAAAATTTTAAAAAACATATTTTGCCGCATCCTTACAACATTTCGTTTATAACCGATGAAAACGTTCACCGATTGTTCAAACCGATGAATCTGCTCAATTCCTCTCTTCTACCATAGCGTCCAGCTTCTCGAAGAGTTCGTTGCTTGAACTCTCCATCTCTTTGAAGTTTTCTAAAATCTCCGGTACAACGTCAGCCGTCAACGGATTGTTTGTAATGGTTATGTTTTTATTGGCGCTTTGATGTACTTTTTGATGTACTTTGTCTATTGTCATATATGCCGCAGTTTTACCGAAGATCTCTTTGGCTTCGGTTTTATACCATTTACCGAATCTGCAATCATCTTCGGTTAATTGTTCACTCTTTTTCCCGTCATCGTATAAAACGGTATTATAAGCATTCGCTTTAAATATGATATGATCGGCCTTTATGGATGTCGCAAAACTTTTTAGTTTGACATGTTCGGCGTTTTTTGCCGTGATGTTCGCGTCTTGGTTGAATTCGCTCAAAGTTGATTGAAATAGATCGACGGTTTCGCCCGAGGTGGTCGCTATTTCGTTTACCTGTTCAACGTTTGACTGTATATCCATGGTTTCTTGTTGAAGAGTTTGAACCGTAATGGCGATTTCCGAAGTCGCTTTTTGAGTTCTTTCGGCCAGTTTTCTAACTTCATCCGCAACGACGGCGAATCCTCTTCCGTGTTCACCGGCACGAGCGGCTTCTATCGCGGCGTTGAGTGCCAGAAGGTTCGTTTGATCCGCGATATCTTTGATGAGATTTACCACCGATGTGATTTCGCCGGTTCTCTCTGATAGGGAAGTCGCCGCGTTGGTAACGCTGGAGATCAGTTCGATTAGATGGTTTAGTTTATCCGAAAGCTCAACCGTAGCTTGAATGCTGGAGTCGGATTGTCTTGCCGTTTTTGCCGCAAGCGATGTGATCTCGTTTATTTGCTCGACGCTTTGTTGGAGATCGTCTTGAATTACGCCCATACCCTCTTTAATTCCCCCGCTGATTTTATCGAACTCAAGTGCCAAAGTACTTTTGAGCCGACTCTTGTTAGCCTCGATGACTCCCTCGACCGCAAAGCCCGATAATTTACAATTGTGTTTGAAAGTACCTTTTAAACCGTTGCAAAATATTTTTCTGTAAGTGTATCCGTCACTAGCTTTTTGAAGAGCGTTAGATGTATTGCGCATAGCCGCTTCCATTTGATCGAGCAGGTTGTTTATATTCCAGGCTATTTTTGCCAGCGGGTCATTTTCTTGTATGTTTGTGATTCTAGCTTCGATATTTCCCTCCGCCGCTTGTTGCGTTACATACTCTATGGAGTTGACCAGTGTACTTTTTCTTCCGTTTTTAGGCTTGGATCGAGATAATAAATTCGTCATAACTCACTCCTTTGTTTTTTAATAATTCATTCAAATACGCTTGTGACGCACTTACTCCACCGCCGCTTTCGAGTGATTTTAATTTTTCGTAAAGCGGTTTTATGATCTCTAGCGCCTGAGGATTAGGTTTTATTCTAACGGAGTAATAACCTATTATATTGTTATTGAAATCATATGAAGGAGTTACATTTGCATAAACCCAGTAAAAACCGCCTGTTGCTGTTTTATTTTTTACATATGCGAAAATTTCTTTACCGTTTTGGATATATTCCCATAGCAGTTTAAAGATCACTTTAGGCATATCCGGATGTCTGATTATATTGTGAGGTTTTCCAAGAAGATCACTCTCTTTCATTTGTGCCATCTTCATAAAAATTTCGTTGCAATATGTAATTTTTCCCTGTTTGTCGGTTTTTGAAATGATGAAGTCGTCTTCCTTCATGACAAACTCTTCATTGCCCGGCATCGGCTTACTCATGCTTTGCTCCTTAGTATTTGGTTGTTATTGGTATAATATCGGTATATCTGATTTATATTTTAGGGTTATGGGAGTATTTATGTTAAAAGACGGTTATGGAAGAGTGGTGGATTATCTGAGGGTATCTGTAACGCAGCGATGTAATTTTCGTTGCCAGTATTGTATGCCGGACAAACCTTTTAGCTGGACACCTCAGGAAGAGCTTTTGAGTTTTGAGGATATGTTTTTATTTATAAAAGCGGCGATAGACGAAGGTATAACAAAGATTAGAATTACCGGAGGTGAGCCGTTGCTTCGAAGCGATCTGGATCAATTCATCTATAAAATTTGGTCATACAAAAACGACATAGATTTAGCTTTGACCACAAACGGTTATCTTTTGCCGCAAACGGCGAAGAGATTAAAAGACGCCGGACTTAAACGATTGAATATTTCTTTGGATAGTCTAAATCCTCAAACCGCGCATAAAATCGCTCAAAAGGATGTTTTGGAAGATGTTTTAAAAGGTATTGAAAAAGCTCTTGAAGCGGGATTGAAGATAAAGATAAATATGGTTCCTTTAAAAGGCATAAACGATAATGAGATAGTCGATATACTCGATTTTTGCAAAGAAAGAGGGATGGAGGTTAGATTTATCGAATATATGGAAAACGAAGTGGCCAATTCCAATATAAAAGGGCTATTCGGAAAAGAGATACTCTCGAAAATAAAGGAGAAATACACTATCACAAAGATCGGAAGAGAGGGAGCGAGCCCGTCGTTTGGTTATTTGATTGACGGAGGATATAAGTTCGGGTTGATTGATCCCCATAAACATGATTTTTGTGAAAATTGTAATCGTATCCGATTGAGTGCGGAAGGATATTTGATACCCTGTCTCTATTTTGATGAGGCTATGAGTATAAAAGATGCGGTACAAAAGGGAGATATCTCAGCGGCGGTGGAGGTGTTGAAAACGGTACTGAGAGAAAAGCCGGAAAAAAACAGATGGCAGGAGGATGAAGGCGGTGAAATCTCTTCAAGAGCGTTTTATGAAACCGGCGGATAAGTGAAATGATCATAAGAAAACTGTTCAAATTCGAAAACGCCCATATAGTACGAGGATGTACGAGCCAAAGATGCAGGTATAGTTTACATGGACACTCTTATAAAGTGGAAGTTCTGTTTTCTTCGAGCTATCTCGATCAAGGGCAGATGGTTTATGATTTCGGATTGATGAAAACCGCTATCAAAGATTTGATCGACTCTTTCGATCATGCGACGACTTTGTGGAACAAAGATGATGAAGAGTATATAAAAGATATAAAAAAATATAGCAAAAGATGGGTACTTCTTCCGGTATCTCCTTCGGCGGAGCAGTTTGCAAGAGTTATATTTCTTATGATAGATAGACTTCTTTCTCAAACCGTTATGAAAAATGGGGAAAAAGAGGTTTTATTGTATAGTGTCATTGTTCATGAAACCGATACGGGGTATGCGCAAGGATTTAGAGAAGATGCTTACAGTGAACTTATGGGAAAGATAGATTTGAAAGATATAAATTTTAGTGAAGATGTCAAAAATGAGTGGAGTGATCCTTTGATGTGGGAAAAACTTTTAAAAGGTGAACTATTTATAAACCCTGAGTCACTATAGGTAAAAGAAATTATCAATTTAATTTAATTAATATAGAGTAAAATAGAAACATCTATATATTTAAAAAATAAGGAGAACATATAGTTATGAAAAAAACTTTTATTTATTCATTGGTTTTGGCGGCGGTTTTGGCAGGTTGCGGGGACTCCGTAAAAGAGGCCGCAAATACGGTTAGCGAAAAAGCAAAAGAGGGTACAAGTCATGTGGTGGAAGCTACGAAAGAGGCGGCACATGAAGCTGCAAAAGGCGCGGCGGAAGCGGTAAATGACGGTAAAAACGTCGTGGCGGCGGCAAAAGAGGCCGTTGTTGAAACCACTACCAAAGCCGTAGATGCTACGAAAGAGGCCGCATCAAATGCCGTTGAAGTTACGAAAGAAGCGGCAAGTTCGGCTGTAGATTCGGCAAAAGAGGCGGCTTCAAGAGCGGTTGAGAGTACGAAAGAGGTCGCATCAAATGCCGTTGCCGCGGTTGCGGGAGGCGGTGCCGGTGAGGCGGCATATAAAAAATGTTCCGGTTGTCACGGTGCCAAAGCGGAGAAAAAAGCTCTTGGAAAGAGTCAAATCATAGCCGGATGGGATGCCGCGAAAGTAGAAGAAGCACTTAAAGGTTATAAAGCTGGGACTTACGGCGGAAGTATGAAGGGTGTTATGAAAGGTCAAGTTATGACAATGAGTGATGAAGATATAAAAGCGGTATCCGAGTATATCTCCACTTTAAAATAGTTATTACGAAGGTTCCGCTTTTTGCGGAGCCGTTTTTATGATGTGAATTCTTTAAAGCGCTCGGATGTAAAGTTCCAATCGATAGGCAAAAATTTTACATCCGACCCCCTTTTTAGTAAATCTCTCTTTTTATCTATTACGACTATTCCGTTGCATCTGTTTAAAACGTTTACCATTCCTGGAGCCTGCTTTTGAAGCGGATCGAATGAGGAACCGTCGAAATATCCTGCGATGACGTTCGATACGGGTCGTTTCGAAGATATCTCTTTTGTAATAGTTGTGTTTATAAAGTTGTGATAAAACGCTTTTTTACCGCTAATGGCGTTGATCATGAATTTGCCTAATATCTCGAAATTTACGGCGCAGGCTAGGGGGTTTCCGGGAAGATTTAAAACGAGTGTTTTTCCTATTTTCCCGAAAGTGGTCGGTTTTCCCGGCTTGATTTCCACTTTGGAAAAGAAAATCTCCATACCGGATTCCAAAAAGGCCTCTTTCGTATAGTCGGCTTCACCCACGCTGACTCCGCCGCTTGTGAGTATGATGTCGTAATCCAAAGAACTTTTTATAAGTTCTTTGAGTGAATCGACGCTATCTTCACTTTTGCCTATAAAGTCTCCTTCACAGCCCAACTCGAAAGCTCTTGCAAGAAGATATGGAGTATTTGAGTTGTAAATTTGAGAATCTTTGAGAGTTTCAAAATGGAGTTTCAATTCGCTGCCGCTTGCGAAAACGGCGATTTTTATTTTTTTGTAAACATCTATGTGGGTTATTCCTTGACTGGCTAAAAGCGCGATAGTCGAAGCCTTAATCGTTTCTCCGTTTTTTAAAACAGGTTCTCCTTCGTTTATGTCTTCACCTCTGCGACGGATATTCGAGCCCGGTTTGACGGCTTTTTTTACGGTGATATAAGTATTTAGGATTTTTGTATTTTCTTGAGGAATCACGCTTTGAGTTTCTAGGGGAATTTTTGCCCCCGTCAATATTTTGACGCATTCACCGTCGTTTAAATCGTATGTATGATCGTCTCCGGCTAAAATCTTACCGACTATCTTGTATTTATCGAACTCTCCTTTTAGCGCATAGCCGTCCATCGCTGAGTTGTCAAAAGCGGGAAGTGCGTTTGTAGCGTAGAGATTCGTCGCACTTATTCGCGAAACGGCGTTTTCTATGGGAATGACTTGAGTGGTGACTCTTTTGATATTCTCTTCTATAATTTTTAGAGCTTCGAAGATTGTAACGGCCATAGAGATCCTTTTTGCTTTTTGAAAAATATTGTACCAAAATGTAAAGAAATATTTTCAAGAGTCGATATAGTGTTTATAGAAATTAAAATAAAAAAAGGATTTTTCAATGAGAAGAAACGGTTTTACGATGGTGGAATTGATCTTTGTTATCATAATAATAGGTATTTTAAGCGTTGCGGCAATTCCTAAGTTCGGAGATATAAAAGATAGAGCGAAAGCCTCTACGGAGTATGGCGCGTTATCT
>CAZNIT010000064.1:0-40914 GCA_964573205.1 uncultured Sulfurospirillum sp. | reverse complement strand
GAGAGGGTAAAAAATTGGATCTACTCACTTTAAAGAATGTATCGAAATTTATCTCCGTTATAGGTATCGCCCTTAGTCTCTTTTTTTTATTACCTGTTTTTACCGGTTTATATTATGGTGAAAATATCTTTCGCTTCGTAATATTTGATCTTACTTTTTTCTTTATAAATTTCTCTTTCTATCTCCTTCTTTACAAACATATTCTTCAAATGAGGATAAAAGATGCGATTTTGAGTGTAAATCTGGTCTGGATTATGCTCGGTATCGCCGGCGGGATTCCTCTGTACCTTTATACGGATATTAGTGCGGGTGAAGCTTTTTTCGAAGCTATAAGCGGTTTTACGACGACGGGAGCGACGATATATACCGATATAGAGTCGCTTGACAAGATGATTTTGCTTCACAGAAGTTTGATGCACTGGCTTGGCGGTATGGGGATCATAGTTTTGGGGGTGGGACTTTTTTCCTTGATAAACCCTACCGGTTCGCTGACGATGTTCAAAGCCGAATCAACGGGTATAAGGCTGGATAAAATTACACCCAGAATCAAAGATACCGCTTTGAGACTTTGGATAATCTATCTTGTTTTTACTTTTTTAAATATCATTCTACTTGAGATCGGCGGCATGAGTTTGTTTGATGCGATAAATCATGCGTTTTCCACGATATCGACGGGCGGCTTTTCCACTAAAAATTCATCTTTAGCTTTTTGGAGTGAGAGTTATTTTATATTGTGGGTGAGTATAATTTTCATGTTTTTGTCGGGGGTGAATTTTCTGGCGCATCTTAGATTTATGAGCGGCGACACGAGCGGTTATAAGAGTGAAGAGGTAAAGTGGTATCTGATAATATTTATACTTTTGGGATCTTCGCTTTTCTTTTATCGCTATTTCAACTCTACGGACTCTCTTTTTTTTAGTCTGACGCACTCGTTTTTAACTGTCAGTTCCATTCTTACGACAACGGGATTTGTATCTGTCGATTATGAAAAGTGGGGGAGTGCGGCTGTTGCTATCGTATTTTTAACGATGTTCATAGGTGCAAATGCCGGTTCGACCGCCGGAGGCGTGAAAGTGATCCGTCATATCGTTTTGTTTAAAAATATGTTCGTTCAGTTTAGACAGATTCTTCATCCGAATGCGGTTATAGGCGTATATGTGGATAAAAATAGAATAACGGGCAAGATTTTAGGCAGTGTCAGCGGATTTTTACTGCTTTTTGTTTTGACAAATACCTTTGTAACTCTTTTTCTTCACATAAGGGGTTACGATACGATGACATCCGTCAGTACCGCCGTAGCCTGCGTGGGAAATATAGGACCCGGTTTTTCACTCAGCGGTCCGGTTCGAAATTATCATTTTTTCAGCGATTTGGACAAGATCGTTTTATCGTTTGCGATGATCGTCGGAAGATTGGAATTTTATACCGTCATGATCTTACTGTCGAGAGATTTTTGGAAGAGGTATTAGATGAAAAAGGTTCTAATAACCGGGGCTAGTTCCGGGATGGGAAAAGTTACGGCGATTTATCTGGCGAAAAAAGGTTTTGATGTCTATGCGGCAAGCAGAACGCCGCGGAAACTAAAAGATATATCGGGTAAAAATTTAAAACCTTTGGAACTAGATATCAGAGATTTTAAGAGCGTGAAAGATTGCGTTCAAAAGATAGGTAGCGTTGACATACTTGTCAACAATGCGGGTTACGGCCTAGTCTCGTCGGTCGAAGAGATGAGCGAAGATCAGATGAGAGATCAGTTCGAGATAAATCTTTTCGGACTTTTGAGAGTTACAAAAGAGGTTATAAGCGTTATGCGAGAGCAAAAAAGCGGAGTTATCATAAATATCAGCTCGTTTCTCGGAAAGATCGGTTTGCCGCTTCTTACATTTTACAATGCGAGCAAATATGCCGTCGAAGGGGTGACCGATTCTCTAAGATATGAGCTAAGAGATTTCAATATACGAGTTCACTCCGTTATGCCGGGATTTTTCGATACTAATTTCGCAAGAGAGAATCTTGTCGTTAATGAAAAAGTATTCGCCAACGACTCTCCCTATAAAAAGATAGCTGATATTTTGGCTCCGCAGATCATAGAGCAGATAAATCATGGCAACGATCCTCTTTGGGTGGCAAAAACCATACTAAAGATCATAGAAGATGAAGATTTTCCCGCCCGAGTCACCGTCGGAGATAAAGCTCGCAAATTTATACCGATGAAAAAGGAGCTAAGCGACGAGGATTTTGAAAGAAGAGTAAGAGAGTATTATAACCTTGGATAGTCTCTTTTTCAATATAACGGATCTTCGTTTTAAAGTGACGCAGTTGTATAAAGAGAAAGAGGAGTATATAAAAAGAGCCGACATCTCGAACGGGCTTGTTTTTTTTGATATCTCTTTAGACAAAGAGAAGAGTTTTCATATAAAAGGACTTGATCGTATGGTGGCGATCTGCGTCGTAAAAAGCGGATCATACGCTATAAAAGACAACCTCTCAAAAAGAACTTTTTTTGCAAAAGACGATGAGATAGATATATTTTGTTCCACAAGGCAGGATTTGAGTATCTATCTGCATAAAGAGAAAGATAAAAAGAGTGAAATTTTTATTTTGGCTATTTCCGATTTTTTTTTAAAAAGATATCTAAGCTTCGATCAAAACGAGCCTATAGATCTGCTTTACGATAAAACGCAGTCGGATATTTCACTAGAGCGCGTCAATAAACAACCCATAGACGCACTAACTCTTTATCTGATACGAAAAATGATAAAGTGCAGATCGATAAAAAAGATGAGACGAATATCATGCGAGCATAGTGTCAAAGAGTTTATTATGCACAGATTTTCACTTATTGATATCATCGATGAAAATATAGACGAAGACGAACTTAGTATAGCGCTTAGAGCGAAAGAGACTCTTCTTAAAAACTTCATCTCTCCTCCCACTATCGAAACGCTCGCACATATTTGCGCTACTAACAGCTCGAAACTAAAAAGCTCTTTTAAAAGAGTGCATAACATGACCGTTTACAGATATATTCAAAAACTTCGCTTGGAAGAGGCGAATCTACTTTTAAAAGAGTCAAATATGAATATAGGTGAAATCGCAAAAGAGGTTGGATATAGACACCAGGGACACTTTAGCAAACTCTTTTACAAATGTTACGGAGTCTATCCGAAAGATCTGCAAAAGAGATAAAAATTCTTATTCTGCTAAAATAAAATCCTTTTCGTGATAAAAACGGGTGGATTTTAGTGTAAATCTATACTATAATTTCATAAAAAGGATGCATTATGGCGCTTATACCGAAGATAATTTTATCGACGCTTCTTTTTATAGTGCTTTTTTACGGCACTTTAGCTCTAATGCCCTCAAAGAGCATAGAGCCGATGGATGATGATACGCTTCGCTCATACGCTCTTTCTCACGGACTCTCCGGTGTTCCTTTGAGTTATGAAAAGTTGCTTGAAGTCGTTGACAATCCTCAAAATAGATTATCCGCAAAAAAGATCAAACTCGGAGAGAGACTTTTTTTCGATACGATTTTATCTTCCGATAGAACGATTAGCTGCTCATCTTGTCATATCGTCGATCAAGGAGGTGATGACAATCTTCCCACCGCAGTCGGCGTAAACGGTCAAAAAAACCCAAAACATCTAAACTCTCCTACTGTTTTAAACGCCGCTTTGGCTAAAGCTCAGTTTTGGGACGGCCGTGCCGAAACCGTGGAGGAGCAAGCGGCAGGTCCGATGCAAGCGCCGTTTGAAATGAACATTACACAAGAAGAGGCGATAAAGAGGCTCAAAAACGACCCCGGTTATCTCAAAGCTTTTGAGGAGGTTTTTAAAGACGGCGTCACTTTTAAAAATATCCAAAACGCGATCGGTGCATATGAGAGGACACTTTTGACATACGGGGCGTATGATCGATTTCTTGAAGGCGATAACGACGCGATGAACGAAGCCGCTAAAAGAGGTTTCAATCTTTTTATCCAAAAAGGGTGCAAAGGGTGCCATACCGGCATGAGTGTCGGAGGGCAAAGTCTGCAACAGTTTCCGCTTCGAAGAGTATTTTTCGATCTTTTTAAAAGCGAGCCTTTTCCTTTTGAAAATGTCGGAGGTTTTTTAGGAAAAGACGGTAAAAAGAGGTTTAGAGTTCCTATTTTAAGAAATATAACGAAAACCGCACCGTATTTTCACAACGGTGTCGTAAAAGATCTCAAAGAGGCGATAAGGATCATGAGCAAATATCAGATAGGCGACGAGTTCAATGAGCGGCAGATAGAGGATATGGTCGAGTTTTTCAAAACACTCGAGGGGGAACCGGTATCTTACGATATCGGTCGTTGATCATGCGAAAAAAGATTCTCTTTCTTGAAGACGATCCTCTTTTGGGCGAGACTCTCTATGAAGATTTGCAAGATGCCGGATATAGTGTTAAGTGGGTCAAAAGCGCCGACGTTTCTAATAAGATCTCAAGCCGGGATAAAAGATAATAAAATTTTTATAAATAAATATCTTTATCTCGATATAGATCATTATGCGTCGATCGTTGATTTACGATCGATCGTCTTACCTAAAAAATAACAGAGTTTCACACCGTATAAAAAGATAATCCAAGAGAGATATATCCAGATCAAAAAGAACATGATCGTACTAAAAGAGCCGTAAAGAGTAGTGTAAGTTTTATTGAAAGTGATATAGTAAACAAAAAGCACTTTTGACATATACCAGATAAACGAAGCGAAAAAGGAGCTTATGAGGGCGTTTTTGGATCTTACTTTCGTATTGGGCGAAATTTTGTAGATGATGAAAAACAAAAACCATATGATCAGATATGACGAAATCGAGAGTATATTTATCCAGTGGGTATATTCAAAGCTTTGAAAAAGAAGATTCGCTTTTATCGTCAGAAAAAAAGAGAGAGCCACTCCAAGAGGCATCATGATTAAAAGTACAAGATATATCGAGATGGAGTGTAAAAAGCGTCTTGGCCGTATGTTGTAAATTTCGTTTACGACATATTCGAAATCGTCAAAAAACATTACCGAGACATAGATGACGAAAACAAATCCCAAAATTCCCATTTTATAGGCGTTTTGCATAAATGTATCTATGTTTGATTGGATATACTCTCTTTGTACGGGAATGATGGCGTTAAATATGAAATCTTTTATATGTTGAAGGTACGGTTCGAAAATTTGAAGATGAGCAAAAAGATAAAACGATATCAAAAGTACCGGTATAAGCGCTAATATGGTATGAAAACTAAGAGAAGAGGCATAATGTAGAAGATTGTGATCTATAAAAAACTTCTTTAACGCCTCTTTTGTTATTTTCAAAAGATCAGCCCCCGTTATCGAGTGCCATTTTGCCCGGATTTAAAATATTGTTCGGATCAAACGCCCTTTTTATCGATCTAAAAAGCTCTATCTCCTCTTTGCTGAAAGCTATATCCATAAAAGGAGCTTTGCTAAGACCGATACCATGCTCTCCGCTTAGAGTTCCACCCATATCGACGGTGATCTTAAATATCTCCACTATCGCCTCATGACCTTTTTGAAGCTCTTTTTCATCGTTTGCATCGACCATGACATTCGTATGTACATTTCCATCACCCGTGTGTCCAAAACATGGGATTTTCAGATCGTATTTTTTCGCTACAAAGTCAATTTTCTTCAAAAGTTCGGGTAGTTTCGATCTTGGAACCGTGATATCTTCGTTTAATTTTTTCGAGCCGTAAATCGTGATCGATTGACTGGCGTTTCTTCTGGCAAACCATAAATCGGCGGCTTGATTTTGATCTTTTGCCGTTTTAAACTCACTACAACCGTTGGCTTTGAAGATCTTTTCTATTTCGTTTAGTTGCGTTTGAAGATCGACTTCGAGATTTCCGTCAACATCGGTTACCAACAGCGCTCCCGCATCCGTCGGCAAACCTTTTTGAAACTTCTTCTCAACCGCACGAATCGTCAAGTTATCCAAAAACTCCATCGCAACGGGCGTGATCCCGGCCGCAAATGTTTTATAAACCGCATTCATGGCATCATCTACGGAGGGAAAAATTCCCATTGCCGTTTTATTGAGTTTCGGTTTTGCGATAAGTTTGAGAGTGATTTCGGTTATGACGGCGAGCGTCCCTTCGCTGGCTATGAGAATGCCGGCTATGTTGTATCCGGCGACATCTTTGATGGTCTTTTTGCCGGCTCTGATGATATCTCCGTTTGGAAGTACCGCGCGAAGAGCTAGAACATAATCTTTAGTTATGCCGTATTTGCCGGCTCTCATACCTCCGGCGTTTTCGGCGACATTACCGCCGAGAGTGGTATAATCTTGACTTGCGGGATCGGGAGGGTAGAAAAGACCGACTTTTTCAGCCGCTTTTTGAAGATCCATATTTATGACGCCCGGTTGAACTACCGCTACCATATTGTCCATATCGATCTCCAAGATTTTATTCATATGCTTTTCAAATCCCAAAACGATTCCGCCGTTTTTAGGTAGGGCGCCACCGGTAAATCCGCTTCCTGCACCTCTTGGAGTTATGACTATTTTGTGCTCGTTGCAATATTTTAGTATTTTGCTTACATCTTCTTCGTCTCTTGGAAAAACGACGCCGTCCGGTTCGTATCTGGTTCTTGTCGCATCGTACGAGTAGGCTATCATATGCGCTTTATCGTCGAACGCGTTATCTTTGCCTACGATTTCTTGAAACGCTCTTAAATGTTTTTTATCGAGCATTATTTAAGCCCCAGCATCTTTTTGTAGTAGAGGTTGTAATCGCCTATATCTTTCTCCCCCATGATTGCGCCGAGTGAACTTTTGATTTTCGGAATTCGGCTATAAAAAGGTTTCATTGTCGGATTTACATCCGATGAGAGTGTGATTGTATCTAAAACTTTAAAAGTACTACAATCCACAAAATAACCAAGTTTATCTATACTGAAGAAAAGAAGAGCATAGTCATTTTTTTTGCAGTTAGCCTGAAAATCTCTTTTTGAAGGCAAAGGCTCTTTTTCAATAAAAAGATTTGAGGCAAAAATATCCGGATGAACTATATCAAATGAAGAAAATTTCTCTTTGAACTCTTTAAAGCTCTCTTCATTAGGAGTGATTGGTAAAATCCTGTTATATAAATAGTTTAAAATCAGAGTGTCGCCTTTTGAAGGTTTAATCTTATAATCCGGAAGCGCTTTTTGAACAAGACGGTCAAATTTTGAAAAAGAGACACTGAGATTTCCACTCTCTTTCGAGATGACCTCCGCTCTAGCTATGATGGTTTTATGTTCGCCGTCAAAAGAGTGTAGAACGATACCGCTCGACCCGACGGCGATATCTCTATCTTTTACTTCGGCACTATTTCCGGTAACTTTATCCAGAGTTGTTTTGTAAATAGCCGGGTTAAAATCCGCAAATAGAGATAATGCGGAAAAAATAGCTGTAAACAGAATTTTTTTTATCATTTTTTACCTTTTGATCTCTTTTTGAAGATTATACAAAATATAGGTTAAATGGAAGATGACTTACTATAGCGTCATCTTTTTCGCCAAGGTCATAGCAAAACCTTTTTCATAATATGCCGCTTCGTTTATAAAAAGCGCATAGAGCTCTTCATCATCTTCGTAAGAGATGGTTCGCTTATCGAAAGTTTCAAAAAGAGGATCGCCTTTTTTTACCGGTTCGAAATCTCTGTCTTGTCTTTCGTGATGAACCAATCCGGCTATTTCGCCGTTTTCGTCTCTTGGGTAGTCGATAAGTTTTACATGATCGTAAATCTCTATTTTTCGCTCGCACTCCGAAAGCTCTTTCTTGTCGTTTAATTTTTGGAAAAAGTCGAGTAGATGGTATGTCAAGGTTTGCGTTTTGAAAAAGAGATCGCTTCTTAATACTCCCTGCGGGATCGGCCCCACCTCTATGGCGAAACCGTTTGGTACTATCGAATCGACAAACGAATCCTCCTCGTCGCCCCTCCATCTGTAAACTTTCAAGGAAGGCTCTTTTGCACAAAGATATTTGACGGCTTTCCAAGTAAGTTCGCTTTGTGAGCTAACGACCAGACTAAGTCCCATATTCGCGGTGGTTGTATGGAGATCGAGAATAAAATCGACATTTGTACTCTTCGCACCTTTTGGACCCAATTTTGCGTTTAATTCTACGGCTCTTTTTGATTCGTACTTGTTGTCTGGTTTTGAAAGAGCTTGTATTGAAAACGAACGGTTTAAATCTTTTTCCACGTATCGTCTGCACAATTTTACGGCTTTGGGATTTGCAAGAAGAGTTATCGTCTCAAAATTCGACCTTTTTATTTGAGAGGGATCTTTTTGCCATTTTTTTACGAGATAGACACCGGTTAATTCGTTTCCGTGGGTTCCTCCGACAATCGCTACTTTTTTTACCATCTTTTTTTCCGAAATTTCTATTTTTTTTCAATAATTTAAATTGTATGAAAATAGTGTCCAAATGTCAATCTATTTTGCGTTCGTTTTGATATAATCTTTTTAAAAAACTAGACAAAAGGAGTCAATATGTCCGTTTTATTAGAGTTTTCGATGTTTCCGACCGATGTCGGTGAGAGCAAGAGCGAGTACGTAAGTAAAATATTGGATATGATAGATAAAAGCGGAGTATCGTATAAGTTGACTCCGATGAGTACCGTTGTTGAGACTGAAACGATAGATGAGGCGCTTGAGATCGTAAAAAAATCGTATGAGATTTTAGAACCCTATTCCAACAGAGTCTATAGCGCATTGAAATTCGACATAAGAAAAGAGAGAAAAAACCGCCTCAAAGCGAAGATCGCTTCAATTTCCAAACATCTTCAACGAGATATAAATTCTTAGAGATATGCGCTTGCGTATCTCTTTTACATTATAATCAATACTTTATCGATATAGTTACTTGACTTTACTGCAAAATTCTACTATACTCTATTTTTGAAAATATACCCTTGTAAATTGATAGATATACTAAATATGGAGTGACTATGCATGAAAAACCATATAGAAGCGTTGTAAAAACCATCTCATGGAGAGCGCTTGGTACGCTCGATACGATAGTCATATCTTATCTTATAACGGGAAGTTTGGCTATGGCCGCATCTATCGGTTCGATCGAGTTGGTTACGAAGATGCTTCTTTTTTATTTTCATGAAAGGGCTTGGAACAAGATAAATTTCGGTCGTGTTAAAAACGATATCGATTATCAGATATAGGAGTGAAGTTGGATTTTGATGTAGATAGTTTGAAAGAGCGGACTAAAACTTTCGATACGAAAGAGTTTTTGGAGTTTTTTTTACGCAATTACGGAGATAAAGCCGTTTTTTCTTCAAGTCTCGGACTTGAGGATCAAGTGCTAACGGATATGATTTGTAGAATAAAAAAGGATACTAGGATCGTTACGCTGGATACGGCTCGACTTCCTTATGAGAGCTACGATCTTTTGGATACGACGAATAAAAGATACGGGATAAAGATAGAGCTTTATTTCCCTTTGAGCGAAGATGTTCAAAAATATGTAAATGAAAATTCGATAAACGCATTTTACGACTCTTTGTCTCTTAGGAAAGAGTGTTGTTATATAAGAAAAATTAAACCGCTCAAAAGGGCGCTTGAGGGTGCTGATTTTTGGATAACCGGTTTACGAGCGGCTCAGAACGTTACGCGTAATTATCTTGAGAGGATCGAATATGATGAAAATTTCGCTCGTATCAAGTTGAATCCGCTCGCTTATTGGAAAAATGAAGAGTTATGGGAGTATGTAAAAGAAAACGACGTTCCGGTTAACCAGCTTCATTTTAGAGGTTATCCCAGTATCGGTTGCGCTCCGTGTACCAGGGCGGTGACACAGGGCGAAGATACCAGAAGCGGTAGATGGTGGTGGGAAGAGGCCGAACATAAAGAGTGCGGATTGCATATAAATATAAAGGAGAGGGAAAAATGATAACTAAAAAGAGGTTGACTCATCTTAAAAAGCTTGAAGCCGAATCGATTCACATTATGCGTGAAGTGGTGGCTGAGTTTGACAATCCCGCGATGCTATATTCGATCGGGAAAGATTCGTCTGTTATGCTTCATCTCGCATTAAAAGCTTTTTATCCTGCAAAACCTCCGTTTGTGTTGGTTCATGTCGATACGACTTGGAAATTCAAGCAGATGATAGAGTTTAGAGATAAAAAGGTGAAAGAGTTGGGGCTTGATCTTTTGGTTCATATAAATAAAGAGGCTCAACAAAACGGTATAAATCCTTTTACTCACGGAAGTAAAGTCCATACGGATCTTTTTAAAACCGAAGGTTTGAAGCAGGTATTGAACGAATATAAATTCGATGCGGTTTTCGGCGGCGCCAGAAGAGATGAAGAGAAAAGTAGGGCGAAAGAGAGAATATATTCGTTTCGGGATCAAAATCACAGATGGGATCCGAAAAATCAAAGACCGGAACTTTGGAATATCTATAACTGCAATATTGAAAAAAACGAAAGCATAAGGGTTTTTCCGCTCTCGAACTGGACCGAGCTTGATATATGGCAATATATCTATCTTGAAAATATAGAGATCGTACCTCTTTACTTTGCGGAAAAAAGATTGGTTACTGAAATCGACGGTGTTTTAATCATGGTCGATGATGAGAGGATGCCCAAAAAGTATGTTGAAAATGCCGAGTATAAAAACGTAAGATTTAGGACTCTTGGATGTTATCCCCTTACGGGGGCGGTAGAGTCCGATGCCGATACTTTACCTCTTATAATCGGCGAGATGCTTTTAGCCAAAACCAGCGAGAGGGAGGGAAGAGTGATAGATAGCGACCAAAGCGGTTCTATGGAGAAAAAGAAAATGGAGGGATATTTTTAATGGCACATCAAGATAATTTGATCGCTGAAGATATAGAGGCATATTTAAAAAAGCATGAAAATAAAGATATGTTGCGATTTATAACCTGCGGGAGCGTCGATGACGGAAAAAGTACGCTTATTGGCAGACTTCTTCATGATAGCAAAATGATATATGAAGATCAGTTGAGATCCGTTACGAAAGATAGCAAGAAAGTGGGATCCGCAGGAGATAGAATCGATTTGGCACTTTTGGTTGACGGGCTTCAAAGCGAAAGAGAACAGGGAATTACGATCGATGTCGCTTATAGATATTTTTCGACCGATAAGAGAAAATTCATAATAGCCGATACGCCGGGTCATGAGCAATATACCAGAAATATGGCCACAGGCGCTAGTACCGCCGATCTTGCCGTAATTCTTATTGATGCCTCAAAAGGGGTTTTAACACAAACTAGAAGGCACAGTTTTATAGTCTCTTTGCTTGGTATCAAACATGTTTTGGTGGCGGTGAATAAAATGGATCTGGTCGATTATAGTGAACGTCAATTTGAAAGGATTAAGGAGGATTATCTAAATTTCGCAAAAGAACTTGACCTAAAAGATATAAGATTCATCCCTCTTTCCGCTATTGAAGGCGACAATGTAGTGAATAAAAGCGATCGTTTAAAGTGGTACGAAGGTAAAACTTTGATGGATACTCTTGAGAGTATAGAGATTCTCGATACTTCAAATTACGATGAATTCAGATTTAACGTCCAATATGTCAACAGACCCGATCATGATTTTAGAGGGTTCTGCGGAAATATCGCATCGGGAGTTATACAAAAAGGTGATAAAGTTACGATCCTTCCCTCCAAGAAGGGTACGAAGATAAAATCGATCGTAACGTACGACGACCATGATCAAAAAGAGGCGGTAGTGGGTGAAGCCGTGACTCTTTTGCTTGAAGATGAAATAGATGTCGGTCGCGGCGATATGATCGTAAAGAGCGACGATTTGCCGTTTGTGGGAAAAAGTTGGGATGTTCATATAGTTTGGATGAGTGAAGAACCGCTTCTTTTGAATAAGAATTACTATATAAAAAGAGGCTCGAGTATAACGGGCGGAGCGTTTGATCGAATCTATTTTAAAAAAGATGTGAATACTCTTTTGGAACATAGCGCAAATAGATTGGAGTTAAACGAAATAGGATATGCGAGACTGGATTTGAATTCGAAAATCGCCGCCGACGCCTACCGAAAAAACAGATATACCGGAAGTTTTATCGTCATCGACAGAATTTCTAACGATACCGTGGGTGCCGGTATGATTGTCAAAGAGTCCGAATCTCAAAAAACGAACACGTACGGTGACTTCGAAATGGAGTTAAATGCGCTGGTTAGAAAACATTTTCCTCATTGGGAAGCCAAAGATATAACAAAAAATCAAGATTATTCCATATAGGATTTATATTATGAAAAATGAGACAGAAGAGACGTTTGAAGTGTTGGACGATATAAAAAGATACGCAAAAAGCGGTGAAACTATCGTTGACGAAACGATGTTGAAGCGGATGAAATTGTACGGCCTTTATCCTCACTCTAAAAGATCCAACGACGATAAAAAGAGTTTTTATATGTTAAGAGTCAAGATCTTGAACGGGAGATTGAATAAAAAACAGTTAAAAGTTCTCTTGAAAATTTCCTCGGATTTCGCAAGAGGTACCGCCGATATAACCGTAAGACAGGATATTCAATTTCACTATATAGAGATAAAGAACTTGCCCGAGATCTTTGATATGCTCAATTGCGTAAATTTGACGACGAAAATGGCTTCGGGAGATTGTGCGAGAAATATCGTCTCTTGCCCTCTAAGCGGTAAAATTTCGGATGAGGTGACGGATACTTCTCTCTTGCACGAAGAACTGAATAATTTTTTTGTCGAACACGAAGAGTTTTTAAATTTACCCAGAAAATTTAAAATAGGGCTTTGCGGATGTAAAAAAGAGTGTGTTCTTTGCGAAATCCAAGATTTAAGCTTCAAAGCACGATCAAACAACGGAAAAATTCGTTATTTGGTTAGTGTGGGCGGAGGATTGGGAAGCAATAAAGCCTTTGCCAAACAGTTGGGTTTTATCGAAAAAGAGAATGTATTGAAAGTCACGCAAAGCATAGTAAAGCTTTACGACGACTGCGGCAACAGAAAAAACAGGACAAGAGCCAGACTAGGACATATGATCGAAGAGATGGGTTTTGAAGAGTTTGTAAAACGGCTTGAAAAATCTCTCGGATTCAGATTTATAAAATTAAAAGAGGTGAAGACAAAACCGTACTTAAAAAGAGAACATCTTGGAAAAATCAAGAGCGTAAAAAAAGGTTTTTTTCATTTGGGATTTAGTACCGATGCCGGTGTGTTGAAGGATTCTGGATTAAAAACTCTTTACGATGCTATGAAAAAGTACGAGATAAAAAAGATCGCTTTCACCTCGTCACAAAATTTCATTATCTTGAACGTTCGCAAAAACAGATGCGAGGATTTGATAAAAGAGATGAAAAAAAACTCTTTCTATGCCGATTCGTCCCCTTTTAGAGTGAAAAATTCAGCTTGTACGGGACTGAAATATTGTAAATTTGCAGTGACTGAAACCAAAGATCTGCAAAAGAGAGTAACGAAATATCTTGAGAAGAAATTTCCCGATTTTCAAAAGGTATCGCTTTCGTTCAACGGATGCAGAAATTCGTGCGCGCATGCCCACACCGCCGATCTCGGTTTTATCGGAGTTAAAGTGAAGAGAAACGAAAAGAGTGTAGAGGGATTTTTGCTATATGTCGGCGCGAAGATGGACGGCGAAAAGAGAAGTTTCGCAATAAAAACGGGGATAAAAGTGGCGGCTGACGAAGTGGAATTTTTGTTAGAGAGGATATTTAAAGAGTATTTATCAAATAAAAGCGGATATAATGACTTCAATCATTATCTCATATCAACTTACGGAGCATCCACTATGCATGAGTATTTTAACAGACAGATACAACTATGGGGTGAGAAAACCCAAGATATGCTTCAAAATAAAAAGATCGCTATTATCGGTTGCGGCGGGCTTGGAAGTTCGTTGGGCATATCTCTTGGAGCGAGCGGAATAGGAGAGGTTCATTTGGTGGATTTCGATGAAGTGAGCATTCACAATATCCACAGACAAATAGCTTTCAAGCTCGAGGATGAAAACCGTCCCAAAGCTCAAGTATTGGCGAAACTTTTGGAAGATAGGTCTCCTTATGTAAAGGCGTTTTCTCATAACTGCGATTTTGACGAATTTAAAAAAAAGGGAATTAGTGTCGATCTTATCATAGACGCAACCGACAACCTACCTTCGAGAAAGAAGATTGACGATTATGCGAAAGAGGTTCGAACGCCTTGGATTTACGGTTCTGTCGAAGCTTTTAACGCACAGGTTTGTTTTTTCGAAAAGAGCGGTTTTGAGAGTTTCAAAATCACCGACAAAAAACCGGCCGGCATCGCCGCTCCTATCGTTATGCACACGGCTTCGCTTCAGGCGAATCTAGCACTTAGATATTTATGCGGATTGAGCGTTAAAAAAGATCTTTTGTATTATCTCAATTTTAACGATGAAGGGGAACTTGTAACGCAAAAGTTCCGGATGCCGAAGTCGTAAACGAGCATCTCTTGATGCTCTAATTCAAAAGGAGCTATCTTGGATGATCAAAACGAACTGGTAATCGGATTCAATTTTTTCGGAGGTCATGATACGAGTGTATTTTCTATCTTCGAAGATGATTTCTACGCGCTTTCGCAAGAGCGCGTAACCCGTATAAAACATGACTCGATATTTCCGATTGATGCTCTTGAGGAGATGATACGATATAAAAAGATCGATCCCGAAAATGTAAAAAAACTTCATGTGGGTGTCGCTACAAAGGCATTTGAGAACAGACTTTTTAATCGTCGCTCCTATAAAATGAGTAAACTTTTAAGAGAGATTTTAAGAGGTAAAAAGGAGTCTCTTTTTATAAAAGATTTCGAAAGAAAAAAAGAGGAGCTAAAAAGCTCTAAATTAAAAGCTCTAAAATATTTTCTTTTTAATACGAAAGGACTCAACTATCTTTTTGATCAGTTTTCGGGTGAAAAGATTGCGTTAAAAGATCTGGTAAAAGCGCATCTGAAGCAGATCTTTTCAAATGCCGAAATCGATCTGGAATTTTACGAACATCATCTCTCTCATGCCTATTGCGCATATTATTCAAGCGGATTTAAAGAGGCTTTGGTATTGACTCTTGACGGGGAGGGAGACGGCTATTTTTCAAAACTTTACTTGGTAAAAGAGGGAAAGTTCACTCCTATAGCCGGAAGTGAAAATATTTTTGTTGAAAATATGAAATCGTACGATTTTGCCGATAACGGCTACGCCTCTTTGGGAAACATTTATTCGATTTTTACGTATCTTTTGGGATTTACGCCCAATGCCGACGAAGGAAAAGTCGAAGCTTTAGCCGCTTTTGGAGATGAGAACAACTACTTTTTCAGAGATCTTTCACGATCAATAACGATCGATAAAAAGAGTATCTCTTTGAAAATCGAACCCGAAATTCTAAACCGGATCTTCGATCGAAGTTATCTTGATACTCTATTTGAAAAGGTGAAAAAAGAGGATATAGCCGCAAGCGTTCAAAGATTTTGTGAAGATATCGTACTCTCTTACTTAAAAGAGGTAAAAAAGAGCTTTGACTCTCCTTGTTTGATCTTAAGCGGCGGTGTAAGTGCGAATGTCATTTTAAATATGAAGATTTTCGAAAATCTGTTTGAAAATATCTTTATAACTCCGGCTATGGGCGACGAGGGTGTGGCACAAGGAGCGGCCGCGATGAAGTATCTTTCGCTCCGTCCCGATCTGAAAGGATCGTTCGTTTTTCCTTATATGCCTTATTTCGGCTCTTCTTATGAAAAAGAGGAGATTATAAACGCTCTTGAAAAAAAAGATCTCAAATATGAAGATCTTGGAGAAAAAGCTTACATAAAGGCGGCTGAAATGCTTGTTGATGGCAAAATCGGAGCGATATTTCAAAACAGAGCCGAGTTTGGGCCAAGAGCGCTTGGAAACAGAAGCATAATTGCCGATGTCAGGGATACGAAAATTCAAAAACATATAAACGAAAATATAAAAAAAAGACCGCTTTTTCAACCTTTTTGTCCCTCTATTTTGAAGGAGGAGAGAGACAGACTTTTTAAGAAAAGCTATGATAACAAACATATGACGATAGCTTTTAAGTTGAAAGAGGAGTTTAAAGATAAGATACCGGGAGCCGTCCATATAGATCTTAGCGCCAGAGCGCAATTTGTTCAAAAAGAGGATAATCCGAACTACTACGCTTTGATAAAAGAGGTGAAGAGGCTTACGGGATTCGGCGTTATTATTAATACCTCTTTCAACAAACATGGCAGAACGATGGTTTTAACTCCCGAAGATGCCGTTATCGACTTTTTGGATACAAATCTTGACTTTATGATCTTAGATACTATTTTTGTTCAAAGATGATATAATAAATCAAACTATTTTTACTAAATATCTATCCATGGAGGAGAGAGATGGCAAAATTTATCGTTGTAAAGGATATTGCGATTTTAGATCTTGGTGCGGGCGAAAAAAACAGATTTACCGCGATCGACGGAGTCGAGGTTGACGAGTACGGCTCTCTTTCAAAAGAGAGTTTGGCGGCGGCGAAAAGAGCTCTTTTAAACGAAGCCGTACAAAAGGGAGCCTCCCGTATAAATCAAAGCAACTGCGTAGATATAGAAAGCGGCGGTGCGGAGGCTAGCGACGATATGATCGTAGCGTATAACGGTGGTGATGTAGTATATACTTCACTTCAAAGCGGTTTTGAGATAGAGAAATTTATGATAAAAAATCATCTGTTGATACCGGCTTCGAAATTCTCGGTACCAAGAGTGACTATTATGGGAAAATACCCTAGCGCCTCGGTTTATGATGTATTGGAGAGTGCGGAGGAGATCGTACGATTTTTACCTAAACCGACAAGAAAAGAGGCAAGAGCCGTTATAGATATGATATTGCAAGAGAGCAGAATCGTTCATTTTGACTATGAAGATGAAGAGGCGGTTCTTAGAAAGTTGGTATAGCTTCGGGATCGTTTTAAATTGGTCGTTACAAAAAAAAGAGTATATATAATACTCCGATTGAAAACAGCACGATCGATACGGTTTTTAACGAGCCGTTTACGATCAAAATGAAAAATGCGGTAACGATCAATAGCACTCCTTTCGTTAGATGTTTGAAATAAGCTTTTTGCTTCTCTACCAAGAGATCTATGCTATCGGGATTCATATGAACCCATAGTGCGTTTTCACTCAGATCCGTCAGTACTTTTTTGATTCGTCTTAAAGTGAGCGGAAGAGAGGTGATTTCATTTTTTAAAAGTTTAACGATTCGATCGTTGGAGCCTAGAGCTTTGGGTATGTAGCGTTGAAGAATCGGTAATATATCCTTCACTCCGTTGAAGTTTTCTATGTACGTAGTCCCGAGTCCTTCGATAATGGCGCTGACTCTCAACATATATATGGCCTCTTGAGGGAGTTTGAAGGGAAGATCTTTCATAGAGGATAGAAGCTCAAACGCCAACTGCTGCATTGATGCGGCGTCGAGATTTTCATCGCCGAAAATCTCGAACATATTTTCCGCCAGTTGCGACATTTTATCCGCAGGTGCGTTATGAGCTATAATTCCCAATCTTTTACAAGCGGTGATAAATAGCTCGAAATCTCTCTCATGAGCGGATTTAATAAGCTCTATGATCGCGACTCTGGTTTGGTTTGAGATCTTTTTCACCATTCCGAAATCAAGAAGTATGAGATTTGATTCTTTATCTATTAAAAGATTGCCCGGATGCGGGTCGGCATGAAAATATCCCTCTATCAACATCTGATCCGTATAGAAATGTATCAGTTTACCCATCACCTCTTCGAATTTTATCCCCTCTTTTTCAAGATTTTTTCTATCGTCGAATCTATACCCCTCTTCAAAGCTCATAACGATGGCGTCTTCGCCGCAATATTCTTCAAAGGGGATCGGAAATTTTACGTCACTGTTTTTATAGATGACGGAAAATTTCTTTAAATTCTCCAACTCTTTAGTAAAATCCACCTCCGTTAAGATCATCGCCGAAAACTCTTCTATAACAGCTTCGACGGAGTTTTTGGTATAGTAGGAAAAAAGCGGGCGAAAGAGACGGTTAAAAAAGCGGAGTATTTTTATATCCGACCAAACCTGTTTTTTGATCGTGTTTCGTCTGAGTTTTACGGCGACTTTCGTACCGTCTTTGAGTTCGGCTTTGTGTACCTGCCCGATAGATGCGCTTGCGACAGGAACTTCGTCAAAGCTTTCAAAAGGAGAATTTTTGAAAGATCTTCGAAATACTTCACGAAATTCATCTTCGCTCATTGCGGGAATTTCATCATGCATGCTCTTAAGAGCTTCTAAATACTCCCCGCAGAAAAAGTCCGCTCTTGTCGCTAGTACTTGTGCCAATTTGATGTAGCTTGCTCCAAGATAGTCGATATTCTCTTTGAGCTTTTTTGCGCTAAGGGGTTTGAAAAATAGAAACCGATCTCTCTTTTTGATCAATAAAAAGATCGTTAGCAGAAAAAGAAACACCCTCCATATGCGAGAGGGGCTATAAAAATTTCCGTTTCTTTTCACTCTTTAGATATCGCTCTCTTCCAAAAGTACCCCGATCAAATCCGACATAGTAAGAATACCGTAGAGTTCGTTGTTATCTATAACAAGAAGTCTTTTTATACTGTTTTTCACCATCATCTGAGCGGCGTATTTCATCTCCAACTCTCTTGAAACCGATAGTGCCGGCACCACCGAAATGTCATACACGTTTAAAAGATCTATATCTCCGTCCTCAGCGATGATCGATTGTAAGATATTTTTAAACGTTACCATACCGTATGCGCCGTTGTTCGCGTTTTTATCGACGATAAGAGCTTTGATTTGATGTTTTTTCATAAGTCTTAAAGCTTCTCTGATCGTCGTCATTTGCGTAACGACGACAAGCTTCTCTTTCGGTGTCATTACCTCTTTTACAAGCATCTTCTTCTCCTAGAGTATATTTTTTATTCTATTTTCGAATTTATGTAGCTCTTGGATATTTAGTCCGGCTACATGACCTAGCGGTAGTGTAAAAGCCAAAGAGCTGTTTTCGTCATTGTCTATATCCAAAGCTTCTCTGAGTCTCTTCATAACTATCAAAGATATCTTTCTCGGAAGTATGAAAATGAGCAATGACACGTTCTCTTCAAGCGTCAAGCCGAAAAATATCTTCTTCTCTTTCAAACCCAAATTTCTACCTTTTACGATAGTAACCGCACCGGCTCCGGCATCTTTTGCAATGGTGATCGCCCTTTGTTCGTTCTCTTCGCCCACAATGGCTACAAGTGCTACAAATTTCACATATTCTCCTTTGGATTGAGCTTTTTAGACATATATGACGCATATATCCCGTATCCCATGACCGTAATCATAGGAAAAAGAGAAGCAAATGCTATGAGGCCGAAACCGTCTATGAGCGGATTTCTGCCCTCTATGTTTTCGGCCAGTCCGAGTCCCAAAGCCGCGACAAGCGGAACGGTTACGGTGGATGTCGTAACGCCGCCGCTGTCGTAGGCGATCGGTATGATATATTTCGGCGCCAGATATGTCATGACTATTACTATTATATATCCGCCTATTATATAGTGATGTATCTGATCTCCTACTACGATTCTATAAGCTCCAAGTCCTATTCCGACAGCCACGCCTAGAGCCACCGATATCCTAAGAACCGTCTGGTTGATCTTTCCTTCGCTCACTTCGGCCGCCTTTATGGCGATCGCTAAAAGAGCCGGCTCGGCCATAGTCGTGGAAAATCCTATCATGAATCCGAACAGATATATAAGAGTATTGTTCTTCATAGATGTCAGATCGTAGGCCATCGTTTCGCCGATAGGGAAAAGTCCTATCTCAAGCCCCAATATGAAGGCGTAAAGTCCGAGTATCACCAAAATGATGCCTGTTATAATTTTATGTAAATGAGAGATCGGTTTTTTTATAATTACATATTGGAAAAAGAAGATTACGGCGAGTATAGGAGTGACGTCTCGAACGACTGCTACAAGATCCCACAAGATGTTCCACATATCGAAATGTTTGGCAACTTCTACCGTCTCTTTTACGGATTCGGCTAAAATGGTGAAGTTCTCTTTTGCCTCCGGTTCGTATGCGTAAACCGCAATTCCGTAAAGTTGTACGAAAATCATAGGCGTTAATGATGCGAACGCGATGAGTCCAAAACCGTCGATTGCCGGATTTCTACCTTTTATGGAACTTGCAAGCCCTATACCAAGTGCGGCGACGAGCGGAACCGTTACCGTAGAGGTCGTTACCCCTCCGCTGTCGTAAGCAAGAGCGACAATCTCTTTGGGAGCGAAAAATGTAATTAACACAACAAGAATATATCCGCTGATAATGTAGTATTGAATAGGATGTCCGACTAAAATTCTAAATACTCCAAGAGCTATCGCAAAACCTACGGAAACCGCGACGGTGAGTCTTAAGAAAGAGGCGTCGATTTTATCCGCGCTAATTGTCGCGGCTTTGTCCGCGATTGCGATAAGCGCCGGTTCCGCTATCGTAGTGGCGAAACCTATCGTGAAGGAGAAAAGAAGAAGCCAAAAGAGTGAACCCTTTTTTGCAAAATTAATCGCGAGCGATTCTCCGATCGGGAATATTCCAAGTTCAAGTCCTCTTATAAAAAGCGCCAATCCGGTCGCGACGATAACAAGACCTATCATAACGGATGTCAGATTTTGAGGTATCGTTGAGATAATGAACGTCTGAAAGAAGGCTACGACCAAAATAATCGGAACAAGGTCTTTAAAAGCGTTTTTAAGATCGTCTAAAAAGATATGTAACGACTCTTTAAGCATAATAAAACCTTATTTGCTAACTCTATATATTGTACATAAAATTTGATTAATATCTTATTATTAATGATATATTCATGCTAATTATTTTATAATCGCTATATCTTAATATTATCTTAACAGTAAGGAAAATCATATGAGTACGGAAGCGTTGATAAAAAGCCATAAGCGGTTCAAAGAAAAATATGGGAAAAAATACTCTACACTTTTTAGAAGACTCGTTGACGAAGGACAAAGTCCGAAGACTCTATTTATAACTTGTAGCGATTCGAGAATAGTGCCCAATCTTATAACATATACGAAACCGGGAGATCTCTTTATAGCCAGAAATATCGGTAACTTCGTACCTCCTTTCGATCCTAATTCGCAGGCTTCCGCAACTCCGGCGGTGATAGAGTATGCGATTTCGGTTTTGAATGTCGATAATGTCATTATCTGCGGGCATACCGATTGCGGGGCTTGTAAAAGTCTTCACCAAGATATTCCAGATGACAATATCGAAATGACGAACATCAAAAAATGGCTGAAATTCGGTGAAAACGCGAAAGAGCAGGCCGTCGCGTTCGTAGGAAACAAAGATCCCAAAATTTTATATAGCGCTACCGAAAAATTCAATGTCATAGATCAGCTCAAAAATCTTTTGACATATCCGGCGGTCAAAAGAAAAGTCTCCGAGGGCGAAATATTCGTTCAAGGATGGTACTATCATCTTAATAGCGGCGAACTTGAGTATTTCGATCCTATCGAGCATAGATTCATGCCGCTTGAGTCGGCTTTGGATAAAGTGGATATAAAAGATCACTCCATAGAGCTTAACGAGCAGATGATAAACGAGGCCGCTCAAGAGTGAGATCGTTTTTCCGAAAGGTTTTTCGCCTTTTGGAGGCTCTTTCTTATAAAACTTTTTCGTTTAGCTTCAGCATCATATACTCAATTACGCTAAAAAAGATATCTATAGAGTCGTTTAACCGTTTTAAAATATTTCCGATCATCCTTTTCTCCTTTTAAATTGAAAATTTTTTATATTCATATTGTAATAAAAATATTTTTTATGGTATAATTATATTTCATTTTGAAATATAATTCTTTTTAGGAGTCGCTTATGTTTGATTTTAAAGAACTTTTGCCAAAAATAAAAGATATACTCTCTAAAGAGTTGGGAGATAAAAAAGTATTCGATAAAGACGTTGCGGATGCACTCGGGATAAATCAACTCACATTCGCCACTATGAAAAATAGGGGAAAGATTCCCTACGAAGAGGTTTTGAACTTTTGTGCGAAAAGAAAGATTTCGATCAATTGGCTTTTTTACAATCAAGCTACAAAAAGTCTGGAAGAGGAGACTCAAAAATACGCAAATGTTCGCTATTTCGGAGATATTTACGCAAGTGCCGGAGGAGGGGCTTTTAATTACGACGAAGCGGGCGAAACGATAGCTCTTGATCCACATATGGTTCAAAGATTGGGAGGTGAGAGAGAGATCAAAAATATCGATTCCATAAACGTTTTAGGAGACTCTATGGAGCCGACATTCAAAGACGGCGATATTATATTCGTAAATCGTACTCAAGACGATATAAGAAAAGGCGGGGTTTTCGTAGTTTCGACTCCTATCGGATTGTTCGTCAAAAGAGTATCTCTAAAAAGTGACGGAACTCTTGATTTGATCTCCGATAATTCCCAATACGCCGTAGAATCGGTTCCGATGGAAAATGTCGAGATAGTCGGTAAAGTGGTTGGAAGTATGAGCGGATTTTAAGATTAAAGAGGAAAAAGCCCTCTTTAATCTTTTACGATCTCTATCTTTTGGATCTTATCGTTCGCTTCTATAGTGTCCAATACGTTCATGCTCTCTTTATCTTCGGGAGATATTCCTCCAAAAACCGTATGGACGCCGTCAAGATGAGGGCAAGGGACGAAACAGATAAAAAATTGGCTTCCTCCGGTATTTGGTCCCGCATGTGCCATTGATAGAGTACCTTTTTGATGTTTGTGAACGTTTGTCGAAGTCTCGCACTTTATAGCCCATCCCGGACCGCCCGTCCCGCTCCCATGTGGGCATCCGCCTTGTGCCATAAAGCCGGGAATAACTCTATGAAAATTGAGATTGTCGTAAAAACCTTCGTTTGCCAAATGAGCGAAATTTGCGACGGTATTTGGAGCTTCTTCTTTATAGAGTTTCAGTTTCATTTTTCCTTTGTTTGTCGTAATGATCGCATAATTTATATCTTTTAACGCCTCTTTTGATATATCATACTCTTTTAGTGCCATATATTGTCCTTTTGTTCAAATAGTTTTAAATTTGGTTCCAAATTATAGTAAAAGTGCCTTTAAAGCAGCTCTATTGTAGAATTTGTCAGTTCAAAAAGAGGGTGATCTCTATGGTTTTGATAAAAGATGTCACGATAGCCGAAAGAGGAGAGAAAAAGTCGATTCTTCTGCATAATGGAAAGATAAAGAAGATCGCGGATTTTATAGATCCAAAAGGCTGTAAAAAGGTCGTAGAGGCGAGCGGATTGATTGCTCTTGCGAAGATTACGGATTTAAACGTTAGAATAGAGGATGATCTTTTAACGATAGAAAATCTTCATAAGCTTTACAAAAGCACGAAAAAAGCGGGCGTGGGTAAATTCGTACTATCGCCTAGAATTAGCCCCCTGATGGAAAATCAGACATTTTTATCTCTTCTTACAAAAGAGCTTGAAAGCTCATTTTCAAATATTCACCTCGCTATCAAAGCTTTAAAGGATAAAGAGCTTACCAAATTGAACAATATTTCGACGCTTTTGAAAAACGATATCAATATAGTTCAAGAAAACTCCGATATAAACGGAAATTTGCTAAGACGAATTTACGAATACAGCAAAATGCATAAAAACCTTTTTTTCGTTTTTTGTGAAAACAAAATTTTGAACGACAGCGGCGTTATGAACGAAGGTGAAGTCTCTTTTAGACTAGGACTTCCCGGTATCTCAAAAATCGGCGAGATAAGCGAAGTTGCAAAAGTAGTGCAGATGAGCGTACATTATGAAGTGCCGACTCTTTTTCAAGCGCTATCTTCCAAAAAATCGATCGAGCTCGTTTACGAGGGAAAAAAGAGTTTTTCAAAGCTTTATACCGAAGTTTCTATACACCACTTATCTCTTGACGAGAGATCATGTGACGGTTTCAACACTTACGCCAAGCTAAATCCTCCTCTTAGAAGCCCGGAAGATAAAGAGGAGCTTTTGGAGATGTTAAGAGAGGGGAAGATCGATACTTTGACGGCTCTTCACTCTCCAAAATCGATACTTTTCAAAGATGTCGCTTTCGCGGAAGCGAAATACGGAATAGATACGATGGAGAACTATCTTAGTATATGTTATACTTATCTTGTAAAAGAGGGGCATATCGGATGGAAAGAACTAGTGAAACTAATATCTCGAAAACCGGCTGAAATAATCGAAGAAAAAGAGATTGCGGCCGTCGAAGAAAACCGTAGTGCCGATATAATACTATTTGATCCTAAATATGAATTTAAGGTAAAACAAAGACACTCCCCATATTTCGGAAAAACTCTATATGGTAAAATTCTTCACATAAACGAGTAAAAATTTCAATTTATAATAATATATTTCTGAATATTTACGATATTAAGTTATCATGATTTGAAATTTTAATATCAAGGGGTTAAATATGCACCAACACGACAAAATTTATCCGCCAAATCCGGAGTTTGCCAAAAATGCGAGAATAAAGAGCATGCAAGAGTATCATGCGCTTATGAACGAAGCGAAAGAGGATTATGAAGGTTTTTGGAAAAGGTACGCAGACGAAAAGATCAAATGGCTTGCACCTTACGATAAAGTGCTCGATGAATCCGATGCGCCTTTTTACAAGTGGTTTACAAACGGAAAACTTAACGTAACGATTCAATGTATCGATAGACATTTGGAAAATAGAGGCGATAAAATCGCGATCTTGTTCGAAGGTGACAGAGGGGATGTACGAAAGATCACTTATAAAGAGTTAAGTCTTGAAGTGAATAGATTCGCAAATTTATTGAAAAATCGATTCGGTGTAAAAAAGGGAGATAGAGTCGTACTTTATATGCCGATGATACCGGAAGCTGCTTTTGCGATGCTAGCTTGTGCTAGAATCGGAGCGATTCACTCCATAGTTTTCGGAGGGTTTAGCGCCGAAGCGTTGAAAGACAGAATAGAAGATGCGCAGGCTAAATTGATTATAACCTCCGACGGAGCCTATAGAAAATCAAAACCCTATCTTCTCAAACCCGTGGTTGACAATGCGTTAAAAGATGGAATAAAAAGCGTGGAAGCCGTTTTGGTCGTAAAAAGAAATAATGAAGATATAGAATGGATAAGCGGTAGAGATCACTGTTATAACGATTTGATAAAAGAGCAATCCGACATATGCGAGCCGGAAATTATGGATAGTGAAGATCCGCTCTTTTTGCTTTATACTTCCGGAAGCACCGGAAAACCTAAAGGGGTGCAGCATGCGCAAGCGGGTTACATACTCTGGGCGCAAATGACGATGGAGTGGGTTTTTGATGTGAAAGACGATGATGTTTACTGGTGTACGGCCGATATCGGTTGGATAACCGGACACACATATATAGTTTACGGTCCGCTTGCGGCCGGTACTACAACGGTAATGTTCGAGGGTGTTCCTACATATCCCGATGCCGGTAGAGCCTGGAAAATGGTGCAAGAGCATAAAATCACGCAATTTTATACGGCGCCGACAGCTATTAGGGTACTTCATAAAATGGGTGAAAACGAACCTAAAAAGTATGACCTTACATCATTGAAGGTTCTAGGAACCGTAGGAGAGCCGATCGATCCTCCCGCTTGGCAATGGTATCATGACGAGGTCGGAGGAGGCAGATGCGCCATAGTCGATACTTGGTGGCAGACGGAGACGGGAGGTCATATGATCTCTCCGCTTCCGGGAGCAACGCCGATAAAGCCGTCATGTGCAACATTCGCGCTTCCTGGTATAATGGCCGAAGTGATAGAGAGAGACGGTACTCCTAAAGAGGTGGGTGAAACAGGACTTTTGTGCATAACAAAACCTTGGCCTAGTATGATTCGTACGATTTGGGGAGATCCGCAACGATTTAAAAAATCATATTTCGGCGATGCCGTAAAAGATTCGAAGCCGGTCTATTTTTCCGGTGACGGCGCTATGGTCGATGAAAACGGGTATATCACGATTACCGGTAGAGTTGACGATGTCATAAACGTTTCGGGTCATAGGTTAGGAACGGCCGAAATCGAAGCTGCGGTTGCCGAAGATGAAAAAGTTGCCGAAGTTGCGGTGGTAGGCAGACCGCATACGATAAAAGGGGAGTCGATTTTTGTATTTTTAGTGCTGAAAGAGGGCGAAGTCAACGAAGATATAAAAACACATATAAACACTCTTCTCTCGGAGGAGATCGGTAATATCGCAAAAGCGGACGATATCGTAGCGGTACCGGGACTTCCTAAAACCAGATCAGGGAAGATTATGAGGCGAATTTTACGTTCTATCGCAAAAGGTGAAAAGATTACGCAAGATATCTCCACTCTTGAGGATCCTTCAATCGTCGCTAAAATCGAAGAGGCCGTAAAAAGGGCTAATCAAAAATGATCTTTTAGGCTCGAAGATCGCTCTTTGAGCCTAAAGTGATACAAATTGTAATATTTATAAAAAAATCTAAAAAAGAGCTCTTTTTCTCTTTGTTTGTGTTAATTTCATATTTGCTCTCATTTTTATAAGCAGTTGCGAAACGGAAGATAAAGCGCGGCATTTAAACTCCTTTACCCGCAAAAAATTATCTCGTATTATTCGATCTACTATTGAACGGAATTGTAACTAGATAACAGGATGTGGTCAAATGATAAAAAAATTGGAGAATATCGCTAAATCTATGAAGATGCTATATGTCGATGATAATAAGGAGTTGTGCGAAACTAATCTTGCATTTTTCAAAGATATATTTTTTGAAGCTGATTATGCGCTAAACGGGCATGAAGCGTTAAAGTTGTATGAAAAAAAGAGTTACGATCTTGTTATAACAGATATAAATATGCCAAGACTCAACGGTTTTTCACTTATTAAAAGGATAAAAAAGATAAATCCCCATCAGATAGTGATAGTTGTCTCAGCATATAGCGAAATAGCTCATCTAAGTAAAATCAACGATTGCAAAATAGATTATTTTTTGATAAAACCCGTAGATACGAAGGAGTTGATCGAAAAGATTTACGAATGTATAACGGTGGAGCATATACAGGAGTAACTCTCGTTACTCCCGAAAAAGCGTACTAATTGGTAATCCCTAAAGATTTTAATACTTGATAAGTAATCCCTCCTACGGGGAGATTATTGGCTCTTTGGTACTCTTTGACCGCAGCTCTGGTCATACTACCTACTATACCGTCGATCGGTCCGTTATACAGACCTTTTGCTTTTAAGGCTTTTTGAAGCTCTATGATAGTTCCGGAAGTTATACTGGATTTACATACGACTCTTTTCCAGACGACTCTACTAGGAGATACCATCTCTCTTTTTGTAACTTCTCTGTATTGTGCCGGTATTTGTACTCTTTTAACTTCCGCGGGTTTCACGACCGTTGTAACTTTAATTGTAGTGTATTGTGCCGGAATTTCCGTAACTTTCGTACTTGCAGGAGTATCGACGACTGTTTTCGTAAGTGTCTTGTATGCCGCCGGACGAGCGAGTTTACAAATTTGGTGACCCGTATATTTATAACCTTTGGGAGTGGCCGAACCGACTTTCGTCCATGTAAATATAGGATCGGATACTTTAACGGTTCTGGTATAAGAAGCCGTTTGTTCCGGAACTGCGATTTTCTCCACTCTCGCAGGAGAGACGAGTTTTCTAACTTTGATCGTTTTGTAAACGGCCGGTACGGTAACGACTTTTGTCGTAGGAGGAGTTTTTACAACTCTTTTTGTAACCGTTTTATATCTTGCCGGAGTCGTTATAAGACACATAACGCCGCAATCGTCGGTACCGTTACATTGAGATTTTTTCCACATTGTTTTTTCAGGTTCGACAAGAATCTTTTCCGTAACCGTTTCGTAAGTAGCCGGAACTTTGACAAGTTTCTCATAAGCCTCTTTTACAAGAACTTTCTCCTCTACATACTCGTATTTCGCGGGAATTATTCTAAGCTTTTGCGACGCTTCTTTTCTAATGTAGCTTTCGGTGGTAGTGTTATATTTTGCAGGTTGAAAATACTCTCTAACACATTCACCCACACCGAGCGTATCGACGGGTGCGCCGCCGGCTTTCGCCGCCGCTAGGATCTCGGCACTTACCGGAACCGAACTTTTAAGTCCCGTTCTCCAAAATATCTCTTCATCTCTTACCTGTACCTTCTCAGTGATGTTTTTAAAAGTGGCCGGTATGATAGTGATTTTTTCGGAAGCCTCTTTAGTCATGACTTTCTGAGAAGTACTGCCGAATTGTGCGGGTACAATTTCAAGTCTCTCAGAAACCTCTTTTACCAAAACTTTTTCCGTACTTGTCGTAAACTTGGCGGGAATTAGAGCTTTCGCGTAACACTCACCGGGCTGGGCGTTAGGAATAACGCTGGATTCAACCGCATCAGCAGTCAACGAACTTGAAGCAGCTACTAGTGAAACGGCTACTACGGTAGATAATTTGTAAACTTTCATATTTTTCTCCTTTTGAAATTTGTATTCGATGATGATTATACAGATTAAAAAATCTAATAACAATTAATTTAAAATACAATTATTTGATTTAAATTAAATTTTATCTAAAGTATGTTGAACTGCGAATTAAACAAACTTAAGTGAAGTTATATTATTATCAATACTGACTTAAGATTAAATAATTTAAAAAAACATACAATAAAGAGACAATAGTTAAAAATGAATCAAAGAATCGGCATCTTTTGCTTTATATATATAATGTTGTGTGCGAACTTGTCATACGCGGATATCACTTTTCAAAAGAGTGATTATAAGGATGCTGTTTTCGTTCAGGTCGGAGCGTTTAAAAACGATGCCGCAGTTGAAAAAATCAAAAAAAAACTTCGTTCGTTCTCTCTAATCGTTCAAAAAGACGACGATCTCATTAGAGTCTATGCGATCGAATCGAAAAGAAATCTCTCGCAAGCTGCTTTTTTAAGGAAGATCAAAAAGTTCATACCGGACGCATTTGTAAAAAAGGGAATCGTTTTCGATGACAAATTTGGATTTTCACATCCAAACAATATAATTCGCTTGAAAAATTCGCTAAATTCTGAAACTATTTTAAGGACTAGAAAGAGGTTCTTTTAACGACGAACAGGCTGAAAATTTTTTCGGTTACTTTCATATAAATAAGCCACAAAATTTAATTCACACCTTTACCGTTGATAAAGTATTCTTGTTGTAAAATCGCGTAAATTTTAAACTAAGGAAAAGAGAAATATGGCAATTACCGTTTATTACGATAGCGATTGTGATTTAAGTATCATAAAGAGTAAAAAAGTGGCGATGATAGGCTTTGGAAGCCAGGGACACGCTCATGCGGAAAATCTCAGAGATAGCGGTGTAGAGGTTATCGTTGGGCTAAAAGAGGGCGGAAGTTCTTGGAAAAAAGCGGCGGCTAAAGACTTCGACGTCATGAGTGTCGCCGAAGCTACGAAAGCGGCCGATGTGGTTATGATATTGTTGCCGGATGAAATTCAGGCGTCTATTTTCAAAAGCGAGATAGAGCCGAATTTAGACAAAGGAAACACGATCGCTTTTGGTCATGGTTTCAATATCCATTACGGTCAAATCATCCCACCGGTAGGCGTAGATTGTATCATGGTGGCTCCGAAAGCTCCGGGACATACGGTAAGGAGCGAATTTGTTAAGGGCGGAGGTATTCCGGATCTAATCGCCATCGCTCAAGATGCCAGCGGTAATGCGCTAGAGCTTGCAAAATCGTACGCAAGCGCCATTGGTGGGGGAAGAACCGGAATAATACATACTACTTTCAAGGATGAGACCGAGACTGATCTTTTCGGAGAACAAGCGGTACTTTGCGGCGGTGTTACCGCTCTTGTGCAAGCTGGTTTCGAAACACTTACGGATGCGGGATATGCACCTGAAATGGCATATTTCGAATGTTTGCATGAATTGAAACTCATCGTTGATTTAATGTATGAGGGCGGTATAGCGAATATGAGATACTCTATCTCCAATACTGCCGAATATGGTGATTATGTAAGTGGTCCGAGAGTCATAAACGAAGAGAGTAAAAAAGCTATGCAAGAGATTTTAAAAGAGATTCAAAACGGAGTTTTTGCTAAGGATTTTGTTCTTGAAGGACAAACAGGATATCCGAGAATGAATGCGGAGAGAAATAACGCAAAGGCTTCGTTGATTGAGCAAACAGGTAACAAGCTTCGAGAGATGATGCCTTGGATAACTGCCAACAAAATCATCGACCAAGAAAAGAATTAATCAAAAGCAAGAGGTAGAGAGTATGGGAGAAGTAATCACCGTAACATCCGGAAAGGGGGGTGTCGGCAAATCTACGCTTTCGGCGAATCTCGCCGTCGGTCTGGCGGAAGCCGGTAAAAGAGTAGTAGCTGTCGATTTTGATATAGGTCTTAGAAATCTCGATATGATTTTGGGGCTTGAAAACCGTATCGTATATGATGTCGTGGATGTGATGGAGGGGCGGTGCAACCTCTCTCAAGCTCTTATTAACGATAAACGGGCGAAAAATCTCTATTTTCTACCGGCTTCGCAAACTAGCGATAAAAATATTTTGGAGAGGGAAAAGGTCGCTAAACTTTTGGAGGAGTTGAAAAAAGATTTTGATATTATTATCCTTGATTCTCCTGCCGGTATAGAGAGCGGTTTTGAACACTCCATCTTTATGGCCGATAGAGCGCTTATAGTATCGACTCCGGATGTATCCGCCGTTAGAGATGCGGATAGGGTTATTGGTATTATCGACGCAAAAAGCGATAAAGCGAAAGCGGGCGAAGAGGTTAAAAAGCATGTTGTCATAAATAGAATCAAACAAGATATGGTCGATAAAGGCAATATGCTTAGTGTGGAGGATGTATTGAGTATATTGGCGCTTCCGCTTATCGGTATTATCCCGGAAGATGAAAATATCATCACTTCAACCAATGAAGGCGAACCTATATTTTATCATCAAAAATCTCCCGCGTCCAACGCTTACAGAAATATTGCCAAAAGGGTACTTGGCGAAGAGATTCCTTTTATGGATATAACCCAAAAGAAGGGATTTTTGAAAAGGATATTCGGATGACACTTTTTGAGAGGATATTTGGCGGTAAAAAAGACAACTCTGCGACAAAAGCCAAAGATCGTCTAACCATTATGTTAGCTCATGAGAGAGCCGATTGTGCCGTACCCTATCTCGATGATCTTAAGCGAGATCTCTTAAAAGTTATCAAAAAATATACTCAAGTCAGAGATATACAGATAAAATCCGAAAACAATCAAAACATCGACATGCTCGAGATTGAGATTCAATTAGACAAATAGATGAATCTTTTATTGACGAAAGTGGCACTTTTGGTGCTGCTTGTGCTATCTTCTTTTTTGCTTTTTATAAAATACTATACTAACAATGCCGCTTCACTAAGATCGATCGAGAAAAATACAACCACGATCGTTAAACAAGGATATATAAAAAAAGATACGATTACCCTTAGACATGAATGTAATAAAACATTGGATAGAAGATATAAAACCATAGCATCGGAAATCGAAGATTATATACGCTCAAGAGAGATCGTAAAAAAGGAAGAGTTGAAAATAAAGGATATAAATATTTCCGCGATTAAAAAATCAACCTTTTTTAGAGAGAAAAAAATAGAGGAGAATATTTCCAAACGCGCTGTTAAGATAAAAAAGGATAAAAAAGCGGATTCACTCCCCAAGGTCGTGATAATTATGGACGATATCTGTTCGAAATTTCAAGCTAAAATGATAAAGGAGATACCGATCAAAATTACACCTTCGATATTTCCCGCAAGTTGCGATCATCCGGATACTCCGCAAATTGCCAAAGAATTTAGCTCTTATATGGTACATACGCCTATGGAAGCTTATCATTATCTGTCTCCGGAGGAAGATACCTTGAATACGGGCGATTCGAAAGAACTTATAGAGCGTCGAATTAAAAAGATAAAAGAAGATTTTCCGAATCTCAGCGCCATAAACAACCACACCGGCAGTATGTTTACCTCGGATATTGATTCTATGCGGGATCTCTTTAGCGTTTTGAAAAAATACGGTATCAATTTCGTTGATAGTAAAACTTCGGCTGAGACAAAGGCCAAGCTTGTGGCAAAAGAGTATCGTCTAAAAATATATGAAAGAAATATATTTTTGGACAATATAGACGATGTAGATGCGATCTTGCAGAGGATAAAAGAGAGCGTGGAGTATGCGAAAAATCACCATTTAGCTATAGCCATCTGTCATCCTAAAGAGAGCACTTTTAAAGCTCTATTGCGGGCGAAGAAACTCTTTGACGCGGTGGAAGTAGTCTATATCGACGAGTTGTACGAATGAAAACACTAAATTTTTCTCCAATAGAATTCTCAAAGCTCAAAAAACCGCCCAAGCAACTATTTTTTGAAGGTGAAAGTGATCTTTTACATATGCCCAAAGTGTCGATCGTAGGAAGTAGAAGAGCTTCCTCCTATACCAAAAACATCACCGCGGCGCTAGCTCGCGGATTTCGTGATATAGGTTATTGTGTAGTCAGCGGCGCGGCTATGGGTGTCGATGCGACGGCTCACAAAGCCGCTTTGGCAAATACGATCGCCGTTATGGCGAATTCGCTGGATATCATCTATCCGAAAGTTAACGAAAAACTTATAAAAGATATCTATAAAAATTCTCTTGCATTAAGTGAATACGAATCAAATACACCTGCGACAAGGTACAGTTTCGTTGTCAGAAATAGAATCGTAGTCGCTTTGGGGGATTTTTTAATTATAACTCAAGCGCATGAAAATAGCGGTACGATGAGAAGCGCTCAAATAGCGCAAGAACTCGGTAAAAAGATATATGTGATACCTCAAAGATTAAACGAAAGTAACGGCACCAACAAACTTTTAAAAGAGTCTAAAGCCGAATTGATTTATGACATAGACGAGTTTATATCGCGGTTTGGTTCGATTGTGAACAAACAAGATGAGATAATGGAGTTTTGCAAAAACTTCCCAACTTTAAACGATGCGCTTAAGAGATTCGGAGATAAAATTTACGAGTACGAATTGGAAGGAAAAGTGGAGATCAAAAATTTAAAGGTCTATCCGTTATGAAATATGCCGCCATAGATGTAGGACTTAAACGAATCGGTCTAGCGGTGTCTGACGGTAGAGTCGTTTTTCCAAAAGATGCCATCCTTCGTAAAAATAGAAATCAGGCGGCAAAAGAGGTAGATGCTTTTTTAAAAGAGTGGAATATTCAAAAGCTTGTCGTAGGAGTGCCGATAGGTGGGGCGAGTGAAGATGAGATGAGAAGACGCATAGAGCACTTCGTATCGTTGCTTGATTTTTCAGCCGATGTGATCTATCAGGATGAATACGGCAGCTCGATCGAAGCGAAAGAGCGAATGGCGGGAGTTGTGCGACAAAAAAAAGATGGGAAAATCGACTCTATCGCGGCACAGATTATTTTAGAAAGATATCTTTCTTAAGCTCCAAAACGCCGGTTGTTGATTTTATTTACAAAATTTTTTATTCCCTTTAGTGGATATTTTTACTTACAAGCGCATCTATCGCATCAGAGCCGACAATTATTTGATCGCCGTACTCTATAACCGGGCGTTTAATGAGCATATTTTCTTTGATAAGCCACTCTTTTTTACCTTTCTCGTCAAGATTTAACTCTTTTAGTTTAAGTGTTCTATAGGTGATACCTCTTTTGTTAAAAAGCTTGTCTATTGAGACTTTTTTGAGCCATCGGTTTATCGTCTCTTCACCTACGGGCGTATCTTTGAAGTCAATAAATTTATAATCGATCCCGTTTTCTTTCATAAATTTTCGAGCTTTGCGAACCGAGTCACAGGTTTTGATACCGTATAATTTCATTCGATTTTTCCTTATTTTGATCTTTTATTATAAGAAAACGGGTTTAAAAAAAGATACAACCTATTGACAAAAGAAAAATTTCATGTTATATTTTCGTCACTTAAATCAAAATATTACATAAAGGAGACTGATCATGAAGTATATCAAACGCTTTAACTTCATTCCCCATCAGTCTATCCGGTGTAATAACTTCTTTTTTATTACCCTCTAAGACCTTTTCGTTTTAGTCCACTGTCAGCTCAAATTTTCGAGCCGGTTTTTCGTTTTTTTATTTTTTCAGGTTTTAATTATGTTATCAAGACACAAAAAAGTATTACGCATCGCTGTGCCGGTTACTTTAAACAATCTACTTCATACAATGGTAATCTATACGGATTTTGCTATGGTATCTCGTTTGAACACGGACGCTATTGTTGCCGTAGGGCTTGGAATGCAGGTATGGGGGATGTTCTATGCTACTATGTCTTTGATCTATACCGGACAAAACGCTCTGATGAGTCGTTTTGTCGGAGCGGGAGAGTATAGGAGGGCATCGATGGTGATCTCGACGCTTTTGATTTTTGTTGCGGTGATCAGTTTGCCGGTGATCCTTTTTTGGAATTATGTCGGATTGTGGGTATTTGATCTCTTTGGTGCGAGTCCATCTGTAGATGAGCTAGCTCAAGCGTATCTGACGATAGTGTTTATCGCAATACCGTTTGAGTATGTCAACTCGATCTTTTTTACCGCTTTTTCGAGCGAGGGCAATACCAAAACAGCGATGTATATCACGCTAACTATCGTTTTTTTAAACGCGTTGGCCGATTATGTACTTATTTTCGGACATTTTGGTTTTGCAAAAATGGGTGTGGAAGGTGCGGCGATAGCGACACTGGTAATGATAATTTTCGAAACGATCGTTTTTGCTCTCTATTTTCTCAGAGGAAAGACACATTTTACACCTATGCGTCACTTTTCGTCGCGCTTGATAAAAAGAGTGCTTCGTATCGGTTTTCCGGCGATGGTCGATAAAGTTATAGGTTCAACGGCGATGTTGTTGTTAGCAGGGATGATTTTAGCGCTTGGAACGGAGGTTAGTGCGGGCTTTCAGCTTGGACTTCGTATCGAAGGTTTGGCGTATATGCCCGGATTTGGTTTTGCGATGGCGGCTTCGGTCTTGATGGGGCAGGGACTTGGAGCTAAAGATCCCGGGCGTTCGTATCGTAATGTGATGCTCTCTTTGCGCTATAGTGTAGCTATCATGTTTACGGTTTCGATACTTTTTATCATGTTTCCCGGATCGCTGGTACAACTTTTCACAAATGAGTCCCGAATCATTTATGAAGCGAGTATGTATCTCATCATTGTCGCAGCGATACAGATACCGCTTGGGGTATATCTTACTTTGAGTAGTGCACTCAAAGGTGCGGGGGATACGAAGCGGACATTTTGGATCAATTTTATCACTATGTGGGTGTTTCGAATCATCCCCGGGCTTGTCTCCGTTTATGGTTTTAGTTCGATTATCGGTGTTTACATCGGTATGGTTGCAGATCCGGTGGCAAAAGCGGTGATTTTCTGGAGAGAGTTTAAAAAAGGTGCCTGGAAGAGGCTTAAAATCTAAAAAAAGGAGGATAGAATGATAGATTTACCAAAAAGATTTCCGACACTTTCGACAAAAAGGTTGTGTTTGAAAATACCTGATAAAAAGTATATAAAAGAGATGACGATACTTGCAAACGATAAAGAGGTATCCAAAAATCTCTCCTCTTTACCTTATCCATATAATGAAGAGGATGCAAAAAAATGGATAGAGTCGGCAATGAAAAAGTTTGAGGATAAAATGCTTATGAGTTTTGTCATCACCGACAAACAAGAGGGGTATTATATGGGCAATATCGACCTAATATTCTCACATGATCACAATCATGCGACACTAGGTTACTGGCTGGGTAAACCATACTGGGGAAAGGGTTATATGAGTGAAGCCGTGAGAGAACTGATAAGGTATGGATTTGAAGTGTTGAAGTTGCATCGTATCGCATCCCATCACTTCCATACGAATCCCGCATCCGGCAGGGTGATGCAAAAAGCCGGGATGACGCCAGAAGGTATCAGAAGAGAGCACTTCAAAAAAGCCGAAGTTTATCTTGATATCCATGACTGGGGAATCTTAAGAGAGGAGTTTTAGATAAACTCGAAAAATGCCTACGATTTATACGGATGAAATAAAACACCCTTTTGCCGTGTAAAGTTTCATTTAAGGTATCGTAGGCGGTTCTATCTCCTCTCCTAAAAACGCATATTTTTTGCCGATTCTACCAACGGGCTTAAAAGAGACGAAAACTCCGTTATCTTTTTCATCGACACGACTATCCTCTATAAACTGCTCTTTTATCTCCAAAATGAGGGGGATAGTCTTGCTTTTCTTTAGATCCACTTCCCGATACAATGTGCAGAAAAATGCGGATGTAATACCCTCTATCATCGGTGGAAACTCTTTTAGGGTTTTTTTAACGGGAATGTTGAAATATTCCGCTTCGCTGATCTTGTAAGCTAATGCTTTGGAACTTAGGTGCATCATTTTAAGATTTTTCTCATCAACCAGACAAAGAGTACACTTTTTCGTTTCGCGGATATTTCGTAGCGTGTCTTTAGGGGTGCCGTCGCTTTTATGTCCGATAGATACGATGAGCGTAGGCGGTTGGGAGGAGAGAGGAGTAAAGTAGCTAAACGGCGCTATGTTGATGACGCCGTCTCTATCTTCCGTAACGATCCACGCAATGGGGCGCGGAATGATACTTTGAGACATCAGGGCGTATTTTTGAGCGGTGTTTTGAGTTTTATAGTCGATTTGCATATGAACTCCTTTAAAGTATAAGCATCGCATCGCCGTAAGAGAAAAACCTATACTCTTTGGCGATTGCTTCTTGATAGATTTGTAGCGTTTTTTCAACTCCGACAAATGAAGCCACGAGCATCAAAAGAGTCGATTTCGGCAAATGAAAATTTGTCAAAAGATAGTCCACCCTCCGTGGAGGGTTTTTTGGATGTAAAAAGAGGTTGCAATCTCCTCTTTGCTTTTTAGATCTTATATAATGTTCGACGGTTCTAGTGACGGTTGTACCAATGGCTAAAATTTTTTGTTCGGAGTCGATTATATTTTGCGTTGGTTTTGGTATGTCATAAAATTCACTATGCATGATATGTTCATTGATGTTGGAAGCCTCGACGGGTTTGAATGTTCCAGCACCTACATGAAGTGTTACATAGCCGGTATCGAAACGCTCTTTCATCTTTTCGAAGAGTTTTTTCGTAAAGTGAAGCGATGCCGTCGGCGCGGCTACAGCCCCGATCTTTTGCGCAAAAAGCGTCTGATAATCGCTCTCGTCTTCTTTCGTATCTTCTCTTTTTATGTATGGGGGAAGGGGAATATGCCCGATTTTTTCAAGTAGTTCAAAAAGTGCGGGGAAATTGAGTTTTGTCTTATTTTGATAAAAAGTAACAACTCTGGTACCGTCTTCTTGTAACGCTTCTACTACCGCTTTTAAATTTTGATCGAAAAAGAGTTTTGCTCCGACTTTAACGCGACCTCGTATATATACCGAAAAACGGTTTTTAGAAAGGGGGGAGTTGACAAGCAACTCTATTTTACCGCCGCTTTGTTTTTTTCCGAAAATCCGTGCTTTTATAACTTTCGTATCGTTTAGTATGATAGATGTATCTTTTGGGATAAAGTTTAGAATCTCATAAAAAAAAGTATGTCTGATAGTGTCGTTTTTACGATCGTAAATCAGCAGTTTTGCACTATCTTTTGGTTCAGCCGGTTTTGAGGCTATGAGACTTGAAGGCAGTTCGTAATCATACGAATCCACCGAAAGAGGATCGAGTTTACTCATCATCCTCTTTTTTTTCCGGATTTATCGTTTTTGCTATAAGTATGGAGAGACCGTACAAAAGAATCATCGGTCCGGCCATCAAAAACTGTGTCAGTATGTCCGGCGGAGTAAGAAGTGCCGAAACCATAAATATCACTACAAGGGCATACTTAAAAAAACCTTTTAGAGTCTCATCGGTTACAAGACCGATCGAAGCTAGAAAAAAAGTTACGGTAGGAAGTTCAAACGCAAGTCCGAATCCCAGTATGAGCTTTGTAAAAAAGCTTACATATTCACCGATACTAGGAAGTGCGGTAAAAAGTTGCGAACCGAAGTTTATCAAAAACTCGTATCCAAAAGGAATAACTACATAATAACAAAAAAGTGCACCGATTAAAAACATAACGGTCGCACCGGCGGCAAAAGGCAAAACGAATTTTCTTTCATTTTCATAAAGCCCCGGAGCTATAAAGAGCCACAATTGCCAAAATATAACAGGTAATGAAACAATAAAACCTGAAAAAAACGCGACTTTAAGAGCTGTAAAAAATGGTTCCTGTACCTTTGTAAATATGACACTGCTACCCTCAGGCAAAACAAGTACCAGCGGAGCGATCATCCAGTCAAGTATCGGTTTCCAAAAAAAGAACATAACAAAAAACATCACTATCACGGTCAGGACGGAGATACCAAGCCTTTTTCTAAGTTCAACAAGATGGGGTTTTAGATCTTCAAACATCTTTTTTCCCACCCTTTTCAGGTTTGTCTTCAAGTTTGGTTAACGACTCACTTATCTCTGAAAACTCCTCTTTCATATCACTTAAAACATCAATATCTTTATCGCCTTTTACATCACTTACAGATTTCTCGAGTTGTTCTTTATAAGAGATGGCTTCCTCTTTTAACTCTTGAAGGTGAACTTCTTGTTCGATCGACTCTTTCACATCGTTGATACCCTTTTTAAAACTTCTAAAAAACTTTGCGATTTGCATCATCGCTTCGGGAAGTTTATCGGGTCCGATAAATAAAATCGCTATGATGGCGATAACGAGTATTTCACCCAAACTCATTCCAAACATAAGCGTATCCTTGTTCCAAATTTGGACGATTGTATCAAAAATAGTGTTAGAGTAAAGACATAACTAAAATAAAATCTGTGAATGACGATCATGCCTTTATATCAAGGATGAAGGAAATAAAAATGAGAAAAAAGTTAACTACCTCTTTAATGCTCGCTTCGGTTTTACTTACAGGATGTTTGAATACCGACATTGGAAAGGTTGACAGAGACGCTATAGATTTAGATATCAATCCGCCACAATTCAGCGGAACGAATTTCATAACCGTTAATGAGAATCAGACTGATATCGCAGTGATGGATTTTGAATACGACGGTGATTTGACATATGAGATTTCGGGTGGAGCCGACAGCTCGAAATTTACGATCGATTCGCATACGGGGGCTTTGTCGTTTAAAAGTGCGCCGGATTTTGAAAATCCGACCGATTCCAATTACGACAATATCTATGAAATCGTTTTGAAAGTTACGGATGCAAACTCAAACGACGTAACTCAAAATATTACCGTACAAGTCGAAAACATCGCCGATGTGAAACCGAAATTGGAAAAAACGAACGCTTTCGTATCACAAAATTCACTTACCGACGTTACGATTGCGAAAGTGAAGATAGTTGATAGCGGAGATAGTAAAATAAGTTCAATGACTTTAAACGGAGAGGGTAGCGCGTTGTTCGAGATCGCAAAAGACGGTACGATAACTTTGAAAAAACCGCTTGACAAAGTTAACGGTGAGAGTTATGAGTTGTTTGTTAACGCGACGAACGATGCCGGTACGACAAAAGCCGCACTCATCATAAATGTAACCGAACCTGATTTGACTCCTCCGTCTTTTACATCTTCAAATAGTATAAGTGTAAATGAGAATATCAGTGAAATTGCGGATGTAAAAGCAACGGATAGCGGTTTCGTAACATATTCGTTAGTTACGGGTTCTGATAGTGATAAATTCACCATAGACGCTCAAAGCGGTAAGCTCTCGTTCAAAACCCCTGCTGATTTTGAAAATCCGACCGACGGTGACTTGAACAACATATACGAGGTGACCGTTATGGCAACGGATAGCGTTTTGAACGAAGCGACGCAAAATATTACGGTAACTGTCAACAATATATTCGACGTCAAACCCGTTATCAAGCCTTTAACTTTGACTGTCAGCGAGAGTATTAAAGCCGATAGTAAGATCGGAAATATTATCATACAAGATAGTGGTGACAGCGCTATAAGCTCTATCACGCTCAGCGGTGATGGTAGCGAAAATTTCTCGGTCGATACGCAAGGTGCTTTAACTCTTAAAAAAGAGCTGTCCTTCGCACAAAAATCTCTATATACTCTAAATGCCGCGGCAAGTAACAGTGCCGGCAGCAGCGATCCGGTATCGGTTGTTATAAATGTTACCGAAGTTACGGATACGCTTCCTTCGACGGGTCAAATAACCAGTAAAGCCGACTTTGACGACGGCTACTACAAAAGAGGTATTGAAAAAAGCTTTACCAGAGATGATACGACGGATATAGTAACCGATAATTTAACTTATCTTCAATGGCAAGATATCAATTACAACGAGGGTGTAAACAAAGACTTAAATTACACTCAAGCTCTTGCATACTGCGAAGACTTAACGCAAGGCGGTTACGACGATTGGAGAGTACCTACGATAGAAGAGTTGGTGTTCTTGACCGATAAAGGTCTTGAAAGAGTGCTTGATAAGAGTTTCGGATTTATAGACTATCCGATGAATATGTGGTCATCGACCGCTTCGAGTCAAGCAGGTTACAGATGGGCTTTGGATCCGGAATATGGTAAAAGTCAGGCAAAAGCGGAAGGTGAAGTTCACCATATCAAATGTGTCAGAGGCGCTAGCGGCTTAAATGGCGACTATGTGAGAGACGATCAAGCCCAAATTGTTAAAAACGATGCAACGAATTTGATTTGGCAGGACGATTTGGAGGCTAGAACAAAAAGTCTTACTTGGCTAGAGGCGCTTAATTATTGTGAAAGTCTCGAACTTGCGGGTAAAACGCAATGGCGACTTCCCAATTTTAACGAGTTGTATTCGATAATAGACAGAAGCAAGAGTTATCC
>CAZNIT010000063.1:0-50297 GCA_964573205.1 uncultured Sulfurospirillum sp. | reverse complement strand
AATTCCAAATAGGAGGTGTCTATTTTTAAAAGGGTTATTATCTTTTTGACTTTGGAGATAAAGTATGGATCTTTGAATTGGACGGGGCTGATATTTACGGAAACACTCTTGAAAGTTTCCGGTAGATTTTTAATTGATTGAAGATATTTGATTTTATGACATACTTCGTTAAGTATCCACTCTCCCATCTCCACTATCAGATTCGTCTCTTCGGCTACGGGTATGAACATTACCGGAGATATGGTTCCTTTTTTCGGGTGTTCCCATCGTATGAGAGCTTCGGCTCCGACGATATGACCGTTTATCGTATCTACTTGCGGTTGGTAAAGGATGGTGAAATCTTTGTTTCTTACCGCCTCTTTAAGCTCTTTTTGAAGTATGAGCTCTTCTTCTCTTAAAAGTCTCATCGTGTGAGAGTAAAATTTGAAATTGACATTAGGATCGTTTTTGGCTTCGTACATCGCCATATCGGCATGTTTTATCAGATCTTCCGTACTCTCTCCGTCGATACCGTAAATTGCCGTTCCTATACTGGTACTGATATGGATGATCTTGTTATCTATGTTAAAAGGCTCTTGTATGAGAGTGATGATTCTGTTTACCATCGTGAAAATATTGGTTTGAACGGTTTTCGGATTTAGATTTCCATGGATCAAGACAAATTCATCGCCTCCGATTCTTGCTATGAAATCATCATTTTTTATTACCGCGTTTAATCTGTTGGCGATAAGTTTTAAAAGTTTGTCTCCGATCGAGTGACCGTACGTGTCGTTTACGTCTTTAAATTTATCCAGATCGAAGAACGAGACGGCACATAACTGTTTACTCTCTTTCGCCTCTTTGATTTTCTGTTTGAACGTGATTTTCAGAAGTTCTCTATTCGCCAAGCCGGTAATACTATCGTAAAATGCCAACTTTTTTATCTTCTCTCTTGATTCCACTTGTTGTGTGATATCTATACAGTAACCGATCAGATCGCTTTTTATGTCGGGATTGTTTTTTTGCATAGTCAGATAGATATGCAGATATATCGTGTTTGAAGATTTCGCATAGACTTTTACCTGCGTTTCATAAGCGATATCGTTGTTGTGCTTATAATCTTTTATCTCTTTTTGAAGTCTTAAAAGTGTCGGAATATCGAAAATCTGCTCAAGCGTCACCTCGGAATTAAGTAACTCTTTTGTACTGTAACCTAGTAGTTTTTTTATGTTTTGAGATATATACGAGCAGTAGGGTTTGTCGTTTTTGTCGAAACTGATTTTAAAATTTACGACCGGTCCGCCGCAAAGTAGTTTCTCTTTTTGATCCAGATATGCATGATACTCTCTTAGTTCGCTATTTGTAACGGTCATAAGATGAGATAGAGCGGTTAGCGTGGAGAAGCTGCTTGTGCGAACGTTCGACTCTAAAATGTTACACTCTTTTTTTCTACACGGAGCTTCACTCATAGAGAGAACGGTTAAGGTTTGGTTTAAAAGATGTGCGCCGTTTTGATCCGAATAGAACTCTCCGTATGTAAAAAAGCCGCTGACATCCGCAACTTGGCTTAAAGGAGCTATCTCTTTAATGATTTCATCTTTCATAAATTTTCTTCTTGCGACACAAGAGTAAACGAAGATCGATTCGGTTGAGTGTTTTTGTGATCTGTTCATAGGAAAAGTGTGGTTTTGCAGCATATGTTCGAGATTTCCAAAGCCGATTTGGTAAACTTCACCGGTTTTTATCTCTCCCGCAAATTTGAGAGATCCGTCATCGTATTTTTCGATGACCGATCTTGCTATGGGTATTGAGTTTTTCGTAGTAATCAGTGGAAAGAGGAGTTTTGAGTTCGTAAAGTTTTCATAAATATCTTGCCCTAAATAGTGTTTGAAAACTTCGACGGCAGGCATATGATCTATACTATAAACTCTATTGCCTTTTGCATGAGTAATAAGCAATTTTTTTCCAAATGCCACCCAGTCGTTTTTATAGTGGTTGTTTACCCTTATCTTTTTACCCTCGAGTGCTACGGCGACAATGCCTTTTGAACTGATCGTATCGTCGCTTAGCAAAAGCGAGTCTCTATCATTTGATGTAAAACCGGCGATTCCTCCGGCGATTACGAGATCTTGATGTGAATGTTTTTTTACGCCTCTTAAAAACGCTTGGGCGTTTACCGATGTGTTGTCGCCGAAGATAATAAGGGCTTTCGTATCTTTTTTAACCAGCTTTTGCGCTAAAAATTCGCCGTTTGAAAAACTCTCATGATATGGAATATCTTTGATATGTAAAAGAGTTAATTTAGTATCTTCGAAAGTAGTTATACTTATAACGCAATTATTGTCTTCAAGTTTACCACCTATGATATTCCCGGCCGTTGTCGTGCCTATTATTTTTGCGTTAGGGAAGTAGCTTTGAAGTACTTCGACTCTGTTTCGAAGAGAATTTTTGTCAACTAGAGTGGTAAAAATTTGAATCAAAATCGATTTTGAGTTGTTGATTTTTTCTATCGGAAGTTTTTGTATCGCTTCTTCCGTGTACAAAAGGTTGTAACTTTTCATGACGATTTATCCCGTATTTATTTATTGGCATGTAAATCGTCAAGAGTTATAATTAATTTAATTGTTTTGATAAATTATCAAAAGCTTTTAGAAGCTCCTTCCTTGTGTCATAAAAAAAACTTAAAATATTTTTATCCTTTTTATGAACGAAGATTGCAAAGTTTACTATCTCCACTTCGTCGGTTTTAAGAGTATCTATCCACTCCAGACTAATTTGCGTTACTTCATCTCTTTTGCCAGTTTTTACCATAGCTGCGGGATAGATTCTTGATACTTCGTCGAGTTTTATTTTTTGCTCTTTTAGCGTAAATTCCACTATTTCAACTCTCCCCAGTTCTTTCCTATGGCAACACTACATTTTAAGGGAATATTTAACTCTATGATGTTTTCCATGATCTTTTTCGCTTCGTTTGCAAAAGTTTCCGCTTTTTGCTCTTTTACCTCGAAGATGAGTTCATCGTGAATTTGAAGCAACATAAAAGAGTCGTTTTTATCGACCTTTTCTTGGTTGAGTTTGTTCATAGACAGTTTTATGATATCCGCAACCGAACCCTGAAATACGGTATTTACGCTCTCTCTTTCAAATCCGGCTTTAACGAACGCATTTGCATTTTCATAATCAAAATACCTCCTTCTTCCAAGAATCGTCTCAACATAACCGTTTTGTTTTGCAAACTCTTTTATGCTCTCAAGATACTCTTTGACGGTCGGAAACGAAGCGAAATATTTCTCTATGAACTCTTTTGCTTCACCTCTTTTTACATGAATGGTTTGAGCTAGTTTTTGGCTTCCCATTCCGTACAAAAGACCGAAATTTATACTTTTTGCTATATTTCTCATCTCTTTGGCGTTTTCTTCTCCAAAAAGCTTTATCGCTGTTTGAAGATGAATATCCTTATCCTCTTTGAAAGCTTCCAAAAGCGCCTGATCTTTGCTAAAGTGAGCAAGTAGTCTAAGTTCCATCTGCGAGTAGTCTATACCTATTAGGGTATAGTTCTCTTTTGCGATAAATCCCTCGCGGATCTTTCTTCCGATCTCGCTTCTTACGGGGATATTTTGAAGATTCGGGTTTTTGGAACTTAGTCTGCCTGTTGCGGTTCCCGTTTGTAAAAAAGAGGTGTGAATACGATGATCGGATCTTTTTTGAGCAAGTTTCAAAAGCGGTTGGATATATGTGGAGCGAAGTTTATAAATCTCTCTGTACTCCAAAATTTTCGCTATGATGGGATGATCTTCGTAGAGGTTTTGAAGAACCTGCTCGTTTGTGCTGTATCCCGTTTTCGTTTTTTTGCCCGTTTTTAATTTCAGATCTTCAAATAAAACTTTTCCCAGCTGTTGCGTGGAGTTTATGTTAAACTCTTTACCGGCTAATGCATAAATATCATGAGTTAAATCGATTATAGTCGCGTCCGCTTCGCTTTTTAAACGTTCGAAAAAGTTCGTATCGATCTTTATACCCGCTTCTTCCATATCTAAAAGTGTGATTATGAAAGGAAACTCGACATCTTTTGCCACTTTTTTCAGATTTTCATCAAGTTTTTGCCATAAGAGGTTGTAAAGCTTCATCGTCATCCAAGCATCCTCCGCCGCATATACGCAAGCGTCCGCCAAAGCGACACTGCTGAAATTCTCTCCCTTTTTTACCGTGTCTTTGAATTTAACCATATCATAATCGAAATATCTTTTTGCCATATTGTCCAGTCCGGCACTTTTTGAAGGATCAAGAAGCCATGAGATTATCATCGTATCCGCGTGTGCTTTTAGCTCTTTAAAACCGAAATTGTTTCTTAAAACGGCAAAATCGTACTTTAGGTTTTGTCCGATTACGGGATGCTGTAGTAAAATCTCAAGACCCTCTTTCGCCTCCTCTTTACTTAACTGCTTTTGCACGCCCAAATAGTTATGTGCGATCGGTACATACCAAGCTCTCTCTTCATCTATCGCAAAAGAGAAACCGATGATATTGGCTTCAAGAGGGGAGAGCGAGTCGGTTTCGGTATCGAAAGCGATCGGTCGATCTTTCGGAATCTTTTTCAAAACTTCCAAAAGCTCTCTTTTCGTATCTAAAAGATGCGCTTCGAAGTTTAGGGTGTTTGAGCAGATCTTTTCATCTTCGGTATGTTGATAAGTCGCACCGGCTCTTTTTAAAACGGTATTCATATCGAGCTCTTTTAGTTTGTTTGCAACTTTGAGAATGGGGTTTTCTTCGGGAAAGGAGAATCTCTGAATATCGCAATCGTTCAATATATCATGATAGAGCGTTGCGAGCTTTTTACTCAAAAAGGCGCTCTCTTTTCCCTCTTGAAGCAGTTTTTTGGTTCTTGGATTCGCGACGGAGTCCAGGTTGTCGTAGATCTCTTCGAGGGTGTCGAACTCTTTTAAAAGTTTTGAAGCGCCTTTTGGACCGATTCCTTTGACTCCCGGGATATTGTCCGCACTATCTCCCACAAGCGCTAAAAAATCAGGAATTTTCGAAGGAGGTACGCCGTATTTTCCGATACACTTCTCTTCATCTATCTCCACCTTTTTCAAAGGATCGTAAATGACCACTTTACCGTCGTCGATGAGTTGGTATAGATCTTTATCATGAGAGACTATTTTTACTTTTATATCCTGCTTTTTCGCGCATTCGACCAAAGCGGCTATGATATCGTCGGCTTCGTAACCGGCGACTTCCATTTTCGGAAAGCCCATATTTTCGATAAGATCGATGGCGACCGGAAGTTGTTGTAGCAGATCTTCGGGCGGTTTTGGTCTGTTTGCTTTATAGTTTGGATCTATCTCTTTTCTAACGCTTTTCTCTTTGGAATCGAGCGCAAAAAGCAGATAGTCGGTTCCGTGCTCTTTGTTGAGAGTGGCTATGAAGTTTACAAATCCCGTCAAAAGACCTGTGGGGAAACCGCTTTTGCTTTTGAGTTGGGGAAGGGCGTAGTAGTTTCTGAAAAAAAAACCGAATGTATCTATGATCGTTAAAGTTTTCACCTGAATTTTCTCCTTTTGAGCTTGGAAGGAATTGTTTGCGATTGTAACTATTTTTTGTTTTGATTTGCTATAATCGATTTTATTAAAAAATAAAGTGCAGGAGAAAAGATGGCTTCATACTCTATGGGTGATTTAAAAAAAGGACTTAAGATAGAATTAAACGGTATTCCCTATAAAATAGTCGAGTATCAACATGTAAAACCCGGAAAAGGAGCGGCGTTTGTTAGGTGTAAGATAAAGTCCTATCTAAACGGCAAAGTGATCGAAAAGACTTTTCATGCGGGAGACAAATGCGAAAAGCCGAATTTAGAACAAAAAACTATGCAATTTTTGTATGACGACGGCGAGATGCTTCAGTTTATGGACACCCAAACTTACGATCAGATAGGTTTGACGCATGATCAAGTGGGAGAGACGCAAAAATGGATCGTTGACGGAATGAATGTGGAGATACTCTTTCATAACGGCAATGCCATAGATGTTGAAGCGCCGGCTACGGTAGAACTCAAGATAACCGAAACCGGACCCAATTTCAAAGGTGATTCGCAAGGGGGTAAAAAACCCGCCACTCTTGAGAGCGGAGCGGTCATACAGATCCCTTTTCATGTTCTAGAAGGTGATGTGGTCAGAGTCGATACCGCAAAAGGCGAGTATCTTGAGAAGGTAAAATAGTCAATTTCAAAAGAGGAGGATAAGATGGCATCCGTTTTAGTTCCATTGGCGGAAGGCTTTGAAGAGATAGAGGCCGTAAGTATCATAGATGTTCTTAGAAGAGGAGGAGTTGAAGTTACTACCGCATATCTTTACAATCGCGAAGTCAACGGCGCAAACGGTATAACCGTTTTGGCAAATACGAAGATCGACGATGTCGTGGCGGATGATTTCGATATGATAGTGCTTCCTGGAGGAACGCCGGGCTCTTTCAACTTAAGAGACGATCAAAGGGTTCAAAGACTTCTAAAAGAGTTCGATGAAAAGGATAAAAGCATCGGCGCTATCTGTGCCGCACCTATCGCTCTTGAAGAGGCGGGAGTTCTAAAAGAGGGTTATACCTGCTATCCTTCGTATGAAGAGCAAATAAAAACAGGCGGTTTCACCGATACGAAGAAGGTGGTGAAAAGCTCGAATGTTCTTACTTCAAGAGGTCCGGGAACCGCCATATGTTTCGCTCTTGAGATAGTAAAAGAGTTGGTCGGTGAAGAGACTCACTTACAGCTTAAAGCCGGGCTTTTGGCGGATTATTGTTAAAGTTTTTTTTTCAATGATGTCGTTTAAATTTAAAGAGCGCTAGTTTGGCAAGAAAAACATATATCCAAAAGCTAAACGATACCAAAGAGTTGCCCAAAGTCGTCAAACTGAACGAAAAAGAGAGAAAGAGGCTCGGCGGAAAAACTATGGCGATAGCCAAACCGACCGATATATACGCGATCATGAAAAAAGTTCCGAAAAAAAGAGTGATCACCCTTTCGGAGATTAGAAAAATAGTCTCCGAAAAATACGAGGCCGATATCTGTTGCCCGCTTACGACGGGAATTTTTGTAAATATAAGCGCTCATGCCTCTTTGGAGTTAAAGGACGATCTGCCTTATTGGAGGACATTAAAAAGCGGCGGAGAGTTAAATCCGAAGTTTCCGAACGCTCCCGACGAACAGATAGCTTTGTTACAAAGCGAAGGTTTTACGATCGTAAAAAAAGGGAGAAAAAATATCAGATATTTCGTAAAGGATTACGATAAATATCTGGTATCGGATATTTAATAACCAGTATCGCTTTTTTAATGTTCGAGTTTTTTGAAAAAGTTCCACACTTCGGTCGTCATCTCTATGTCATGATTTTGTTTTCCCATCAATTTTTCATAAAAAGCGCTATATCTCTCTTTGATGCTGGGCGCTAAATGTCCGCCGCCTTCTATTTTATATAAAACGACTTCGGTACCGTTTTCACTATTTGAGTATTTATATGCTATTACCGTACTTTCGTCGCTTGGATCTAGGTCGATAAAGCGGCGGATTGTCGGTTTTTCGGCGCTTTTATTTAAGTTTCTCCAGATACGAACGGATTTTTCAACCGAATAAACGCTGCCGTGTTTCTGATTTGGAGGATTTGAGAGTAAACCGCCGTTATAAGGTAGGCGGTTATCTTTTGTAGAGTTTATGAACATCACCGATATCGGTTTTTTGGGATCTTTGCATTTAGAGACATCGGCCATTGAGCCGGCTGTCGCGGCTACGGCTTTTATCTTATCCGGTATCTCTATCGCAAGTCTGAGTGCCATAAGTGCGCCGTTTGAAGTGCCGGAGATAAAAACTCTTTTTGAATCTATTTCGTACTTACGGGTGATTTTATCGATCAGTTTGGAGATGAAAAGAACATCGTTCGCGTTTGAGTTGATTTGTGCGTTCTTACGGCAATCGTTCCATGAGGGTTTTAAGTAGGAACCGTTTAATCCTTGAGGATATACGACGATGAAATTCTCTTTGTCGGCCAAATTCATCCAGAGTTTATAAGGCGTTTTGTAACCGCTTTCTGCGGTTAAATCTTTTACATAAACACCGCCGCCGTGTAGCTCGAAAACGAGAGCTTCGGGAGAGTTGCCTAGGTTTTCGGGAAGATAGATCTCATACTCCCTTTGAATATCGTCGATGGTTATCTTTTTTTTCAAAAGAACGCCTTTTGGGGGATCTTTTTTTGAAAATTGCGAATTTCGACAAGCGCTCAAGATAAAAATCGTAAAAAGGGTCGTTAAAAATGCGTATATAAACTTTTTCATCTCTTTTTGTACGAAGGATACTCCGATGATTTAAAGGGAGTATCCTATTTTGTGTGTTATGCTATAAAATCCAGCTTTTTATCTTCAAATTTGTGAAGATTGGGAAAAACTTTTTTCAAATCGATCTTATCGTCACCTAGCCACTTTACAAGAGGCGAGAGATACTGTTCGCAAGATACGGTCGGAATAAGCGCGCCGTTTTTCAGAGCGTCGGGTGTATTTTTTGCGATTTTAGGCATTTTGCCGTATATTCCGCTTTTGATCGCACCGCCCATTACGAACGCATGACCACCCCATCCGTGATCGTCACCGATATTTTCCACGCTTCTACCGAAATCCGACATCGTAAACGTAGTCACCTTTTTATCGAGTCCCAATTTTTGAAGAGCGTTGTAAAACTCTCCTAACGACTTATCCATATAAGCGACTTTGTTTTCCATAAGTTCGTTCGCGGCGGTGCCGTCGGCAGCGTTATGAATGTCCCAACCGCCGTACGATACGAAAAAGATTTGTCTATTCGGAGTTTCGGATCTCTTTCTATGCTCGATCAAATCTATTACCAGTTCAAGCTGTTTGCCGAGAGATTTACCCTCCATAGAGTCGTCATCTTCAAAGTACGTATCGATTTTAGCCTTTTTCACTTTTTTTACCGTTTCGTCCGCGCCGAAAATATCGTCATGTGCGATGAGATTTTTTTGTTTGCTTCCGTATTGTAAACTGTTTTCACCGGCAACACTTACATTGACATAATCTTTCGCCATCAAATCGGCGACTCTTGCCGCCCAGCCGCTGTCGGCGACTCCGGCTTGCATCCACATATCTCTTTGAGCGACATGGTCAAATAGTTGACTTGGACGCTCTTTTATATCGGCCGGGTATTTCGCTTTTTTTATTTCGTCGAGTTTTAAGCTTTTTTCCAGTACGCCGACATTGGCTATGATCGCTAGGTTTCCGTAGTTGTAGAGTCTTTGCATTCTCGCCATTTTAGGGTGGAGTCCGTATTTTACCCCTCTTAGCGTTCTGATCTTTTCACGGTTATGAGCCGTATGAGGACGAACCTTCAAATATCTCAAATATTCGCTAAATTCCGTCTTCGGGGCGACAAAATTGAGTGAATCCGCACCCCCTTCGAGAAGTACGCATACTAGAGCTTTGTAATCTTCATCCGAACTGTTTGGGCGTTGTGACGCTAAAAGAGGTGAAGTGACGGTAGCCGCAGTTGTCAGAGCCAAAGTTTTGAGAAACTCTCTCCTGCCGTTTTTGTTCATGACATTCTCCTGTTAATGTTGAAAAAGAAGATTGATGGGATCCTATTGTATTTTAAAAAATACCTGCTACCTGGGGAAATCCCAAAAAACCAGATCAATTCACAGAGACTTGCGCCGTACTTCTTTTATAGCGAAAAAATGTGAAATTAAAGTGAACTTGTTTTTAAAAAAAGAGTCTTACTATTTCAGGAAAGTTTATGACTATAACCAGCGCTAAAAGTTGAAGCAGTATGAAAGGAATAACGCCTTTGTAAATATCTCTCGTGTTGACCATCTCTTCGGCGGCTCCTTTTAGATAAAAGAGAGCGAATCCGAAAGGGGGAGTTAGGAACGAAGCTTGTAAATTCATGGCGACTAAAACGGCGAACCATAATGGATCGATACCAAAAGCGTTGACTATGGGCGTTAGAATAGGTATGATGATGAAACAGATTTCAAGAAAATCGACAAAAAATCCGAGCAAAAAGATCGCACCCATAGCGAAAGCTATAAATATCCAACCGTCGGCAATATCGTTAGCGAAAAAGTCGAGCACCAAATCACCTCCTCCGGCTTCGTTGAAAACGAGCGAAAAAGCGGTCGCACCGATAAGAATCATGAAGATCATAGATGTCAGTTTAACGGTCTCAAGAGATGAATCGAAAAGATCTTTTAGATTGAACGAACCGTTTGCCAAAGTCAGAAGAACGGCACCGACGCAGCCAAACGCAGCCGATTCGGTAGGAGTGGCCACTCCGGCGAAGATAGATCCTAAAACAAGAAGTATCAAAGAGGCGGGAGCAAATATGGATATTAGAGCTTTTTTGACCGTAACCGATCTCTTTTGGTCGGATGCTATCGCTGGAGCCGTATCGGGTTTTACTCTTGCGAGCATCAAAATATAGGAGATATATAACAGTACAAGAAGTAAAGAAGGTCCTAGTGCCGCTTTGAAGAGATCTCCCACGCTTATGCTCATCACATCTCCCAAAATGATCAGTACGATAGAGGGAGGAATGATTTGTCCCAGTGTTCCGCTTGCCGCGATCGTGCCGCTGCTTAGTGATTTGGAGTAACCGTGATTTATCATAATGGGTAGGGATATTATGCTCATCATAACGACGCTCGCACCGACTATTCCGGTACTTGCCGCTAAAACGGCACCGACTATAACCGTACTTACGGCAAGTCCTCCTCTTACGTTTCCGAAAAGTTTACCGACATTTATCAAAAGCGATTGGGCTATATCGCTTTTTTGTAAAATTAGCCCCATAAAGATAAAAAGAGGTACGGCTATGAGGGTGAAATTTTGCATAATTCCGTAAATTCGATAAGGAAGAAGGGTGAATATATCCAAAGAGATATCGGGCGTGAAATATGCGGTTACGACAGCCGCGCTTCCGAAGGCGAAAGCTACGGGGAATCCTATCATAAGAAGCATTAGCGCCGTAACGAACATATAGATACCGATCATTTTTCGCCTTTTAAAAGTTGAATGTTTTTATAAAGGGTACAAAGGCTTTGAATAAGAAGAAGAAAAAAGCCCGCTAGGATTGTCGATTTTATCAGGTACCTATGCGTCAAACCCCCGGGATCGGGAGATATCTCGTTTTGTAGATAACTTTGTACGACAAAATCGTAACTGACGTATAGAATGAGCATAGAGAACGGGATGACTAAAAAGAGTTGTGAAAAAATCTCTATTTTCGCTTTGGTTTTTTCGCTAAAAGAGGCGTAAAATATATCCACTCTTACATGTTTATCGCTTTGTAGCGTATATGAGAGGCCGATAAGAAAAATAATGTCGAAAAGATGCCACTCCAACTCCTGTAAAGCGACCGATCCTCCGCCGAAAAAGTATCTGTTCAAAGCGTCGTAAACGACTAAGAAACTCAAAGCCACGACAAGCAGAGCGGAGATTTTTGCGAATAAAGAGATAATTTTCTCGCCTAGATTCACAAATTCTCTCAACTTCAATCCTTAAGTGCCTTTACGGCTTGAGTGATATTTTCTTCTCTCATAAAATGTTCTCCGATCAAAAAAGCGTCAACTCCCGTTTCGTGAAGTCGTTTTATCGTCTCTTTATCGTTTATTCCGCTTTCGGCGACGATGATTTTTCCGTTTGGAATAAGCGGAATGAGTTTTTCGCAAAGTTTCATATCCATTTCGAAAGTTTCGAGATTTCTATGGTTTATTCCTATTATGTCGGCTCCGGCATGAATGGCCTTTTTCAAATCCTCTTTATCATGAATCTCAACAAGAGCGTTCATCCCAAGATGCCAAGTATAGTTCAAAAGATCTTTGAGCTCTTTTTTCGTAAGCATTTTGGCTATGAGAAGAACGAAGTCGGCGCCGTAAACCAGCGCTTCGACGAGTTGATATTCGCAAAATATAAAATCTTTTCTAAGAAGCGGCGTACCGACGTATCTTCTGATCCCGGTCAGATACTCTATATCGCCTTTGAAAAAAAAAGGCTCGGTCAAAACGCTTATCGCATCGACTCCGGCATTTTCATACGATTGGGCGATCGCCAGAGGATCGAAATCTTCACGGATAATTCCTTTGCTGGGGCTTGCTTTCTTCACTTCGGCGATGATCCTGTAAGGATTGTCGTTTGTCGAAGTAAGGTGCTCTTTGATATCTCTTGGCGGATAGGGGTTATATGCCAAAGAACGTCCGAGCCATTCAAGAGGCATCTGTTTTTGTCGGCTTTTTACAAGCTCCTTCGTCTCTTTTAGGATTTTGTCAAGTATCACTTCGCTTTTTCCTTTAAACAGTGTTTAATTTTTTCTAAATGTTCCATAATCTCTTGCTCCGACTTTTCGTTTTCGTAAGGTTTTAAAAGCTTGTACGCCTCTTTACAATTTCCTTTTTTGAAGTATCCCCAAGCGAGAGTATCGATATAAAAGAGAGAATCCGGCTCCTGCTTCAGAGCTTTTTTGACAAGCTCGATCCCTTTTTCCACATCTATATCGTGATCTATCAGTAGATAAGCGTAGTAGTTGTAAAAGAGCGGATCGTCGAGTTGATAGACGGATTTTTCGAACTTTCGACTAACGTTTTTTAGAAGTTTTTTATCTTTTTTCTTACTGCTTTCATATTCTAAAATAGCGGCTCTAGCCAGAAACTTGAGATTTTTCGTCTTTTTATAGAGACTGTTTGCAAGATCGTACGCCTTTTTGTACTCTCTTTTTGAGGTATATACGTCCAGAAGTATCTCGTCGTCGAATTTATATTTTTTCAAAAAAGAGATAGCAGCGTCGTATCTTTTTCTGTAAGCGTAGAGATCCAAAAGAGCTTTCGCGTAAAAAGGCTTTTTGCTTTTTTCGTATAATTTCATATAGATATCTTCCAAAGCGTCGAGATTTTGCCTTTTTGTATATATCTGTATGAGCATATTGCAGATATGTTTTTCACACCCGTAAATTCTGGTATGAGTCTCGAGTAAAGTGACGGCTTCGTCCGTTTCGTTTTGACTTAAAAGTAGCTCTGCAAGATCGTTCAGGGCTTTTGGGTCATGATCGATCGAGTAGGCTCTTTGGTAGTAGTTCCGCGCGCTTTTTAGATTTCCTTTGACTCTAGCTACTATAGCCGCTAATTCGTAATCTTCCAATGACGGATTTTTTTGAAGCAGATCATCGACCGTTTTTTGAGCGTTTGCGATATCTTTTTTATCCAAATAGTATGCGACAAGATATCGGTTTATAAATTTATTGTCGCCGAATTTTCCCTCACCTTTATCTATCAGATATTTGATTCTTTCGTAATCTTTCTTGAAACTTGCCGCTTTTATCGCATCCACTAGATAATCTATCTGCGGATCCAGATCGTAAAGTTTCTCGAAAAATCTTCCCGCCGTATCGAAATCGCCTCTATTGTAGGCATCCATAGCGATAAGAGCGTATGCGTCCAACTTCTGTTTGTCGCCGGATACTTGGTTATCGATAATTTTGTATTCGCTCACTGTTAAAGGGCTTTTTTGTGCGCATGATGTCAACGAAAAAAGGAGTACGAAGATTACAATACTATACCCGGACATTCTTTTACCGCCTCTTTTGTATGTTTTTTGAAATAGTCCCAAAAGGGAAAAGTTCTGCATTGTAGAGGTCTATGATCGTATATGGAACAGTTTTTCTTCTGGGTATCGAAAAAAACACATTCGAATTCACCATCTTTATACCTCTCTTTCAACGAATATCTATATCCCACTTTACGAAGATAATCGTGCTTGAAATCGTTGATTTCCATATCTAAAAATTCAGCTATATTCCGCATCTCTTTTTGAGTCAGCCAGATATAACCGCTCTCCCCGGTACAACATTTTCCTTCACACTCGGCACACTTGGAAGGATCGAAGCCGTAAGGGTATTTGTCATTTGTTACGATATTTTGCATTTTATACTATATGTCCTTGTTTTTTGATAAATGGATTTTACCTCTTCGGATAGATCGCCGTTTATAAAATTTATAAGAGGGGGGTATGTTTTGCAGAGTGATCCGGAACTCTTTTTCGCACATATTAGAACCAAGTGGGCGACTTTCTCCTTTTTGCCGTGAACGAAACGGATGTCGCTTACGGTAAATTTTTTTTCGATAAGAGTCGATATGACATAGGGAAGCTGTTTTGCGTCGTAACAGAATATGAAACTTCCTTTGGGTTTTATGATGGAGTTTATTTTTCGTACCATCTCTTTAAAATCGAGATATAGTGAGCTTTTGCCGATTTTTTTGTATCGATTTTCGCTTTGAGAGGCTCCTTGATGATAATATGGCGGATTGGATATGATAAAGTCGAATTTTATATCGAAGTTATGATCGATAAAATCGTCGCATATTACGTTTGCATCCAGCTTGTTCACTCTGGCGTTTTGCAGACATAGAAAATAGTTCGTTCGCTGTTTGTCTATAAGCGTAACGTTGGTTTCAAAGTCTCTCGCGGTTAACAAACCGAGTATCCCGCAACCCGTACCGATATCGAGGATTTCACCTTTTGGTTTAAAGCGCGAAATAAAGTCATAAAGAAAATGGGCGTCGCTGTTGAATAAAAAACCGTCTTCATTTTGATACAGATACAAAAAATAAACCTTTTTCTGTTAAGATTTTGTTACCGATTTTCGGTAAAGGTGTCGAATCGTATAAAAAACGATAACAAATTTTCTTTTTTTTCGACTCCGCTGATATAATCTATTTTAACCAATAAAAGCTAATAAAGGCAAAAGATGATAATTATACCCGCAAGAGTAGCTTCCAATAGATTCGCCAATAAAGTTTTAGCCGATATCAAGGGTCTTCCAATGGTTGTAGCGACGGCTAAAAGAGTTGAGGAGATTGACGAAGTCGTAATAGCGACGGATTCGGAAGAAGTCGTTCAAGTCGCGAAAAAGTACGATATCAAAGCCGTTATGACTTCCGATATCCATAAAAGCGGAACCGATAGAATAAACGAAGCGGCTTCGATTTTGGGTATTGGCTCGGATGAGATAATAGTTAACGTTCAAGCGGATGAGCCTTTTATTGAGCCCGAGGTCGTTGAGAGTATTTACAACAGAGTGAATCAAGCGATAAGAGAGGGCGAATCGTTTATGATGGTTAGCTGTTACAAAAGGATAGAGTCATCTTTCGCCGACGATCCAAATCATGTAAAAGTGGTAGTCGATCATAACGATAATGCGATCTACTTTTCAAGAAGCAAAATACCTTACGATAGACAAGAGCATCATGACTATTTAGGGCATCTGGGCGTTTACGGTTTTACGAGAAAAAGTCTTGAGAAGTTTTGTACGTTGGGAGTTTCGCCTTTGGAAGATATAGAGAAACTCGAACAGTTAAGAGCCCTTTATTTCGGTAAGAAAATTTTAATGGTCGAAGTTGAGAGTAGAAGTTTCGGTATAGATACGAAAGAGGATCTCAAAAGGGCTCTTGAAATATTCGTTTGAGAGCGGTTGAAAAATTGATATATATCAATGAAATATATTTAAAATAAGAATATAGTAACTACGGTAAAAAGGTTTTGGTTAAATGATATATGAGACGGTAATTTATATACATATAGTCGCCGCATCGGCGTGGATCGGCGGTTCGTTACTGCTTTTTGTGCTCGGAATCACTTTAAGAGATAAAGAGGCGCAGAAAATCGTCTATTTTTACATCGGTCCTTTGTACGGATATTTCGAATCGGTCGTCTTGGCGGTTTTGTTGATGAGCGGGACGTATATGTATGTAGTGAACGGCTTTCACGACAATCCCGAAAAGTTTACTTACGAACTTGGGTATTATATGCATATAAAAGTTGCGTTGGTCGCACTCATAACCTTGGCGACGATAATACATATGTACGTATCTTTAAAAAGCAACGGTAGGGATAAAACCGTCAAAGAGAAGATACTCGCAAGAAGTTCGTCGATGCTGATCTTTTTACTCAACTTTGTGATTTTATGGCTTGCCATAGAGATAAGAAATATTTTATAAGGAGAGAAGATGTCGGATTTAAAAGATATTCAAAGACCTTCGGACGCTAAAGAGTTTATGCCCGAAGGAGCGACGGTTCCGTTTTACGAATATAAGATAGACAAGGGGCGTATCGTAGAATTCGATACGTCAAAATGCGGGCCTCCGGAACCTATGGTCAACGCTATGACGGCACTTAAGTTCATAGATAAAGATACATCCGTAATTATGATCAATCATAAAAAACCGATGGGTCTGCTCGATAAAATCGCACAAAATTATGAAATAGAGGAAGCGCCTATGAGCGACGGTCGTATCAAGCTTCTTTTTAGTTATAAAGAGGGAGAGAGCGAGAAAGCGAATCTAAACGACGCTTCTTGCGGCGGATAAGCGGAATATAGATGGCAAAACAGTTAGCGACGCAGATGGCGCCGCCTTTTAATTTGGTGGCGCACTATTTCATTGCCGGAGCGTTTTTTTATATACTTACGTCTATGGTACTTCCATTTTATGCTGGAGAGTTGGGAGATTTTGCCGTATCGACGAAGCTGGCGGCACTCTCGCATCTGTATCTTTTGGGATTTGTTATGATGATCATTTTCGGGGCGATGTATCAACTGATTCCAGTAATATTGGAGATACCTCTTTTTTCGAAAGATTTCGCGTATATACAATTTTATCTTTTTCTGTCGGGTCTATTGATCATGGTTTACGCTTTTTTCGATGAGAGCTCGTTTCTTTTTCTGCCTTACGGCTCTCTTTTGGTATTGGTATCCATGTTGATATTTAGCGTAAATGTCTTTTTGACATACAAAAATATCGAAAGATGGAGCGTAACGGCGAAATATATTTTCGTGTCGAACATATTTCTTTTTGTAGGTGTGGTATTGGGATTTTTGGCCGCATTGAATCTGGAGTACGGTTTTTTAAAGATCGATATTTTAAAAATAGTGATACCCCATATCTTCGCCGTTTTGGCCGGATATGTCATGATGACCGTTATGGGTGTGGCGCTTGTTTTGATACCTATGTTCTCATTGGCGTACGGTTTTGATCAAAAGGCGATACAAAACGGCTTTTATTTCATAAGCGTCGGAGTGCCGTTGTTCATATATGCGGTTTTGGCGGATATTTTTTGGTTGGAAGCGGCGGGTTTTGTGTGTGTAGTGATTTCATTTGCACTTTTTGCTTATCAGATGCGACTTATATACAAGTCAAGAGTCAGAAAACAAAATGACTACTGGGCAAAAAATATGACGGCCTCTTTCATATTTTTCATTTTATCGGTAACTCTCTTTTTATTATCCTATTTCTTAGGATGGCAAAGAGGCGTATTGTTTGGAGGTTATCTCTTCTTTTTCGGTTTTTTGGCGACTATTATAGTGGGGCATATATATAAGATACTCCCTTTTTTAGTTTGGTACCAAAGGTACTCTGCGCTGGTGGGAAAACAGAAAGTTCCGATGCTTCATGATATGGTTGTTGAAAAAGTAGCGGATATTCAGTTTTGGTTAACACTTGCGGGAATAGTTATAAGCTCTATCGGAGTTTTGTTCTCGGTGAACGTTTTGTTTATTGCCGGTGCGGCGGTTATGGCGTTTAGCGCGTTTTTAGTTTTATATAACATCTATTTCACATTAACGTATAAAAAGGTTTGATATGGCAACGAAAGAGGATATTTACGAAGCGATTAAGACGGTTATCGATCCCGAAGTGGGGTTTGATATCGTTTCGATGGGACTTATTTACGATGCGAAAGTCGAGGGTGATCATGCGGATGTGAAAATGACGCTCTCAAGCAGAGGATGTCCGCTACATGAGATGATGATACAGTGGGTTAAAGATGCGGTACTCAAACTTCCGGAGATAAACTCCGTGGATGTCGAGATTGTTTGGGAGCCCGAATGGAACATATCTATGGCGAGTGACGAAGTAAAAAAAGCGTTAGGAGGTATATCATGAATTATCCGCAATTTTACGACAGAGTCGAAAGTATAACTTTATTCGATCCGTTGAGTAAAGTGTTGGGAAGTTTTGAAAACGGAGTAATAACATTTGAGTATAAAGATATCGTAAAAGCGGCGGGACATAGCTGTCCGACCGTAGCCGGCGCGTATTTGATGACGCTTCGCGCGCTCGAGGCTCTTTATAAAGACGAACTTCCGGTAAGAGGTGAGATAAAAGTGTTTTTCAAAGAGGATGAGAAAGAGGGTGTTGCCGGAGTTATAGGAAACGTGATAGCCAATATCACAGGCGCAACGGTCGATAACGGTTTTAAAGGACTTGGAGGAAATTTCGCCAGAAACGGTTTGATGTTTTATAATAGCGCCATAGAGTCGAGTGCCAGATTTTTAAGAACGGATACGCTTGAGAGCGTAGATCTTTTCTACAACCCTTCGATAGTCGCACCCGATCCGAAAATGCAGCCTCTGATGTCAAAAGTTATGCAAGGTGTCGCTACGATGGAAGAGTCCGATGAGTTCGGTAGATTGTGGCAAAGCAGAGTCGAGAAGATACTTTGTGAACACAATACTGACGAAAGAGTCGTAAAAGTCGTTAAATTATAAGTTCTAATTATTATTATCATATACTTCTTGATTTAGATCAACAACCATTAATTTTATTTATCATATAATTACTATGCAATAGTTTAATCTAAATAAAGGAGGCTATATGTCGATTAGCAGACGAGACTTTTTAAAAAGTTCGGCAGCGGCGGCTGCGGCGAGTGCTGTTGGAATAACGGTTCCATCAGAGGTACAAGCAGCGGCGGCTAAAGGTGAAGAGGGCTGGAGATGGGACAAGGCGGCTTGTCGTTTTTGTGGAACAGGGTGTGGAATCATGCTCGCTACAAAAGGCGGTAAGATCGTTGCGGTCAAGGGAGATCCGGCAGCTCCGGTAAACAGAGGGCTTAACTGTATCAAAGGATACTTCAACGCCAAAATTATGTATGGAGAAGACAGACTTAAAACTCCATTACTTCGTGTGAATGACAAAGGTGAGTTTGACAAAAAAGGTAGATTTAAACCCGTAAGCTGGAAAAGAGCTTTTGATGAGATGGAAAAACATATCAAAAAAGCGCTAAAAGCCAGTGGCCCTGAAGGTGTAGCGGTGTTTGCGTCCGGACAATATACGGTTATGGAAGGTTATGCCGCTCAAAAAATGATGAAGGCAGGCTTCAGATCAAATGCGATCGATCCGAACGCGCGACATTGTATGGCTTCGGCGGTTGTCGGTTTTTATCAGACTTTCGGTGTTGACGAACCGAGTGGTTGTTATGACGATATCGAACTTACCGATACTATCGTTACTTGGGGTTCGAATATGGCGGAGATGCACCCGATCCTTTGGTCTCGTGTAACCGATAGAAAACTTTCGGATCCCGAGAGAGTAAAAGTTGTAAATATTCAGACTTATACTCACAGAACTTGTGATCTTGGTGATTTCAATATTATATTCTCTCCAAATACCGATCTTGCTATCTGGAACTATATAGCTCATGAAATTGTTTATAATCATCCTGAAGCTATCGACTGGGATTTTATTAAAAAACATATCGTTTTTGCGGCAGGTCCGGTAAATATCGGTTACGGTATGAGAAGAAAAGGTGAGAAATCTCTTAAAGAGGGTAAATATAGCGCAAAAGAGATGGAAACTATCTCTAAAGAGATGAGCAAAGTCGTCTCTGCGAAAGAGGCTCCGGCACTCGCACCTTACGGATATAAAGAGGGTGATGTTATGAAACATACACCGGGTACTCTTAAACACTGGGAGATAGATTTTGAAGAGTATAAGAAATCTCTCGCTCCGTTTACGCTCGATTATGTTGCTAAAATCGCCAAAGGTGATCCGAACGAATCGCTTGAGAGCTTTAAGAAAAAACTAAAAGATTTGGCGGCTCTTTATATAGAAAAAGATAGAAAAGTCGTCTCTTTCTGGACTATGGGTATGAACCAGCACACAAGAGGTACTTGGTGTAATACTCTCTCATATAATGTTCACTTTTTATTGAACAAGCAAGCAAAACCAGGTTCCGGAGCTTTTTCACTAACTGGTCAGCCGTCGGCTTGCGGTACGGCTCGTGAGGTCGGAACATTCTGCCACAGACTACCTGCGGATATGATGGTCAAAAATCCAAAACATAGAAAAATCGCCGAGAATAAATGGAAAATTCCTGAAGGAACACTCAATCCTGTAGGTAATCAGCATATTATGAAAATCCACAGGGATATCGAAGACGGTGTCGTTAAATTCGCATGGGTGAACGTATGTAACGCTTACCAAGATAGTGCGTCTGCGAAACACTGGATCAAAGCGGCACGCGAGATGGATAATTTTATCGTAACTTCAGACGGTTATCCAGGAATTTCGGCGAAAGTTTCGGATCTCGTACTTCCATCCGCTATGATCTATGAGAAGTGGGGAGCTTACGGAAATGCCGAAAGAAGAACTCAGGTTTGGAGACAGCAGGTACTTCCTGTAGGTGATGCGATGAGTGATACTTGGCAGTGGGTTGAGCTTTCAAAAAGATTTACCGTAAATGATCTATGGGGTCCATATACCCTTAGAAACGGTAAAAAACTTCCGGATGTCAGAGATAAAGCCAAAGCTATGGGATATAGCGGAAATACTACAATGTACGAGATTCTTTTCGCAAACGATAGAGCTAAATCTTATAAAATCGATACTTCCTCTTTCCCTCAACAAGGCTATGATAACTCCGAGTGTCTTGGAGATAGTAGAAACGTAGTCGGATCTGACGGTAAAGTATTTAAGGGATACGGATTTATGATTCATGAGTATCTTTTCGAAGAGTATGCATCATTTGGTAGAGGACATGCTCACGATCTGGCTCCGTTTATTACTTATCATAAGGTTAGAGGTCTTAAGTGGCCTGTTGTTAACGGTAAAGAGACTCAATGGAGATTTAACGTCAAATACGATCCGTATGCGGCAAAAGCAAATCCCGGTGGAGATTTTGCATTTTACGGAAAACTCGCAAAAGCTCTTCCAAAAGGCGATTTGATGGGAATCAAAAATAAAAAGAAAACGCCTCTTCCAAATAAAGCAAAAATATATGCCAGACCATACATGGATCCACCGGAGATGCCAGATAGCAGTTATGATACTTGGCTTTGTACCGGTCGTGTACTCGAACACTGGCATAGTGGTACAATGACAATGCGTGTACCTGAGCTTTATCGTGCGGTACCTGAAGCACTTTGTTATATGAATCCTAAAGATGCAAAAGCTAAAGGTTTCAAAAACGGTGAACTTATTTGGGTTGACTCGCGTAGAGGTAGAGTTAAAGCGAGAGTCGAAACAAGAGGAAGAAACAGACCGCCTCAAGGATTGGTGTTTGTTCCATGGTTTGATGAGAAAGTATTTATCAACAAAGTTTGTCTTGATGCGACATGTCCTATGTCAAAGCAGACTGACTTTAAAAAGTGTGCGGTTAAATTATACAAAGCGTAAAAAAGATTTAATATAAGGTTGAGCAGTGAGTAAAGAGGATAAAAAGCCCAAGATATCATCAAGGCGTAAGTTTTTTACGCTTATGGCACAAAATGTCGGTCTTGGGGTTATGGGTGGATTGTTATGGACCGGATATGCCGCAAAGGCGAAGAGTTCTCCACTTACCCTCAGACCTCCTGCCGCCATAGATGAAGAAGATTTTTTAAGAACGTGTATCAAATGCGGTTTGTGTAGCGAGGCTTGTTTGAACCGTCCGAGTAACATCGATAAAGAGAGCGGTCGAGCTCGTCCTTCTACGCTTAAAATGGCGAAGGCGGAAGATGATGTAACGATCGGAACGCCGTTTTTCATACCTACCGAGGTTCCTTGCTATATGTGCGAGGATATACCGTGTGTGCCCGTTTGTCCCAGCGGAGCGTTAGATCCGCAGTTGGTTACGAATGATAAGCAAGAGCTCGATCCGACGATGATGGATATGGGCTTGGCGGTAGTCGATCAAAATTCGTGTATAGCGTTTTGGGGTATTCAATGTGATGCTTGCTATCGTGCTTGTCCTCTTCTTGATGTCGCGATAAAACTTGAGTACGACAGGAACGAAAGAACCGGAAAACATGCTTTTTTAAAGCCTGTAGTCGTGATGAATGCCTGTACGGGATGCGGATTATGTGAAAAGGCATGTGTAACCGAAAAACCGGCTATATTCGTTCTTCCTCGCGAGATCGCTCTTGGAAAACCGGGAAGCCATTACGTAAAGGGATGGGATACGAAAGATCAACAAAGAGTTCAGGAGAGAGTAGGCAAGGATGTCACCACTCACACTAAAAGAAGTGAGAAGAAGCCGCAAGATTATCTAAATATGGATCTGGAGTATTGATGAAGTGGAGTAATTATAAATACCTTATTTTAAGGCGTATAGTACAATTGACTCTGCTTTTTTTATATTTCGGAGGAAATGTTTACGGTTGGAAAGTTCTAACCGGCGATTTATCGAGTTCGTCGCTTTTTACGACGATTCCGCTTAGCGATCCTTTTGCGATTTTGCAAATGTTCGCGGCGGGTGCCGCCGTAGGTTTGAATGCGCTTGTCGGAGGAGTTATTATCACCCTTTTTTACGGTGTGATAGGAGGCAGGGCGTTTTGCAGTTGGGTATGCCCGGTCAACATGATAACGGATCTTGCCAATTGGCTTAGAAGAGTTTTTTATCTGGACAAGATAGAGAGGAAAGTGTGGGCTAGCAGAAATATCCGCTATTATGCGATAGTGCTCGCACTTATCGTTTCGTTTATCAGCTCAATGGCGGCATTTGAGATCATAAGTCCCATAACGATATTTAACCGTGGTGTAATTTTCGGTTTCGGTGCCGGTATCGGGCTTTTGATCTCTATTTTTTTATTCGATCTGTTTGTTCTTAAAAACGGTTGGTGCGGACATATCTGTCCGCTTGGCGGTGTACACTCGATAATAGGTAAATTCAACCTTGTTCGAGTGGAACACGATAGCGAAAACTGTACGCTGTGCATGAAGTGTAAAGATGTCTGTCCGGAGACTCAAGTTCTGAATATGATCGGCAAACGAAGTGAATTCGTTACGATGGCCGAGTGTACGAACTGCGGTAGATGTGTTGACGTATGTGATGATGATGCGTTAGAGTTTGCTATAAGAAATGTTATAAAAGATACTAAAGGAGAGTAACTATGAAAATGAAAAAATCATGGGTTGGTCTGTTGTCACTGATAGCCATAGCGGCTGTCGGATGCGCTTCTGCGACGGGAACCGTTTCGGAAGAGTCCCTCGGACTTAGAAAAACCAACCTTTATACTGAAGACAATACGAAACCTGACGAAGGTAAATTTACGACTGTTGAGCCAGGTAAAGCAAAGACTTTCGAGAGAGCGTATGAAAATGCGCCTCCGATGATTCCTCATAGCGTCAAAGGGCTCTTACCTATCACAAAAGCCAACAACGCTTGTCTTGGATGTCATATGCCGGAAGTTGCGCCGAGTGTGAAGGCTACGCCGATTCCGCCGACTCATTTTACGAATTTCAGACCTCAAACGGTTATGAAAGGAAACGAAGTTGTCAAAGAGGGTAAAGTTTTGGGTAGAGATATTGGAAACACTAGCGATATTAAGCTAGCGAAAGCTCAAAAACTCCATACCCTCTATCAAGGGCGATTCAACTGTACGCAGTGTCATGCGCCTCAGGCGGAGATCGATCCGATAGTTAAAAACACTTTTCAACCCGATTTTAGAAAACCGGATGAGAAGAAAAGATCGAATCTTCTTGACGTCATGAACGAAGGTGTCGAGTAGATCTGAATTTTTGCAAGAGGATTTTTATCCTCTTGTATAAAATTTTATGCAAAGCAGGTATCGTTTACCGTTTTGTAAAAAATTTTCTTAAGGTGATAAAATGTTACGAAAAGATATATTTATAATAGTTGTAGCGGTTCTTTTTACGTTTGGGTCGTTAAATGCGATGGATATGCAAAGAGTCAATGAATTGGCAGAATTGATTAAGGCTGGAAAATCCGTGCCCGCTGCAACGAAAGCGGCTGTACAAAAGTCTCAGCCGGTTGTGCAAAAAAGTATCGAGGTTGTGGAGGAGGCGTCGTCAAAACCGGATAACTCCGTTTTGTCGTCGGAGTCGATTAGCGATGTTTCTTTAGGACTTAGAAAAACGAATCTATTCAGCGAAGAGGATACCGCGGCGGATAGAACCGAGTATATATCTAGTGCACCGGGAACTTCGCAGAAAATTAAAAGAGCGTTCGAAAATGCGCCTCCGATGATTCCTCACAGTGTCAAGGATCTTCTTCCGATAACAAAAAACAATAACGCTTGTCTTGGCTGTCATATGCCAAATGTAGCTGAAGCCGCAAAAGCTACACCGATACCGCCGTCTCATTTTACTAATTTTAGACCTATGACCGAGCTCGGCGCAAGCGGTGAAGTTCTAAAGGAGGGATTGGCTATTTCGAATACGAGCGATATAAAAATTGTGGCTAGAAAACTCGATAAACTATATCCCGGACGTTATAATTGTTCTCAATGTCATGCGCCCCAATCAAAACAAGATGCTATCGTGAAAAATAATTTTCAGCCCGATTTTCGCTCACAAGATGCACAAGAGAAATCCAATCTTATCGATACTATAAACGAGGGTGTCGAATAGTGTCGAGTCGTCGCGATTTTTTGACAGCTTTTAGAAAGCCGTTGAAAAAAATCGCCGATCAAGAAGATGAGATATCTCTACGACCGCCTTATGCCGTAGTCGATAATTTTACCGAAGTTTGTGTAAATTGCGACGATAAATCTTGTGCGACCGTTTGCGAAGAGAGCGTTATCGTTATAAAAGCAGACGGTACGCCGATATTGAATTTTTCAAAAAGCGGATGTACTTTTTGTCGCGAGTGTGCAAATAAGTGTACACTTGGAGTTTTAAGATACGATGACGACTCTTCGGAAGAGATAAATGCTAGATTTATTATATCGGTAAACGACTGCGTAGCTCACCACGGCGTTATCTGTTTCTCATGCAAAGAGCCTTGTATCGACAACGCTATACTATTTAACGGTTTGTTCAATCCCGTCATAGATACGGATTTGTGTACGGCATGCGGATTTTGTATAAGCAGGTGTCCATCTAAGGCGATAAGCTATCAACCTTTATCAATACGAAAGGAGCCGGTATGAGTTTGAAAAACGATTATCCCGCACTAATCTCGAAGATAGAAGAGACGATCGATGATATTAGAGATCTGGTCGTAGTCGATGAGAATTACGACGATGTCGATTCGGACGAATTTGATATATACGATCCCAGCGAATTCAATTTTCTCATATATTTGACCGAACGCGTGCAAAACGTTCTTGAAGGCGATCAACTTGTAAACATTATAAACAATCTTAGTGTCGCCGAAGAGTTTGAGACGTTTTACGCATCGGAAGAGGATATGTACGGAGTATATAGCGGCCTTGACGAGGATGGAGTAGCGAGAGTCGTTCTTGATGCGGTCGAAAAAGAGATATCATGTTAAAGAGAGTTCTTTTTTTCCTACTTTGCGCCTCTACGCTTATGGCCGTTAACGTGTACAAGCCTTATTTGCAGATAGATGTACGTTCACCGGCAAGAGATATAGTCTTGAAGGACGATCTTTTGTATATTGGAACGGATAGCGGAAATTTACTGGTTTACGATTATAAGAAAAAAAGGTTCGTTAAAAAGATTCAAATTCCTAAAATAAAAGATTTTATGGGTGATAGCGTTGATGCGAAAGTTTTCAGCGTCGATTTTGAAGACGGTAGATATTTACTTCTAAGTGATAGCGGAGAGGGTGGTTACTCTAATTTATGGATACATGAAAACAATATTACGACTCAAGTCATCTCGCCGAAAGATAAGGACGCCATTATAAAAGCGAGATTTGTGGATAAAGATCATATACTTTTGGGTTTTTTGGGAGATGAAGCCGCTCTTTTTGATCTGAAAACTAAAAAGGAGATTTACAGACATCAATTGTCTCCTTCAAAGTTTTCCGATTTCGCTTTGAACGAGGAGAGATCGATGGCTGCATTCGGATGCGAGAGCGGCGAGATTAACGTCATAAACGTAAAAGATGGGAAAATCGTAAAAAAGTTGGACGGTATCAATAAAGATAACGTTTATAAGGTGGATTTCAAAGCGGGTGTCGTCGTAGGTGCGGGACAAGACAGAAGAGCCTCCATATATGACCTCGAGAGCTCAAAAGGTGATTTTATACAGGGAAATTTTCTTATTTACGCCGCCGCTTTGAGTCCCGGCGCAAAAAGAGCGGCGTTCGCTATGGATGAAGATAACGACATATTTATCTACAAATTACCCTCAAAAGAGAATATCGCCGTATTAAAGGGTCAAAAGAGTACGCTTAACGCTATAATATTCAAATCGGATAAGGTGCTGTTTTCCTCTAGCGACGACAATATTGTGAATATGTGGAAAATAGACGAATAAACAAGGAGAAAATCATGAATATATCGAGTATAGTTATACAATGCAAACAAGAAAATTTCGATTCCGTTAAAGAGTGGTGTCAAAAGAGCGATTTATGCGATTATCATTTCGGTGAAAAAAAGATAGGTAAGATCATCGTAACGATAGAAGGCGAGGGAGTGGAGGAGGAGATCAAGAAGTTAACCCAAATACAGCAGGCTCCGGGTGTTATAACTGCCGATATGATGATGAGTTACCAAGAAGAACTGGACGAAGAGATCAAAAAGCTAGAAAACGCACAAATGGTTCCCTCGATGCTCAACGACGACACTATCGATATAAAAGATATCGTATATAACGGAGATTTGCGAAAGAAATTTTAACTCAAAGACCTGGCGGTCTTTGGGTTATTTTTCGATTTTAATTACGACCCTTCTGTTTTTTATTCTTCCCTCTTTCGTGCTATTATCGGCGATAGGCTCTTTTGAACCGAATCCTTCGGCTCTTAAGATATTTTGATCCACACCCAATTCCACCAGATACGCTTTTACTCTTTTTGCTCTTTTATCGCTCAAATGAAGGTTGAACTTTTCGTTACCGGAGGAGTCCGTGTGACCTTGTATAAGGTAGTGAAAATTGCTATTCTTTTTTATTATTTTAGCGACGCTTAGAAGAATTTTTTTACTTTTTCGAGTCAATTGCGAACTTCCGGATTTAAACTCCACTTTTCTAAGAGATAAAATCTCTTGGATCTTTTTATCGATCGCGATTATCGTTTTCTTTTGAGCCTCCTCTTTCTTGGTTACGTCTTTTATTTCGATTTTCGGCGGATGCGGTTTTTCAATTGATACAGCATTGAGCGGTTCTTGGACTTTTTTATCGTTACTTTGGAGTGATTTTAACTCTTTTTTTAAAGCTAAAAGCTCGGATTTTAACATTTGAAGGCGATCATCTTTCATTCTTAGTTCGTCTTGCAAAGATTTTATCCTATTTTGAGCTTCAAGTAGATCGTTGTTGGCATTTTCATATCTCTTTTTTTGTTGAAGATATTTTTCGTTCAGCTCATCCACCTTAGCGAGCTCTTTTTGAGTTTTTATTTTAGAGGATTTGAAATTTTCCTTTAGATTCATCAGTTGCGATTTTAATTTTTGAAGTTCGCCTTTTTTGTGCGCGAGACTCTCTTTGGCGATTAAAAGCTCCTTTTTCGCCGCGTTAAGAGCGCGGTTTTCATTTTTTACTTCGACGGCCTTTGTCTCATATTCGCTTTTTAAAGTCTCTCTTAAAAGGGAGTTTTCATCTTTTTTTGAGCCTCTTTTATTGGGACAGGAAGCGGTTAAGTTAATTTGAGATTTTTTGCTTAAAATATACTCTTTTTGTCTCTCTTTAAGTTTTTGAGATTGTGCTTGTGTATCTTTGTATCCTTTTGAGTTATTCGGATAAAATCCTCCCAGTAGAACGAACATCAAAATAATACCGAGAAATATTGCGATTCCAGTTATTACACTCTTCATTATTTACACTCCTTTTGAAATATTAGTAACTATTATACTAAATTTTTGTTTACAAATAAAAATAATTATAAACTTTTTTTCTAAGGAAACGTAAACATTTAAAGTAATTTGAGTTATTTATAATATTTTTTACTATGACTTATATAAAGAGTACTAAAAAACTCGCCCACTTTACGAGCTTTTTAGCAAATTTTAAGAATATTAGCTTTTAGGTTTAAATCCTCCGAGCATACCTTTAATGGCCGCCTGCAGGTCTGCGGGATAGACGATGAATTTACTGTTTTGCGATTGGCTCATCTTTTCGAGAGTATTTATATATCTGTCACCAAGTAGAAATAGGGTGGGCAACTCTTTATCCGTGATAGCCGACGTGACGTTCTTGATCGCTTGTGCCGAAGCTTCCGAGAGGGCAACTTGTGCTTGAGCCTCTTTTTTCGCCGCTTGCAGTTTCCCTTCCGCTTCAAGTATCATAGCGTTTTTGTTACCTTCGGCTTTTGTTTCGATAGCTCTTCTTTCTCTCTCGGCCGCCGCTTGTTGTTCCATTGCCTGTTGCATTGAGCCCGAGGGAGTGATATCTTGAATTTCAACCGATTTTACGGTGATTCCCCAGTCAACCACGTCGTCAATTATCTGATCTTTGAGTTTGGATTTTATTATCTCTCTATTTGAGAGCGCTTCGTCCAGCTTCATCTCTCCTATGATCGATCTAAGAGTGGTCGTTATGAGGTTTTGAATAGCCAATTTAAAATCCTCTATACCGTAGAGTGCATTTTTGGGATTTGTAACGCGAATAAACGCGACGGCATTTGTCAAAATGACGGCGTTATCCTTTGTGATGACCTCTTGTTGATCTATATCTAGGATTATGTCTCTTGTTGAGATCTTCTGTCTTATGCTGTCGATGTAAGGGATGATAACGTTTAGCCCTGGCGTTAAGGTGTTGTGATATTTACCTAATCTCTCCACTACCCACTCTTCACCCTGGGGTACGATCTTGACTCCCGCAAAAAGGGTTATTATCACTACAAAGAGTAATACTATCAATACTTCCATATAAATCCTTTTTTATTGATTTGCTTTTTTTACTTTCAACATATTTCCAAGAGCTTTCGTATATACGACCTCTTCACCGCTTTTGATCATCTCGTCAGCCGTAACGACCCAATCTCTACTTCCCAGTACAGGTATTTCAAATCGTACTTTTCCTCTTCCGAAGGGTTTGATATCTTCTATAACGACTCCTTTTTCTCCCAAGCTTTCGTTGGCTTGACCGCTTTTTGTAAGAGTTTTCGGCTTGAATTTCTTAAACCACATATATTGAAAAAAAATCGTAAAGACAATCCACCAAAATATTTCAGTACTAAAAGAGGTATCGAATATGAGATCGATCAAAGAGACGATAACGGCGGCGACACCGAACCATATGGCGACAAAAGAGGGTAAGACTATTTCGGCGGCGATTAGAATAAGTCCAAATGCCATCCAGTGCCACCAAAGAGGATTTGTCAATATATCGTGCATAAAACTCCTTTAAGATTTTATATCGATTATATCAATAAGATTATAAACTCTTCTTTTTGTGAGCTTCCTTGACGATATTTTCATACTCTTTTACGATTTTGACGCCGTCGTATCTATCTTCGGTATGTTTTTTTATCTTTTTTTTATCGAACCTATATTTCGAAGCTTTTTCAATCGTTTGAGCAAACAGATCGGTATCGAAATTTTCGACTAAAAAACCGTTGAAACCCTCTTTAACGATCTCGTCGTTAACACCCGGCGCTTTAAAAGCTACGACGGGTAGTTCGCAGTAATTTGCTTCCAAAACGACATTTGCGAATCCTTCGTATCTGGATGAGAGCAAAAACAGATCGGCGTGTTTTAAATATATATACGGATTTTGGCTGAAGCCTTTGAAAAAGACTCTTTTTGAAAGTTTTCTCTCTTTTACGAAATCTTCTAGCTCTTTTTTCATCTCGCCTTCACCAAGAATCGTCAAAGCATAATTCTCATCGAGTTTACCAAAAGATTCCAAAAGCAGATCGTAACCTTTTTGGCGGTCGATCCTTCCGACGCTAAGGAGGTTGATTTTTGTCGTATCAAAAAGGGTGCTCGGTTTTATCTTTTCATTCGCAAGTTTTTCTATTTTATCCGAGGCGAGAGGATTGTAGATGACTTTTATCTTTTTTTCGTCGATATCGTAGTTATTTACAAGATCGTCTTTCATAAAGTGAGATTGGGTTATAATCAAATCGAAGTTTTTATATACGTTTTTAAAGAGCCAATCAAAAAGTTTGGGATACTTCTCGGATAGATTTTGAATCGAGACGGTATTTGACTCTCTGGCTATAAAGAGAGTTTTTTTCGGCAAGATGGGTTTTAGTAGCGCCAGTAAGAGATTTAGATGTCCCAAAGTCGAAAAGACGATATCCGGATTTTCGGATTTTATAAGTTTTATGATTTTGAATATCGCATATCTTAGTTGTTTGGCATTTAGATCGTATATGGGTATATCTTTTGGAACTTGAGATAGAAACTCTCCCTCTTTTTTGACAAGAGCCAGTTTAGGGTTGAATTTTTTTCTGTCCATATATGTCATGATCGTAAGCATAACCCTCTGTGAACCGCCCCCTTCCAACGAGGGGAGGATAAATAGTATATTCTCTCTTTTGTCGTTCATTTCGTCTCGTTTTGCAAGTTGATTTTAAAGATATTTTTTCCGTCTTTATGTTGGTACGAAAAATCTCGGTTATGTATATCTAGTATCGATTTGACTATGTAAAGGCCGAGACCGAAGCCGCTGTTTTTTTTCTCTTCTTGAGAAAAAGGTTCGGTATAATAGGAGAGAGGATGTTTTAAAGGGGAGCCTTTTGAGATGATATCTATTTTTTTGGGAGAAGCCTCTATAACGGCTTTGTTATCGTCGCTGAATTTCAGGGCGTTGTCTATGAGATTTTTAAGAACTATCGTAAAATGATCCGGATCGACCGTTAGTCTGAAGTTCGCGTATTTTTTTACTATTTTATTCTCTTTGCACATCAAAAGTTTTTCGGCTTTTCGTACAAGGGAATCGAAAGAGACGATTTGCGGATTCAAATTTATATTTTTTGATGTCAACTTTTCCACTTGCGCCAGTTCGGTTATGATTTCGTTCATTCTCTCGAAACTTTTTACCAGCAACTCTTTATCTTCGAAGTCATCTATACTTTCAGCTAAAATTCTTCCTTTTGTGATCGGAGTTTTCAACTCATGCATCATATTTCTCATAAAAAGATTTTTAGATTCCATCTGCTCCTTTATTGATGAGACGGCTTTTTTAAAAGTAGCCGCTATCTTTCCTATCTCGTCGTTACCGTAATCTTTTATTTTTAGATCTAATTCACCGTTTGCGAATTTTTGCACCTCTTTGTCAAGCTCTTTAAGCGGAGAGAGTTTTTTTCTCAAGACGGTATAAATAAAGGTTAAAATACCGCTAAAAAGCGCTAAAAGAATCAGTGCTATCTCCTGCTTGTACTCTTTTGGCTTCATATCTTTTAACATTAGATTGTATCCTAGGCTTTGGACATAGATGTAACGATCTTTTCCTTTTGCGTAAATTCTCACTCTACCGAAAATAGTATTTTTTATGTATAGAAGTTTCGCACGCTGAATGATGTTCAATCTCTCTTTGGGATCGTCTATCAGTTTTACGGAGAAGTGTTTATATCTTTTTTGCAGATCCTCTTCATCCGGAAGAAATTGTAATCCGGATAAAAACGCGTCCGCTATCAACGAATAGCGCTGTTGTTGATTTTCGACATAACGCTCTTTTTCAAGTTTCGCAAAGAGTAAAAACGTGCTTATAACTCCTAAAAACGCTATTACGAAAATCGTGTTTATAAAAGCGATGATGGAGATATTCTTCATCAGTTCTTTTGAGGAGGTAAGAGGAGTTGATAGCCGACTCCTCTTACCGATTTTATATATGTATGATCGGGATCGTATTTTGCAATTTTGCTTCTTATTTTTGAAACCATGACATCTACGTTTTTAAAACTGCTGTCATCGTTTATAAATTCGCTCTGATAAATGATGTCGGCTCTGGATACGACTCCATTTTTATGCTTTATAAGATTTGAAAGTATGTCGAATTCGGCCGGTGTGAGAGGGAGTTGATGATCTTTGAAAGTGATCATCATGCCTTCTTGGTTCACTTCGAAAAGTCTCTTTTGTTGCTCTTTTTTCTCTTCGGTCTTATTGTGACGGCGAAGGATCGATTTGATTCTAGCTTCCAGTTCTCTAGGATTGTACGGTTTTGGCAGATAATCGTCCGCCCCTCTTTCGAGTCCGACCACTTTGTCTATTATATCGTCGCGAGCGGACGATATGATGATGGGAATATCCGAAATTTTTCTTATCTTTTGTAAAAGTTCCAATCCGTCCATTCCGGGAAGGGTGAGATCGAGAATCAAAAGTTCGTAATTTCCTATTTCAAGTTTACTAAGACCGATGTAAGGATCTTCCGCATTCGTCACTTTTATATCGAATTTAGCCAGATATTTTATGATAATATGAGCTAGTTCCGGATCGTCTTCGATCATCAATACATCGATCATGCAAACTCCTTATTTTATTACCAGCATTAAAATAGTTCCGTATCTATTGACATAGATTCTCTTGGGGCGTTTTTTATATTGTTTCAACGCATCTTGCAAGTCGCCGATGGAAGCTATGGTTTTATCTTCGATTTGGATTATAACATCTCCGGCTTGAAAGCCCACTTTTTCAGCTTTTGAGAGAGGTTTTATATCTTCTATGAGCACTCCTTCGAGGTTTGCGGGTATTCTGTATCTGTACCTTATGTTTCCGTTTAGTGCGACTATTTGCATTCCACTGAAAATCTCTTTCGTATTTTGATCGTAGCTTAGGGCGTCTCTTGATGCCAAAACCACATCCAAAGTGATATTCTTTTTGTCTCTTTCGACGCTTAGTTGAACTTTTTGATCCGGTTTATTGGATGCAATCGCCTGTTTAAGATCGGTCGCGTTTTTTATTTTTTGCGAGTTTACTTCGTAGATCAGATCTCCCCTTTTCAATCCGTATTTTTGTGCCGGGGAGTTTGCTTCTACCGTAATTATCACCGCTCCTTCCTTGTGGTTATATACGCTTTTATACTCTTTGGTTACATCCGAGATGCTGACACCTATGTAACCTCTAGTTACTTTTCCGCTTTTTATCAGATGAGTCGTAACATTTTTAACCATGTCAACCGCAATGGCAAAACCGATTCCGTTGTTACCGCCGCTTCTTGAAATGATAACGCTGTTGATCCCTATGAGCGCTCCACGGCTGTCAACAAGTGCTCCTCCGGAGTTGCCGGGATTTATGGATGCGTCCGTTTGAATGAAATTTTCATATTGGTTTATACCGACTCTGTTTTTATTTAGTGCGGAGATGATTCCTTGAGTGACGCTTTCGCCTACACCAAAAGGGTTTCCGACGGCAAAGACGACATCGCCCACTTTAAGGCTTGTTGCGTCGGCTAATTTTATCGGTGTCAAATTTTCCGCTTCAATCTTTATTACCGCAAGATCGCTCTCTTTATCCGTGCCTATGAGTTTGGCTTTGTATTCGTCCTTTGAGTGGGGCAAAATAACGGTAATATCGTCGGCGTTTTCTATAACATGATTGTTAGTGACGATATATCCGTCTTTTGTTAAAATAACTCCCGAGCCGAGTGAATTGGGTCTTTGTGAATGTGGAACGGGGTATGGATAAGAGGGCTGATAATTTCTATAACTTTGAATGTTTTTAGTAGTCGAAATGTTTACGACACTTTTTACAACATCTTTGATTCCGTCGTGAAATGATAGAATTTCATTCATATTTGAGGGTGCGACGTGTTTCGGGTTTGGCGGCGCATAGTCGAAAGAGACTTCGTTCGCATATAGAGTAACGATGAAGAGTGAAGTAAGTGCCACTAATTTTTTCATATTTTCATATCCTTTATAAAAATAATTTTATTAAGAAAATTATAGTGGATTTTGATTAACTAAAGAGAAACATTCGTTAACAAAAGATTAACGATAGAGGCTACCTCCCAAATGGGAGGTAGCTGAGAATTATTTAAATTTCGCTTCAAGTTCTTTTAAATCTTTTGCGAATGAAATATCTTTAACTGTTTTATTTTCCAGTTGCACGATCATGACATCCTCTTTATGTTTTGGGTCGGCGAAAAGTTTCGAAATTTTCTCCTCGTAGATCAAAATTACCGGATATTCGCTCTTTTTCAGATCGGGCATTGCAAAAGCGTTTCTGATAACGACCGGCATAGGGTGGATATCCGCAATATAGAGCGTTTCGTTTATGGTTAAGAAGTCCGCATTTTTTTCTTTTAGAAAGTTTCTTACTATATGGGCGCTCTTTTTTGCGAATGTGAAGATTATTTTCTTAGTCGCGACTTCGAGCGAATGACTTTTGTCGAATTGATCCGGTAGAGTGAAGTCGATATGAGAATTCACAACCATAGGAGCCGGCTTGACCGAAGCCGAATATTTACCGGGATCGTAATTTTCTTTTGAATTTAAAAAGAAGAAAACTCCTCCCCCTATTAGTAAAAGCACTAAAACAGCCATTATAATTTTTTTCATTTTTTATCCTTACATATTATGAGGTTGGATTTTATCATAAGGAAGTTAATGAAGATTGAACCGGGATTTTATCTTTGTGATTTTCATCCCGGTATAAGTTTAAAACCAATGGCACAATTTACAGTTTCTATCCCGAAAAGTTTGAGTATTGTGATGAACATTTTTTACGTCGGGTCTAGGTCTGCTTATGACGGATCTTTCGATATGGCATGACATACAGTCTCTAGGCGCGACAAAACCGTAGTTTTCGTATTTGTGGCAGCTAAGACATTCGTAAACGCCGGACGATTTGTCTCCCGGTGCGACACTATCGTAAAAACCGTTGTAAAGCCCCTCTATTTTATCGCCGATTAGATCGTGATGGCGGTTTACGTTCGATTCTTTTAGAGCGGGGTGGGGTTGATTGTTGTTGTCTCCGTGGCATCTACGACATTCACTTTCAGTCGGACCGTTTTTATATATATACATACCTTTATGTGTCGGATATTTCATAGAAGATAAAAATCTATGGCAAGTTCTACAATCTCGCTTTTTAAAAGCCTCGGTGCCGTGATGGACATTTTTTTGACCTCTTTTATGTTTAGTAACGAGTGACGATTCGGGATGACATGCTAGACAATCTTTTTTTATGATTGGTGTCGAATCATCATATTCATGACAACTTATACACTCGTAAACGCCTGAGGATATATCTCCCGGTGCAATACTTTCGTAAAAACCGTTATGTAACCCTTCCACCGGTTTACCGACTAGATCATGATGACGGTTTTTATTGCTCTCTTGCAGTAAAGGATGAGGCTGTTTTTTGTCGTCTCCATGACATTTTCTACAGTCATCAACTGACGGTTCACCTTCATATATGTCCATAGTTCCGGCTGCATAACTCTTTGGTGTAAAAATAAAAACAAGTAGTATAACGATATTTGCTAAAATAAGAGGGTTTGTTTTTAATCCAAAATTTGACATTAATATCTCCTTCTTAATTGGGATAAATTATTTTCATAAGGCAATTAAATAATTCCTGAAAATGCCTTTGTATAAAATAATTTTACTATAAGCAGAGAGATATTGTTGTTTTTTCATCAGGTAGATAGTTATAATAAGAAAATATGTTACAAAATGTAGCCTGCAACCCAATAAATATAGTATAGAAATTTAAAAATAGTTCTTGTTTAGTTAGTTAGTAAATAAGGCAGCAATTTTTATTACTGCCTCTTGTTTTTAGAGTCTTGATTCGTATCTTCTGAGGATATAGAGTTTTTTAAGCATCTTTTTCTTTGCAGCGATTTTCTGTTTTTTTCGCTTCTCTGTTCCTGTTTCAAAAAACTTTCTCGCTCTTTTTTCAGTAACAATAAGGTTTCTGTCAGTTTGCTTTTTAAACTTTCTGTAAGCCTCTTCAAAAGATTCGTTTGGTTTGACAACGATTCCCGGCATGTGGTATCACCACCTCTCATATGAATTTGTGGGCAATTATAGCAAAGTTTGCTAAAAAGTATCTGATTTTATTCCCAGTATCTAATAGGTCCGGTATCTATATGCATAAACCCCGATCTAGGGTAATAGCCGACGCCGCCTCTTCTTAAGAAAACAGCCAATTTTTTCAGATCTTTCAGTTGGGTTCCGGGAAGATTTATATCTATTGCCTGAGCTCTTAGGTGAAAGCTGTTTTTCGCCACGCCTTCGGATCTTTTTCTTAGCATTTCATTGGTTTTCGGCGATCTGTAACCGGATATGACTTTAAACGCTTTGTTCGTATCTCTAATCAGATGAATAGAGTAGAGAAGATCGAGTAGTTTATGATCTATGGGTTGAACCTCTCCCGTTCGAAAATCTCTTAAAAAATAGTTTATCTTTTCAAACTCGGATAAAACATAGTGATCTTTCGACCAAAAGGTCGCTTTCAAGTGTTCTCCCGTATGAATGTTATATAGTTTTATCGTTTTGTCAACCGGAATCTTCAATGCGAAAAGTTCATATGGGCTAAGTGTCAATCCCGTACCCAATACTATGCTTTTTTTCAGAAATTCTCTTCTTGCATTCATATTTTACCCTCTGATTATATGGTATTGCAACTATATATCGACAGTTTTATGAAAAATCTTTACAAAAATGGTGAAATTGTTGAATGATAGGGCAGGGTGAGATCCCTGCCGAAGCTTTTATTTGTTGTAAGTTTTGCAGAAGTCTCGGATTCTTTTTATGCCCTCTTTGATATTATCTTCGGATGTGGCGAAAGAGAATCTAAAATATCCCTCACTTCCGAATCCAAGCCCTGGAACCACAGCGATTCCCTTTTCTGAAAGCAGATCTTTGCAAAACTGCATTGAGTCGTTTGATACTTTTTTGATATTTACAAAGAGATAAAATGCGCCGTCGGGCGATAAAACGGAGAGTTTTTCATCTTCGTTGAAAAGTTTTACGGCTAAATCGCGTCTTTTCTTGAACTCTTTTCTCATCATTTCGATATCCGCGTCGGCTCTTGTGTCTAGTCCGGCAATCGCCGCTTTTTGGGTGATGGAGTTTATGTTTGATGTGCTTTGGGATTGAAGTTTTTTCATAGCCGCTATAAGCTCGTCGTCGGGTGAAGCGAGATACCCAAAACGCCAACCTGTCATCGCAACCGATTTGCTAAGACCGTTTACCGTGATCGTTCTTTTGAACATATCGTCGCTTACGCTGGCAACTGCCGTGAATTTTCCGTCATAAACCAGTTTTTCGTACATTTCGTCGGATACAACTGTGATATTCGTATCTTTGAGAACTTCCCCCAAAGCCTCAAGTTCGCTTTTACTATATAGAGCTCCCGTCGGATTGGAAGGGGTGGTTAGAATCAACATTTTGGTTTTAGGAGTTATTGCCTTTTGTAGTTTTTGCGGAGTTATTTTAAATCCGTCACTATCTTCCGTCTCTATGATGACCGATTTTCCGCCGCTGTAAGTGACTAGCTCGGGGTAGGTTACCCAGTATGGACTGGGGATGATTACTTCATCTCCCTCTTCAATGAGTGCCTGCATAATGTTAAAGAGTGAATGTTTCGCACCGTTGCTGGCTATGATTTGGGACGGTTTATAATCAAGATCGTTGTCTCTTTTAAGTTTGTCGGCGACGGCTTGTAGAAGCTCTGGAATTCCCGGAACAGGTGTATATCTTGTAAATCCCTCATTTATAGCTTTTATAGCTTCATCCTTTATGACTTGAGGAGTACCGAAATCCGGCTCACCGGCGGAGAAACTGATGACATCTTTTCCTTGAGCTTTTAGTTCACCGGCAAGAGTGGAAATGGCGATGGTTAGAGATGTGGAGAGAGAATTGATCCTTTTTGTCAGCATGTAAACCCTTTTTAAAAAATAATATTAATTATATCAGATTGCTTATAAAATTAATCGCTATTCATTATATCGTAAGGGCGCCTGACTTTCTCTATCAGTTGAGAGATACCGACATTTCTGGATTCTCTTGCAAACTCTTTGGATTGTAGAAAAATCAAAATCGTCGGTGCGCTGAAAACCTGAAAATGCGCGGCGACTTGGGGTGCGTCGGTCGCATTTATGAAAACTTGTTCAATTTTCGGAAAGTTCTTTTTAAACTCCTCTTCGATTTTCGGTTTAAGAACTTCGCAGACATTACATGTAGAGGTTGAGAAGTAGAGCAAAATCGCATCTTTTTCATTTATGAAATTTTCGATCTCTTCGATACTTTGTATATCCGTTCTCATTTTCATATCTTCTTTTTGGGTACGGTTATCTCTAAAGAGGAATCTTTATATTTCGTTTTTAGTTTCGAGATATCCGCATCTTTGGGAAGAGTGACTAAAATTCGTTTTTTTTCCTTTATCTCTTTTTTTATGACGGCGGAATCGCGGTTTTGGTTTTTTACGAGTAGTTTGTTCACCGTAATGAGCATAAAGTCGCCTTTTACTTTTATATCTATGGTGCTGTTCTCATCGGCTATGGGTTGTGTTTTGAGGTAGTAGCGATCTTTTAAATCGGTGAAACTTAGAGTTTTAGGGAAATTTAGGTTTTTGAAAAAGTCCTTTAAAAACGTGTCGTTTTTCGCAGCTTTTTCAAATTCTTGAGTCATTTTGAACATCTCTTTTTGAAATTGGTTCATTCCCTCTTGAAGCTGTTGTTGAAATTGCGATAAGTTTTTATTTATCTCTTCCTTCATTTTCGGATTTGCGAAGATATCTTTAAAGAGTCTGTTTAGATCATCTTTTATCTTTTGTTCATCCACTAAAGGCTGTTGAGAGTTTGATTGCGGTAGCTGTGAAGCTTTGACGTCTCTATCGATTTTCACCTCTTTTTCAAACGCATTATCATCGATGGTTACCGTGATTTCGGGTTCTTTTTCGACCGGTTGTCGCAATGCCTCCTTCTTGCCCAAAAGATAAGCTTGATATGCGATTATGCCGACTAAGAACAGACCTACGAGCGCTATGAGATTTTTGTTCATCTTAAAATCCTTTTAAATCTTTGTCAATATGATATATGATACAAAAAAAAGTTAAAATATGAGTTTTTGATTCCTTAGTAAAGCCGTAAAATTATAATTACCTTATAAAAATAAGTTTACATTTATAATCAATTCGTTAATATTTAATGGTTATATAGATTTAAAGGGGTGTGTATGGTCAATAAAGTGAAAATCTTCTCTTTTATCGTCTTTATTGCGGCTCTCTTGAGCGGGTGCGGAGATTCGCAACGCGACAAGGATAAACATAATGTCGTGGATGTCACTTCTTTGCAAAGAAGCGGTCAAAACTTAAATGAAAAAAACTTTTTAAATATCGCGAAATATCATTATATCAGAGAGTTGGCTTACGGAAACCTCAAAAGAGAACCTCTTTCGGGTGATAGCAAAGTTATGAGAGAGTTGCGTTCTAGGCAAAAGAAGAATCAAAGAGGTGTTTTTTACGTAAAAACCATCAAATCTCCGGAAAATTTTATACACTATATGCGTATCAAGTGTGACGGGGCGGTTGTTCATATTAGATCCGACAAACAGGAGAACAGCGTTAGCGTTCGATATATCAAAAACGGTAAAGAGATCATAAAAAAACTAGATCTTCCTTCGTTTACCGATACGGGTGTTAATATAAAAGATGCTGAGAACGGAGAAAAGATATGAGAGTCTTAATTTTTCTAATCGTCTGGGCTTTTTTCGCTCATGCCGCGACCATAAGCGTATCTAAACCGGTATATACGAAAGATGAGAAGATCGTCGTAAAAGTTACCGATGTCGCAGGAAAGTCGAATAACTGGGTAGGGATATTTCATAAAGGCGAGAGAAACTCTTGGTCGAATGTCGTCGTTGATTATTGGTTTTATGAAAAAAACGCTTCGATGCAGTTTGAAGCTCTCGAAGCCGGCGAGTACGAAGCTAGACTTTTTTACAACGATACGGTCGATCCTGCGATAGAGAGCGTCTCCTTTAGCGTGAAAGGAGATCCGTTGAAATTCGAAAGTCTTAAAAACAGTTATAAAAAAAATGAAAAAATCAAGATCTCGTATGCAAATATAGCAGGTTTGAAAAACAATTGGATAGGACTTTTTAAAAGGGGTGCGGAAAATAGATGGTACGAGGTGCTTCAAGAGTTTTGGCTTGAAAATAAAAAAGGCATGGCCGAATTCAAATCGTTGCCTCTAGGCGAGTACGAAGCCAGACTTTTTTATAACGACTCTTTGAATCCCGAAGCGGTTGTCTCTTTTGTCGTTGACGGAGAGCCGGTTTTTATAGGTTCATCCAAAAAGATCTATAAAGAGAACGAGCCGATTTTTATCGAAGTTAAAAATGTACGAGGACTTAGAAACAATTGGGTCGGCATATATAAAAAAGGAGCGAGTCAGAGCTGGGATAGCGTGCTGGCTGAAAATTGGTTTTACGAAAACGACGCGAATTTGAAGTTCAATCCTTTGGCACCGGGCGACTATGAAGCCAGACTTTGTTACAACTCTTCGTTGAAACCTGAAGCCGTGGTCGAGTTTACGGTCGAGCAGATTGAGATGGATCTTCCGCCGACGCTTTATGAAGATGCCCAGGACGGTACGACCAAAGGGTGGGTGACGATGGAAGGACCGTATAAAGTGGTCAATCGATTCACGGGCGGCAGTAGAACTATTTTCGGAAAAGCCGCTTGGGGCGGACATAACGGCGAGAGATATACATATAACGCCGGATGGTATATGCTAAGAAACGAGGACGGCACATCTTGGAACAATACCAGACAACATATACTCGATCTTGATGTTCATGGTTATAGTGCCTGCTATCAAGTTGGAGTGGAGGTGAAAACGAAACAAGGTTATAGAAGTCTGTTTTTTAGCCTCTGGTTCGGAAGAAACGGTTGGGGGCCGAAAAAATCCGTATATAACGGTTATACCGAACTTGTCTATCCTCTGCCGCTTGAATACCTAAGAGAGGGGTGGCACCATTTGAGGATCGATCTTCAAAAGAAGCTCGAGATTTTGGAGCCGGGCAATAAAATCTTGAGCGTGGAGGCTTTTATATTAAACGGACAGACATCCGACGGAGCTATCGACAATATAAAACTTTTGTCAAAATAAAAAATAAAGGGGCTTTTTAAAGCGGCTCCTTTATACCGCTGAAAAATAGGTTAGCAGCTGATAAACCCCGCCCGAACAGATAGCCGCGAAAACGCCTGCTAAAAGATCGTCTCCCATTACTCCTAAACCTCCTTTTACTTCTTTGTCAACTCTTCCGATGATAGAGGGTTTGTAGATATCGAAAAACCTGAAAAAGACGATGGAGAGGATTATCTGTAACAAGCTACCGGAGCTGATGGAGAGAGCCAGCCAAATACCGGCCACTTCGTCTATGACTATTTCGCTGCAGTCATGAATACCGCTTTGCGCCTCTTCTTTATCGATCTCTTTTATCGCTACGAGAGTAAGAAGCAAAGATGCCAAAAAAAGCGTTGTGGGCGGAAAGTAGTAGATGATGGGAAGAGCGGCCAAAGCTCCCGCTAATGTACCGAAAGTTCCCGGAGCTTTTGGAAGAAGCCCGGTATAGAAAAAGGTCAAAAAGAGTTTTCGCATAAAGTGCCTTTATGTAAGTGATACTGTTTGGTGAAGCTTCATAATCTCCAAGTAAAACTGCTCTTCACTTAGATCTTCGAGTAAGCCTTCGGTCGGAAAGAAGTTGCTGAATTTTTTTGTCAATTTATCAAATCTGTTTGGATAAAGATTGCTTAGAAGTATTGCCGATATCTCTTTTCTAACCAAAACGGCGGGCGGCAGTACGCCGGCATTTAAAAGTTCGAGTATAAATTCCGAGTTGTAAGAGATATGGTGGTGACTGCCGTGGGGGCAAGTTTTGGTGCTGACTAGAGTTTTGCACTCGTTGCAGTAAACGAACTCGTTGCTTACTTCTATGCCGATTCTAAGATTTTTGTATTGATCGAGGATCGATTTTGTCCCCGTCTTGTCATAATAAAGACCTATTCCCGCATGATTTTGTCCGACCGAGAGAGTCGTGCAGCCGAAATTTCTAGCGGTAATCGCATCGAGGATGATATTGTTAAATCCGGCAAAAATGTATGTATTTTCAAAAGGAACGATCAAAACCCTATTTGTCGGTAGAAAGTTATCTACGAAATATTTTACGGTTTTTAGTCGTATGTCGTATGAGTATATATCTTTTTTATAGGGTTTTAGCAAAAAAAGTATTAAAAGGTCGCTTTTTTCAAGAGTCATCCTTATAAATCGCTCATGACCTCTATGAAGCGGCTTGGCCGTTGCCATGATAGCCGATATTTTTTTGGCTTTGGTTCTTTTTATCATCGTCGTTATGGCGTTCTTTACGGTTCTGATGGCGCTACAGTCGATTTTGTATTCGCCGCTTATGGCGTATTTGCCAAGGCGCTCTAGCGTATCTTGTACACCCGGATGTGTCGGATCGGTAGTTCCGAAGATCTTCTCCACTCGCTGTTTGCGATCTATTTCAAAGATCTCTTCGACGACTATTTCGCCTCTGTTTTGCCCGTCAACCACGATGAAAAGCTGGTCGCCTTTTTTTGCGTTTTGTAAAACGCTCTCGTTTCTTCTGCCGCTTGGAGCGAGAATGAAAGAGAAGGGGAAAAAGTCTCCTTTGTATAAAGAGGTTCTATCTACCTCTTGAGCCTCTTTTTCGTTCATAAGTTTATCTACGGGGCTTAAAATGCCCTCTTTTGCCATCGCAAGCGTTATGAGCGCTTCGTTGTCGATGTGTATTTCGTTATTTCTTTTTTGATATCCCATATTTTTTTCGTTTTTCCCATAAACTCTTCCTCGAGATTCCTAGCTTCTTGGAAAGTTCGGTATCTGGGAATTTATTTTGATATTTGACGATAATATATTTAACATAATTCTCTATTGATAAAATATCGCCTTTTTCAAAAACACCCTCATCGTTTTTGACTTCGATAGCTTCGATGTTTTCACTATTGTCATTTAAATCGGTCGTGGAGAGTATAACACGCCTATTTTGAATTATAGATAAAACTTTTACTTTGTCACTTTTTTTGAGATTTTGAAAGTTTATGAGATAAACAAGTTCATTTTCATGAATCTTTTTAAGTTGAGAGATAGCGTCCGCGTCGTCAAGAGATATGAAGGTAAAAGATTCGTTATATTTTTTCGCATAGTCAAAGACCATAGCGTCGGCGTTTTTTTGGTAGTTGACTTTTAAAAGTACGGGAAGTTTCGTTTTTGAAGTGATGTGGTGGTTTGGAGTTTTTTTAAGAAGATGATCGATATAGCTTCTATAAGTTTCGTTCTCTTTTTTGAAGTTTATATAGTCTTGAAGATGATTTAACTTTCTGACAAGCTCTTCTATCATGAACGGTTTTAGTATATAGTCGTTCGCTCCCGCTTTCAAAGGGCCTGAGACCGTATCGTTGCTGACATAAGAGACCATCAAGATGATGATAGAGTTTTTATAGTGTTCGATAACGGGATAAAAATTTTGTCCCGATAAATTCGTAGAGAGCAGTACGGCGTCGAACTCTTCGTTTTTTATAGCATCTTTTATCGTTGCGGCACTCTCACACACATGACCTAACTCCGTTAATTTCGTGGAGATGCTTTGTGCTAAATAAATCTCGTTTTCTACTATCAATATCTTCATATTCTCTTCCAATCAAAATAATGTAACGATGCGACGGCTTGAACCGCCACACCCTCTTTTCTGCCGACAAACCCAAGCTTTTCGGTAGTTGTCGCTTTGATGTTCACTCGAATCGGCGCGATCTCCAAAATAGATGAAATCGTCTCTCTCATACTATCTTTATAAGGTGATAGTTTGGGAGTTTGCGCCATGATCGTCAAATCGACATTTTCTATCTCAAATCCGACCTCTTTTATAAACGAAACCACCTCTTTTAACATCCGCTTCGAATCTATTCCTTCGTATCTCTCGTCGGTGTCCGGATAAAGTTCTCCTATGTCGCCGTATCCGATAGCTCCCAACAGGGCGTCTATTAATGCATGAAGCGCTACATCGCCGTCGGAGTGCGCTTCAAATCCCAAATGAGAGTCGATCTTTACGCCGCCAAGATACATCTTTTTGTCGTCGCAAAATCGGTGAACATCAAATCCGATTCCGCTAAAGCGCGTGTTATCCGGTTTGGATAAACACGCTAACATGGCTAAATCGTCAAAGATTGTTATTTTTTTAGCTTTTGTTGAGCCTTTTACATAAAAAACGCTTCCACCCGCCGCTTTTACGGCGCTGCTGTCGTCGGTATATAAAATATCCCTATCAAGAGCTTTTTTCAAGACTTCGCTACGGCTTAACTGCGGTGTTTGTATAAGTTTTACTTTTTCACGATCAATTGTTTCGTTTTGATACACTACGGTGTCGCTGGCTTCAAGGTAAGGTACGACGATATCGGCTTTGCCTTTTGATTTTAAAATTTCGTTCAACATCTCATGAGGTACGCAGGCTCTGGCTACATCGGTCACTAGAACATAGTCGCTGTCAACATGCTTCAGCGCATTTTTTAAAGACTCCTGTCTGCTTCGGGCACCTTCTATTATCGTGTAATTACCGTGCTTTCGCATATATTCGAGTTCTTTTTTATGAGCTGTGATTATAACCTTTTTCGCACTTGAAGCTTGAGTCAGTCTATCCGCGACAAACTGCCACAACGGTTTGGAGCCTATGCGTAGCCACTGCTTCTTGACATCTAATGAAAAACGGGTGGAGTTACCTGCCGCCAGGATAACGAGTGTTAAATCGGGCAAATATTGTCCTTTTTTATTAAAGTGTTACTAAATTATACACCAAAAAAGCTTTTTTTTTCCTAATATAGAGATCATTATCTTTATTGTTGTAAAATTGATTCGACTTTACAAGGGGAAATATATGAGAGAAGAATGGGTAAAAAAAAGAGAAAAAGATGAAACCAGAACGCAGATGTATTACGCGAAGCGGGGTATTATCACCGAAGAGATGTACTATGTGGCGCAGGTTGAGAATCTCTCCGCCGAGTTGGTTCGAAGTGAAGTTGCGAGGGGGCGGATGATAATTCCGGCAAATATAAATCACACGAATCTAAAACCTATGGCGATCGGAATCGCCGCAAAATGCAAAATAAACTCGAATATCGGATCTTCGGCTTTGGCGTCCGATCCCGCCAAAGAGGTGGAAAAATTGAAGATCTCCGAGAAGTACGGAGCGGATACGCTGATGGATCTCTCAACGGGAGGTGATCTTGACGAGATACGAAAAGAGGTGATAAAAAACGCTTCCATTCCTATAGGCACCGTACCGATTTATCAGATACTTCATGACGTAAATAATAAAATCGAAGATCTTACTATCGAAAAGATGTTGGAAGTTCTCGAGAGACAGGCGCAACAGGGAGTGAGCTACTTTACGATTCATGCCGGTTTTTTGCTTGAGTTTATGCCTCATATAGCCAAAAGAAAGATGGGAATCGTCAGCCGAGGAGGCTCCTTGATGGCGGCTTGGATGATGCACTATCATAAAGAGAATCCTTTTTATACCGCTTATGACGAGATACTGGACATCTGTAAAAGATACGATGTAGCGCTCTCTTTGGGAGATAGCCTCAGACCCGGATGTCTTTACGACGCCAGCGATACGGCTCAGCTTAGCGAGTTGAAAATTTTGGGAGAGTTGACGCTGAGAGCTTGGGAAAAAGATGTTCAAGTGATGATAGAGGGGCCAGGACATGTTCCTATGAATCAGATCGAGCGAAATATGAAACTCGAGCAAGAGTACTGTCATGAGGCTCCTTTTTATATATTGGGACCTTTGGTTACGGATATAGCCGCCGGGTACGATCATATATCTTCCGCCATCGGAGCGGCTATCGGAGGATGGCATGGGGCTAGCATGCTCTGTTATGTCACTCCGAAAGAGCACCTTGGACTTCCAAACGCCGAAGATGTAAGAGCCGGAATCATAGCTTATAAAATAGCCGCTCATGCGGCGGATATAGCAAGAGGTCGAAAAGATGCGATGAAGGTCGATAACCAAATGAGTGACGCAAGATACGCTTTTGACTGGAACAGACAGTTTGAGTTATGTTTGGATCCGGAAAGAGCAAAAGAGTATCATGACGAAACTTTGCCGCAGGATGTGTTTAAAGAGGCGGAGTTTTGCTCTATGTGCGGGCCGAAATTTTGTTCATACAAGATCACGCAAGAGATCGTTGCCGAACATAGTCTATAAAAAAGAGAAAAAGGAAATAACAATATAATGATAACAAACGAATTGGTACAAGAGAAACTAAAAGAGGTGATGTATCCGGGATTTACGAAGAGTATCGTGGATTTCGGATTTGTAAAAGATGTGGATGCGAACGATGAAGTGGTTTATGTGGAGGTGGATATCTCATCTTCCGCGCCGGAGGTGGAGCAGCAGCTAAGAGATGACATAACCAAAAAGTTGCAGCTTCTTGGAGCGACGAATATCGATATAGTCATCACAAAACCGAAAATGCCCAAACAATCGAGCTCTCAAGGTAAAAACATAGCTCCTCAGGTTAAAAACTTCGTGATGGTGAGTTCCGGTAAAGGGGGAGTCGGGAAATCGACAACGACCGTAAATCTAGCCATAGCTTTGGCTATGCAGGGTAAAAAAGTGGGACTTTTGGATGCGGATATTTACGGCCCCAACATCCCTAGAATGATGGGCATAGAAAAAGAGCAGCCGGAAGTTGTTTCAAACAAAGTCAAACCCATACTAAGTCATGGCGTGGAAGTGATGTCTATGGGTTCTTTGATGGAAGAGGGGCAGTCTCTCATTTGGCGGGGCGCTATGATTATGAAGGCGATTCAGCAGCTTTTACAGGATATCTTATGGAGCGATCTTGATGTACTTGTCATCGATATGCCGCCCGGAACGGGAGATGCGCAACTTACATTGGCTCAAAGTGTACCGGTGACTGCGGGAGTTTGTGTGACTACACCTCAAAAAGTCGCGCTTGACGATACGACGAGAAGTTTGGATATGTTTGAAAAATTACACATTCCCATAGCCGGAATAGTCGAAAACATGAGCGGATTTATCTGTCCTGACAGCGGTAAAGAGTATGATATATTCGGAAAAGGAACGACGACTCCTTTGGCGGAGAAGTTCAATACTCAAGTCCTTAGCGAAATTCCGATAGAACCGGCGGTACGAGAGGGTGGTGACAGCGGTAAACCCGTAGTATTTCACGAACCTTCAAGCGAAACGGCAAAAAGATATCAACAAGCCGCCCAAAAACTTTGGGATGAGATAGAAAAAATCAACGAAGAGGGCGGAGTGGATAACGAAGCTATTCAGCCTACTACGCCTCCGGGCGTAAGCGCATGCTCTACCGGCGGCGGACATAGCGGCGGCGGTTGTAGCCACTAGAGGATAGAAAAAAAGAGGGCTTTTAGGCTCTCTTTGTCGAAACTATCTTTTAACTACTCCCAAATTCTCGTATTTTTACAATTTTTACTTATCGCGGCTATAATCTTCCCGAAAAACAGCCGCTCTTTATGTTCTTTTTGTGGGTATATCCGCCATCCGATGTACAGCTCTTTGTTTTTTGCGATGCTCTTTTGCTCTAACCATTGTAGTTTCCATAAATTCGGAAGTGCTGCTTTAGCTTCACTATAAAAGTTCACTATCTTCTTCCATCGTCGGTGCGATAAACGCACATCGGCTCAGGTTCCGATTCTCAAGTTCTTCTAACCCTACTCGGATTCCAAACCTAATTATGCGTCTTTTGATGAAAAATAGTTTTTCAGATCTTTATCCTTTTTTTTGTAAGAAGTATGAATTTAGTATATTTTTTATCTTTTATACCGAGTTTTTCGGCGGCTTTTTTTCTGACTAGAAAATAGCCGAATTTCAAAGTTATCGTATCGTTTTTTTTCAGATCGTAGTCGTATTTGATCTCTCTTTTTTCAAACGCTTTTATGGATGTATCTTTTATCATCTGCGTAGCGAGCCAAGGCATGGAGGGTTTGTCGTCGGTTCCTATGATCTTTAAAAAACTTTTTCTTTCAAGTTCGATCTCTTTCGCGTCTCTTGTCACTATCACTCTTAGTTGCGCTTCTCTTAGAGGGTGAGGCGTTAGAGTGTGGGAGGCTTCGTTTTTTACGATCACCTTAAATCCTTTGCTATCTTTTCGAAGTGAGAGTTTTATATATTTTCCAAGCAGTTTCGGATCTTCTCTTAGCGCACTCAACCCATGAAACGCGTGGGTTTTACTTTTTTTCTGGTTGACATAGCTTCCTTTGACTTTCGGCATATGGCAGCTTATGCAGGTATGTTTTGAGGAGGGATCTTTTTTGATCTCCATATCGCATACATTAAAACCGTGGGCGTTTTGTTTCTTTTGATGACAACCAAGACAGATGTCGCCGTTATAGAAGATCTCGTTTGAGTAGTCTATGTCATGATAAGGCGAACCTTTTGTAGTTTTGAATAGCCCTAGAAACTTTTTCTCTTCTTCGAAGATCAGCTTTTCCCCTTTTTTTGATTTATCCGCGGCGAAAAATGTCTTCTCTTTCTCTGTGTAGATGTTTTTGTTGCCCTTTTTGGAGAATTTGACGCTTTTGATTTTGTGGCAGCTTTGGCAAGAGACGGGCTCTTTGAGTTGGATGTCGTTTTTGTGCAGTTTCGTCTCTTTTTTCAAAAGTTTATGATCGGCCGGCGAGTGGCATTTCGCGCATTTGTAGTTGTTTTTCTTCTTTGCCGGATGCATATCCCAGACGGCTTTGTGAATAGGATCGTTATAGATCGAGGCGTTTTTGTGCATCGAGGTTTGATACTCGCCGTAAATTTTCGGATGACACTGTTTGCATGTTGTGTTTTCAAGAAAAGTTTGTGCCGATACGACGGCAAATGCCAAAAGAAGCGCGAGAAAAGTTTTTTTCATACCTAATCCTAGATCGTAAAAGTTATAAAATTTTAGCCCAACGACGGATAAATTCTCTTGATTGATATCAATCTTCGTCAAATTTGAGTATAATCGGTTATCAAACCAACGGAGGCGAACTTATGGAAAAATCTTATCTCTCATCTCATCCCGACGAAAAGGGTTATTTTGGAAAATTCGGCGGATCGTATATACCTCCTCAACTCGAAGAGGCGTTTAAGGAGATAAACGAAGCTTACGACAAACTATCGAAATCTTTCGACTTTTTGGAAGAGCTCAGATCCATCCGAAAGCATTATCAAGGCAGACCCACGCCTGTTTATTATGCAAAAAATCTAAGTGAATATTGCGGCGGAGGGCGGATATATTTTAAAAGAGAGGATCTAAATCATACCGGCGCTCATAAACTAAACCACTGTATGGCCGAAGCTCTTTTGGCTAAATATCTCGGCAAGAAAAAGATCATGGCCGAAACCGGAGCCGGTCAGCATGGAGTGGCGCTTGCGACGGCGGCCGCATATTTCGGACTCGAATGCGAAATCCATATGGGTGAAGTCGATATGCGAAAAGAGAAACCAAATGTCATACGCATGCAGATACTTGGAGCTAAAATCGTACCGGTAACTCATGGACTAAAGACTCTAAAAGAGGCGGTTGACAGTTGTTTTGAAGCCTACATATCCCAGGCGGATACCGCGCTTTACGCTATCGGTTCGGTTGTCGGACCTCACCCGTTCCCGAAAATGGTGAGGGATTTTCAAAGTGTGGTAGGATTTGAGGCGAAGGAACAGTTTACGCAGATGACAAACGGACAATTGCCAGATTGCGTCGTGGCTTGTGTGGGCGGCGGAAGTAACGCTATGGGGATTTTCAGCGGTTTTATCGACGATCCCGTTAAACTATATGCGGTTGAACCTATGGGAAGAGGAGAAAAAGAGGGTGACAACGCCGCCTCTTTGACTTATGGAAATGAGGGCGTGATGCATGGTTTCAACTCTATCATGCTTAAAAATAAAGAGGGCGAACCGGCACCCGTTTACAGCATAGCCAGCGGACTGGACTATCCCTCCGTAGGACCCGAACAGGCGTATCTCAAAAGCATAGGCAGAACGATCACCGCAACGGCGGATGATAATGAAACGATAGACGCCTTTTACAAAATCTCAAGACTTGAGGGAATCATACCGGCTCTCGAGAGCGCTCATGCGATAGCTTTTGCTATGAAACTTGCCAAAGATAATCCAAAAGAGTCCATCTTGGTAAATCTTAGCGGAAGAGGAGATAAAGATATCGATTTCGTTGTGGAAAATTACCCGATGACATAGATGTAGAGGAGATGGTA
>CAZNIT010000062.1:0-4153 GCA_964573205.1 uncultured Sulfurospirillum sp. | reverse complement strand
AAAATCAAGGACGATAGAAAGCTTAGTAAAATCATATATATCTTACCTTTTACCTCTATCATAGATCAAACCTATGAGGTTTTTGATGCAATTTTTAAAGGTGAAATTATTAAACATCACTATGCCGTCTCTTTTGATGAAAATGGTGATGAAAAGAATGATTACGACAGATGGAAATTTATTTTAAATAGCTGGAATGAACCATTTATCCTCTCAACGCTTTACCAACTTTTTTTCGCCCTTTTTTCAAATAAAAATAGTGACAATATAAAGTTTCAAGCACTGCAAAATAGTGTTATAGTCTTAGATGAAGTACAAGCGATACCGTTTGAGTTGTGGAAAGTTTTTAAAGCAATACTTCCTCTTTTATCAAAAAAATTAAATGCAACTTTTATTTTGATGAGTGCTACTATGCCAATTCTTACAGAAAGAACAGTTGCACAAGAGCTTGTAAATAAAGAGGAAATCTTCGAACAAAAAAATCGGTATATTTTAAAATATTTTCAAAGCAATGATTTGGATAATTTAGCAAAAGCTATTATAGACAAATATAATCAAGGAAAATCTGTTTTATGTGTTGTAAACTCTATCAAAACATCAAAATTACTTTATAAAAAGATTAAAGAAGCGGTGGAAAATAGCTATTGTCTAAACTCATATATGTTTTTTGAAGATAGAAAAAATGTTATTGCAAATCTCAAAGATAAAAACAGCAACAATGTCTCAAATAAAATACTTATCTCTACACAGGTGATTGAAGCTGGTGTTGATTTGGATTTTGATGTAGGTTTTAGAGAGTTTTCTCCTATTAGCTCTATCATCCAAACAGCTGGAAGAGTCAATCGTGAGGGCAAAAAAGGCATCAGTGAAATTTATATTTTTGATACGATTACAAAAGTATATGACGATACGATGATTAGTGAAAGCAGGAAAAATCTTTTTGATATTTTAAAACATAATGATATTTATGAAAAAGATATTTTATATTATGTTGAAAACTACTTTCAGGCTCTTGATGATAACAAAGGAGATAGCGGTATCATAAAAGATATAGAAAATTTCTGTTTTGATTGTATCTCCAAAAAAAATCATGACGCTTTTGGTTTAGAATCGGATTTTATCAAATCAGTAGCATTGGGAGTTGATTTGAAGATATACGAATATAACTTTTTTGAAAAAACAAAAGATTTAAAACTTTATGAGAAAAAAAGGGAGAAAGAGAAAATTATCAAAAAATTTCAAACTTATGTGCTCAATATCAAAGAGAAAGATTTAAGAGCATTAGGTTTTGAACTCTGTTTTAGTGATATATTTGGTATTTATTATATTCAAGAGATTGAAGGAATTTACACTAGTGAGAGTGGATTTCTTATTGATGATGAAAAGAGTTGTTTCGCAATGGATTAAAGAAGTTTCAACCTTCACCAAATCTAGCCATCATCATACGAAAAGAGCGGTGAAGTTTTTTTAAAAGCATCCGGATCTGTTTGAAAATATGAGAAACTTATACACATAAGCAATGGTACTCGTTATAGCTTATTGACAATATCTTGTCAATAAGCTATAATTATCCATATATTAGAAGAAGGGAGATATATGCAAGCCATAAACTATTCACACGCAAGAAACAATCTAAAATCCTTAATCGACGATGTTGATGAAAACTTTGAAGAGTATTTAATTACTACAAAAAACAATACAAAAGCGATGCTTATATCCGCCGATGAGTATCACTCCATGAAAGAGACGCTTTATCTACTCTCCACACCTGCGAACAGAGAGCGACTCTTAAGATCTATCCAGCAGATAGAAGAGGGGAGGTTTAACGAGAGAGAACTTATCGAAAAATGATAGTTGCTTTTTCTGATGATGCCTGGGAGGATTATCTATATTGGCGACAGACAAATAAAAATCTCTTAAAAAGAGTCAATCTTCTCATCAAAGATATCGTCAGAAATCCGGATGACAATCAAGGCTTGGGAAAATCGGAGATGCTTAAAGGCAATTTTTCAGGTTATTATTCGCGTCGTATTACCAATGAACATCGTTTAGTTTATAAGATAGATGGAGATTGTCTGATAATCGCACAGTGTAGGTTTCACTATGTTTGACTCCTCTCTCATCACAGGAACTCTCATAAACTACTATACAACCTGCAAAAGAGAAGCGTGGCTTTATTCTCGCCGTATCCATGCAGACCAATGGGATGAAAATATCTTGATGGGAAAAGCACTTTCACAGATAAAAGAGGAGCAGTTACAAAACTTTCCTTTTTCGCATCTAAAGTTTGACAAGATAGGCAAACAAAGAGGTCATTATCTCATCACGGAGTATAAAAAGAGTATGAAAAATCCGGATGCCGCTAAAATGCAACTTCTTTTTTATATGTATCAGCTTAAAACTTCTTTAAAACTAAAGGAGATAAACGGCAAAGTCATCAGTGGCAAAAAGGTAATATATGTCGAAGGAAATGAAGAGAATTTAAAAAAGATCGATGAGTTGATAGCGGAGATTTCGGAGTTTTTGAACACTCCCAAAGCTCCGCCGTTTGAGAAAAATCGCTTTTGTAAAAACTGCGGTTATAGAGATTATTGTTTTTAGGGTGTAAGTATGTATGTGATTTTGTTTTATGACATTGCCGATAGATCTCTCAAAGAGAAAGATAACTCTCGTCGCATTCGTAAAGCGGTGGAGAAGTATCTCTCTCGTGTGCAGTTTTCCGTTTTTGAGGGCGAGATACGAGAGAGTGATCTTAAAAAGCTCAAAGCTTACTTGAAAAAGCAAGCGCAAAAAGAACTGGACTCTATCGTCATTTACGAATCGACCAGACTAAATTACACCAAACGCATCGTTATAGGTGTGGATAAAAACGAGACATTGTTTAGTTAGGATAGAGTTATGCAAAAGACGGATAGAACCCATTTTCTAATGAATACTGGAAGAGTGAGAAGACAAGATAACAATCTCTACTTTGACCGGTATGATGAAGATGACGAAGTGATCGGTACTAAAATACTTCCAATCAACGCGATCGATGAAATCTATATTTTGGGTAAAGTAGATATAGACAGTTTTACGATGGCGTTTATAGCGAATAACAACATCGTATTGCATTTTTTTAGCCATTATCAGAGTTTTCGCGGCAGTTTTTTCCCAAATACATCCAATTCGGTCAACAAGAGCGGTTTTGTACTATTACAGCAGTTGCGCGCTTTTGATGACGACACGCACCGTCTTTATATAGCCAAGCAGATTACAAAGGGACATATCTTGAACGGTGCGGCTAATTGCAAGCGTTATGATTTGAAGTTTGATACGAACGAGTACCTTGAAGCACTTGCGAACACAAGGAGCATTTCGGAGGTGATGGCAACGGAAGGCGCATTTAAAAAAAACTATTATCAAATGTGGAATAATATCATTAAAAATCAAAGAAGTTTCAAGTTCACCCTTAGAAGTAAACGCCCGCCTACCGATAAATTGAACAGTTTTATTTCTTATATCAATACTCGTATCTATAATGTTGTTTTGAGTGAAATATATAAAACCGAATTAGATCCTAGAATCGGCTTTTTGCATGAACCCAACTATCGGAGTTTGAGTTTGCATCTGGATATCGCCGAGATATTTAAACCGATAATCGGTGACAATCTTATATTTACTATGCTTAATAAAAACGAGATTACCGCAAAAGATTTTATTACCGATAGCGGAAGAATACGCTTTAGCAATGAAGCCGTCAAAAAAATAGAGCTCAAGATGATAGGTAAACTTACTGAGCAAATCACTATCGGTAAGCAAAAGCTCACTTGGAGACAGGTAATAAGACGAGAAGTAAATCAACTTAAAAAAAGCGTTTGCGAATATGTAGAATATGAACCTTTTGTCTCATAAAAGCTGTTTTTAAGTTTTTTAGTACAACGCATTGAAGGGCTTTTTGTATATAGCAATAATTATATTAAGCTAGTTTTTCTAAAGATATTGGAGGAAAAAAGTGTGAAAAATGCCTAATTTTAGGTATTTTTTTGCTATCATGAACCAATCCCTATGGGATTTGAAACGAGAGCTTGAAGTAGATGGGATTATTAAGAGTAGGATCATGAACCAATCCCTATGGGATTTGAAACGTCAAGACCTCTGTCGCGCCGTTTAC
>CAZNIT010000061.1:0-3545 GCA_964573205.1 uncultured Sulfurospirillum sp. | reverse complement strand
AAATATAAAGCTCATATAAAAGATCTGGAAAAGCTACCAAGGAAGATAGAGGAGTTGAAAAATCTACCACAATATAGGGATTATAGAGTATATGCAGGTATAGCTACATTTTTTGCAACAAACGAACTCATAAAAAGAGCGGAAGAGCAAGGTTACTTTATACTTCAGAGAAAGGGTGATATAGTAATCACCCATGCACAAAATTTGAAAGTTGCATAGCTTGGATCTGGCTATCTTAGCCTCTGGGGCTGCTTTGGCCAGCTTTTAATCAAGGGGGCGGATGCTTCGTCTTTGCCATCCATGGGATATCCCTACCTGAGCATCTCCAGAGCTTCATCGAAATTAAACTCTTTCATAGTGTCACTCCTTTTTTGTCTGTGTTATTCTACTTCAGGTGACACAGAAATTTGAACACTCCCTTTGAAATCATAGTTGCACAGGTTAAAGCGCTTGCGATACAATATAGCAAGTAAAAAGCGAGGGGAGGAGATGGGGTACTTCGTTTTTATATCGTATAGAGGTAAAAACCAAGCTTTCGCCGACAAACTGAAAGCACAAATCGAAGAAACATACGGTATTCACATCTTTTTATCATCGCATCCTAAAGACGGAACAACCGTCGGACATGATTTTTATATCGAACTTCAAAAACATATCGACCAATCCTCCGTCATTATCATTTGCCTTTCCAAAGCATGGCTAAAAAGCGATTATTGTCAAGACGAATTTCGTCTGGCCCGTTATTTCAATAAACCCATCTTACCTGTCGTTCTCGACTCACTCGAATCAAATGAAGACCTAAAATCATTTATAGAAAAGCAAATCGGATCAAACACCTATGCTGATTTCAGTATTAACGGGAAAAACGCCATACGTAAACTTCTTCATAGCCTTGATACATACATCCGTTTCGACGAATATAAACGACAGGCTTACGGTTTTCAAGGAAACAACCCATATAAAGAACTTTCCGGATATATGGAAAAAGATGCAGCGGTATATTTCGGCCGGGATAAAGAAAGTGACGAGACGCTTAACTTTTTTGAAACTCGGGCATCGCAGACAGATGATAAAAATCTTTATGTCATTCACGGTTTTTCAGGCGTTGGCAAATCCTCCTTCATGAAAGCCGGTGTTTTGGCATGGATGCGTTTCAGCGGTTTTCAAAAAAGCTTCCAGTCCTGGCTGGTACTTGATACGTTTCGACCCGGTGAAGATCCGCTAACCAATCTCTGCGAAACACTTTTTCAAAAAATTCTCGCTTGCAAAACGTCACGATCCGACTTACTCACCTCTTACCGCGGTTTCAACCTATCCCAAATGCGAGATGCCGTTTGTGACAAGAGCACGTTAAACGATCTTTTACGACAATTGCGTATGGCTTATGGAAAACAACATCTTTTACTGAGTATCGATCAGTTTGAAGAAGCCTACCGCCATCGCGAAGCAAACGATGATTTTTTCAATGTCATACGACACATACTCGACATTGACGGATGTTTCATTATATTAACCATCCGTACCGAGTATATGGATCAACTCCAAAAAGAACCTTATGACGACGATCACTTTTGGCAAACAAAAATGATCGCAAAACTTTTACCTTCCGTTGATATACGTTCCATCGACGACATCATTCGCGGTCCGGCAAAATACGGTCTGGTTGAACATATGTCCATAGAAGAAGGATTCATAGATGCCGTTAAAGCCGACATGCGCGAACAGATCGAAGCACTTCCGCTCCTTTCGCTGTATCTTCATGAACTTTTCCAAACTGAAGGCGGCATTTTCAAAGCAAGTGACCATCATCCCGGCGCACTGTTTCACCGCATTGAAGCACTGGCCGAATCGGCGATCGATTCCTTAAGCGAAGAGGAACTGGAAGCCTTAAAAAACACGTTTATTACCCATCTACTTTACTTTGATGAAAAAGAAAACCGTACACTCAAACAAAAAGCCAACATCGATATCCTTCCGAAAAAGGCCAAATTCGCCATTGAAGCGCTCATTGCAAAACGCTTGTTGATCTCCAACGGCACCTACGTAGAAGTGGCGCATGAAGCGGTTTTTTTACACTGGAAACGATTGAAGTCCTGGATAGACGATGAAAGAGAGTTTTTAATCGTTCAAGAAAGAATTAAAAGCTATTACACAGATTGGTATAAAGCTCCGAAACGAGAAAAAGATAACGCCCTTTTACACGGTCTTCCTTTGGATTTAGCACTAAAGTATCGCCAAAATTTTCAAGAACCTCTCAAAAGCTATATTACATTTAGCGAAAAACATCGCCAAAAACTCAAAAAACAACGAAGGTTTTTTATCCAATCATCTATAGGGCTGATTTTTTTCGGCGGCATGTTCAGTTCCTACGAATGGCTTCAAGCATCTAAAGCAAACCGTTTGGCAAACGAAGAGCTCAAAAACTCAAAACACAATATCGGTCTGTTTTTTTATAGATATGCATTCGAATTTTTGCGCGAAAAAAATCTCGCCAAGGCACATTTAAGTGCGTACATCGCATTGAGTTTTCTTGATTTTACAAAAAGAGATGCCAAAAAATATATCGATCGATTGGGAGGCATTTTACAATGTTACCCCTACACGCCCCTCATATTTAAAGATAAATTGCACGAATCCGGTATTTGGCAAGTAGGCATAACGCCGAATCGTAAATTCGTCTCTCTCGGTGATGACGGTCTCGTTGTCTTTCGAAACATCAAAGACGGCAAATCCGCCATACCGCTTTATGAAAAAGGTGCGGTACTATACGGTTACGAATGGCTTAACGGCCATACGCTTATTATCGTTGAACGGCTGGGAAAAATTATCAGCTATGATACCGTAAATCAAACAAAAGAAACACTTTTTGAAACCTCCCACTATCGCTTCCGCTCGCTATCTCTTCATCCCAATCGAACCATTTTATATATTGGAACACGAGAAGGTGAAATCATCGTTTTCGATATAACTTCAAAAAAGATCATTCAAGTTAAAAAGATCGCATCAGCGGCCAAAAATGTCACATCGATCGCGTTTGTCGGACATGCTCTCTTTGTGTATACGGCTGAGGGGGTATATCGGTGCAACATTGATAATATCAAAATTACCGATATTGCCACAATTAAAAACGATAAAAAGCTCAGCACGATGGTTTATAACAATAATCGACTATATCTACTCTATTCCTTTCCGGCAAAAGTAGAAGTTTCAGAAGTAACGGCCAACCTTATCAAAACCGTTCAAACCGTAACGGTGGACATTAAAGGCAAAATTTATACCGTCGGTAGTACGCCTGACAATCAAAAACTCTTTATCGTACATAACAAAACACTATGTTTGGCCGATGAGGATGGCCGTATTTACGAAAAGATAGACTCTTTCAAACAGCATCCGAAATCTCTTTTTTATAAAAAAGATCTTCTTGGCATAGGAGACTGGAACGGCGCTTTTTCACTTTTAGATACGCAAAACAAACCCCACCTGTTACCCGGCCACAACTCTAGAATATATGCCGTCGCAGTCAAAGGAAATGTCATGGTAACCGG
>CAZNIT010000060.1:0-23614 GCA_964573205.1 uncultured Sulfurospirillum sp. | reverse complement strand
GTTCATAAGCTTCCTTTCTATTCTATTTCAATTCACACTCCTATAAACAGCCTTCACATTCTCCTAAACGAAAACTCCTTCAAGCTGAAGCAGAGAATTTTCACTGCCAAAAGGATTATGAAGTTTCGGTGCATTGGGATCATTCGCCCATGCTTTATCATCGAGCAAATAGCGAAATTGATAATTTTGCCCCGTCAAAAGATATTTTCTAAGGTAAAACGAACCATCTTTTTTCCGCTTCATCTCTTCGGGTTCCCATCCGTTCCAGTCACCTGCGATCGCGACGCAAGAAACACTCTCTTGTGGCTTGAATGAAAATGTTACCCATGCTTTTACCCCTTTTGGACTTATTTTAACCATGGTTTTCTCCTAAATTTAATATATTTAAATTATCCCATAAAATCGGTAATATTTTATTAACAAAATAAAACTATTAAACCCTTTTAATCTTCATCCAAGTGCAAAAAAATCTCCTCTACAACCCTAAAATCCCCAACTCTTTTTCCAATTTCACAACATCTCTGATCGTCTTTAAAACACTATCGGGATTAAGACTTATAGAGTCGATGCCAAGCTTCACTAAAAACTCCGCCACTTCCGGATAATCGGAAGGAGCTTGACCGCAAATACCGCTGTGCCTATTATTTCTTTTTGCTCCCTTTATCGCCATTTCGATCATCTTCAAGACGCCCGGATCTCTTTCATCATAATCGAAAGAGACTATTTCGCTATCGCGATCCACTCCTAAAGTAAGCTGTGTAAGATCATTTGAACCTATACTAAAACCGTCAAATATCTCGCTAAAGGCATCGATTTGAATGACATTGTTGGGAATCTCGCACATTACATAAATTTTCAAACCGTTTTCACCTCTTTTAAGACCGTATTTCGCCATCGTTTCCACCACTTTTTTACCCTCGTCAACACGCCGGCAAAACGGGATCATTAAAACTACATTTCTAAAACCCATCTCTTCGCGAACCCGTTTCATAGCTTTACACTCCAGTGCGAATCCCTCTTCGTAAGCGCTATGGGTATAACGAGCCGCACCTCGAAAACCGATCATAGGATTATCCTCTTTTGGCTCGAAAAACTTTCCGCCAAGAAGAGTCGCGTATTCGTTCGATTTAAAATCGCTCATTCGAACCACACACTCTTTGGGATAAACCGACGCCGCGATAGCACCCACTCCCTCACTGAGAGTTTTAACAAAAAAATCCTCCGCATCGTCATATGCGAAGCTTAGATCTTCCAACTCTTTTTTCGTATTTTTATCCACTTTTTCGGGATGAATCAACGCCATAGGATGAGCTTTTATATATTCATTGATAATAAACTCCATCCTAGCCAACCCGATACCGTCAACCGGCAAAGACGAAAGTGAAAAAGCGATATCCGGATTACCTAGATTCATCAAAATTTTTGTCTTGGTTTTCGGCAAAGAACTAAGATCCGTTTTTATAACTTCAAAATCCAATATCCCCTCATACACATACCCGCTCTCTCCCTGTGCACAACTAACCGTAACTTCATTTTCATCTTTTAACACTTCCGTAGCGTTATCGGCTCCGACAACCGCGGGAATACCGAGCTCTCTTGAGACGATAGCCGCATGACAAGTTCTACCGCCTCTATTCGTGACGATGGCGGCGGCCGTCTTCATAACGGGCTCCCAATCGGGCGTAGTGGTATCTGCAACCAACACCTCGCCGGGTTTAAAATCGCTAAGATTTTTCACATCTTTTATGATATGAACCCTACCCGCTCCGATCTTCGTACCTACCGCTCTACCCTTTGTGATAACCTTACCGTTTTCTTTAAGGCGATACATCTCCAAAATAGAGCCTTTTTTTTGTGACTCGACCGTCTCCGGGCGTGCTTGAACCATATAGAGTTTGCCGTCGTTTCCGTCTTTTGCCCACTCCATATCCATAGGTTTATCAAAACCCGCTTTTTTAGAGTAGTGATTTTCTACTTTTATGGCATAATCGGCCAAAATCATGGCATCTTCGTCGGTAATACAAAAATGTTTTCGTTCATCATCGGTCGTATTTATATTTTTTGTATATTCAACAGCTATATTGTCGGTATTTAGAGTATCGGTAAAAACCATCTTCAAAGATTTCTTACCAAGCCGGCGCTTTAAAACCGTACGAAAACCTTCTTTGAATGTCGGCTTGTGAATATAAAAACTATCCGGATCTATCGTTCCTTGTACGACATTTTCCCCAAGTCCCCATGCGGCATTTATAAAAACAACATCACGAAAACCGGTTTCCGTATCGATACTGAACATAACACCGCTTGCGGCAAGATCCGATCGAACCATTTTCATAACGACGACGGATAGATATACTTTCAAAAAATCAAACCCATGGTCATGCTTATAGTGGATAGATCGATCTGTAAAATTCGAGGCAAGACACCGTTTGTACGCATCTAAAAGAGCCTCTTGCGTTGTAATATTAAGATAAGTATCGTTTTGTCCGGCAAAAGAAGCTTCCGGAGAATCCTCGGCGGTTGCGGAAGAGCGTACCGCTAACGAAAGATTTTCTCCATACTCCTCTTTTAACTTTTTAAATCCAAGTAAAATTTCGGTTTTTAAATCTTCGGGCAACTTACAATCTTGAATGATTTTTCTACAAGCCGCTCCTCTTTTTTGAAGCTCTTTCACATCATCGGGATCCAAGCCGTCCAAAAGAGTATGCAGCTTATCCCAAGCGTTATTGAAATCCAATACATGTTTATACGCCAAAGCCGTTACGGCAAAACCGTTTGGAACCAAAACCCCTTCGGATGTAAGAGTTTGATACATCTCACCTAAAGAAGCGTTTTTCCCTCCGACTTCAGGCACATCTTCCATACTGATTTCTCTAAACCATTTAACATATGTTCCACTCATCGCAGACTCCTTTTGGATTATTTTCTATCACACTTTAACTCGGCCGCCTTGATTGCATGTAATCGATTTAAAATATGCTCGAATTCGGATAAATTCTCTTCGCACTCTTTTTTGAGTTTATCTCTTTTACTCTCTACATACTCGATCTGCTTATCGACATCGGCTATGTCTATTTTGCAATTTCTTGCAGCTTCTTGTTCTTTTTGAAGTACCCAATCCATCGCTTTTTTAAAAAACTCCACCATTTTTTTCCTTTTTTATTTTAATTACGGTGTATTGAGCGAAGCCCAATACACCTACGCTCACGCCGCTTTGGCGCTGAAGCTTGCCATTTGCATGGCAGAAATCTAAACCTTTTGAGCGAAGCTCGCATTATATAATGAAAGTATATCTCAATTGTATTTGCCCGTTCTGTTTGTCAGCTAACACAAAGAGAGTTATCTAAACACCGATTTATGAGAAATTGAATCGTTTTGTTAGTTAGCAAACAGAAAAAATAAATTATTTGATATAAAATTGCCTATCTCAAAAATTTAAAAAAAGGATAAATCATGAGAAAAGTATTTTTATTATCTACTATAGTTGCCGGAGTATTGGCACTTTCAACACTTCAAGCAGACGCTCTCAAAGATAGCGTTGCCGATGAAGCTTCCAAAGCTTTAAGCACCGGATCCGTAAAGGCGGAAGCCGCAGCAAAAGCAAAAGTTGAAGAGTCGCGGGAAAAATTACTTTTTGAAACGAAGATGGATACTTCCAAATTCAAAAGTGAAGCACTTAGCGATAAAACCAAGATGATACGCCATAGCGTTTCCAAAGAAGCCGCACATCATAAACAAAACTTTAAACAAGCGCCAAAAGATATTGTCAGCGCTCTTAATCAAACCGTATTTGCCATAGCCGCGATCAAAAAAGATGATATCACCGCCGCAAAAGACGCTTTGAAAAAAGCTACAAGCTCTTTTGATGCGGCGCTAAAAGAGGATCCGAACCTCAAACTAGTACCAGTAGCGAACGAAATAACGATAAACGCTTTGGGTGCGGATATATCGACGATAAAAAGAAGGATAAAAACAACTATTTCTCTCCTAAAAGATCATGATACACAAGCAGCAAGAGAAATTTTACTGCCCTTACAAGATGAGATGGTTATAAATACCGAATTCATTCCTATGGATCTTTATCCCGTTGCTACGAAAAAAGCGGCGGCGGCGCTTGAAAAAGGAGACAAAGAAAAAGCGGCCGGTATTTTGATATCGGCTCTTCATTTGATGGTTAGCGACACCGTAGTCATACCTTTACCGCTTTTAATGGCACAAGATCTTGTAACCGCGGCTTCGAAATTGGATAAATCAAAAAAGAAAGAAGCCTCCGCATTCTTAAAAATGGCACAAGAGGAGCTCGAAAAAGCGGTACTTCTAGGATATACCAAAAAACATGCATCTTCATATAAAGCGATCGAAAAAGAGATAAAAGCGATTCAAAAAGAGATTAAAGGCAAAAATGCCGTTGAAAAACTGTATGAACACATTAAAGAGAGTTTTAAAAAGTTACTGGGAGAGACTCGAAAAGATGTCACAAGGAATAATGCGCAAGAGAGAGTAAACGCATTTGAGCAAAAAGAGTATGAAAAGGCACTTAAGGAGAAAACTCTTTTTAAAGAAGAAGCAAAACAAGATAGCCGAAAAACCGTTAAATAAGGAATAAAATGAAAGAGAGTAAAAAAGCGTTCAATACCTTAAGCGCGGTAACGCTCGGAATCGGTTCGATGGTCGGTGCGGGAATCTTTATCGTCATCGGACAAGCGGGAGCGATAGCCGGAAATCTGGTATGGCTCTCTTTTGTTTTTGGTGCCGTCGCCGCTCTTTTGAGCGGTTACTCTCTGGCGAAACTTGCTCTTCGATACCCCTCAAGAGGAGGTATCGTAGAGTATCTGGTACAGACATTTGGTGAAGGCGTTTTTTCCGGAAGCGCGGGAGTGCTTTTTTACTTCTCTCAACTTATCGCTATCGCAGCAGTTGCAAAATCGTTCGGTACATATGCCGCAACATTCACGCAAAGCGGTGATCAGTACGGCGATATATTTGCAACGGGTATCGTAGTAGTATTTATTTTAATTAACCTTATAGGTGCCGCGGTTGTAGCAAAGTCCGAAAATATTATCGTTACGATAAAAATATCGATTTTACTCTTTTTTACCGTTGTGTCACTTTTTTATATAAAACCGGAACTTTTAGGAGTTGTCGATATGCCTCCTTTTAAAAATATGCTTTTTGCCGTCGGTTTGACATTTTTTGCATATCAGGGATTTAGTGTCATTACCAATACCGTAGAAGATATGCAAAATCCTTCAAAAACGATGATGAAGGCAATGATCATCACCATTTTACTGGTGGCAGGTCTTTATATACTTACAAGTATTGCCGTTTTAGGTAATTTATCGTTAGAAGAGGTTATCAAAACCAAAGATTACGCGTTGGCGGAAGCGGCTAAACCGATTTTCGGTGAATTGGGATTTAAAATCATGGCGGCTACCGCTCTTTTGGCAACCGCTTCGGCAATAAACGCTACACTCTATGCCGCGACTGAAATTAGTTATACTATGGCTAAAGAAGGAGACCTTCCTGAAGTCTATACCTATAATGTATATAACTCATTTGAGGGATTGATAATAAGCGGTATTTTAATAATTCCAATGATCCTCTTTTTAAATTTAGCCGAAGTTACCACAATAGCGGCATTAGTAGTTTTGATCATTCAAGGTATCACTCATACCGGACATCTTCTACATATAAAAGAGACCGGAGCGAAACCTCCGCTGGTTTTAGGCGCTGTTGTAGGTATGTTCGCTATTGCGGCTCTTACTTTATATTATACCAGTAAAGATATGCCTATGATCGGATACTACATAATAGGCGCATTCGCTCTAGCTTTCACAATAGAGATCATGCTAAGACTCGTAACCAAACGGATCATAGTGAAACAGATAGGAGAGGTTGAACACATCAAACAAGAAGTCATGTCGATTCTCAATTTAGTTTCAAAAAAAGACGAACCTTGATCTTACCTCGTCTTTTCCGCTCAACGCATCTTTTTCGCTACAAAATCACTCAGCTCAACCAGCCTTTTGGAATATCCGTATTCGTTGTCATACCATGCCATAACCTTAAGCAGACGATTTCCCACTACCGATGTACTAAGCCCGTCGATGATGCATGAGTGAAGATTTCCCAGTATGTCGCTGGATACGATTTCATCCGTCGTAAAATCCAAAATCCCTTTGAGTTCCGTCTGCGCTTCAGCCATAAAAACTCTGTTGACCTCCTCGACGCTGATATCCCGTTTCAGCAAAGCGACAACTTCCGTTATAGCTCCGTCAGGCACCGGTACGCGAAGAGCCATCGCTTCCATTTTTCCTTTAAGAGCCGGGATGACCTCCGTCGTCGCCACGGCGGCTCCTGTCGTAGTGGGAATGATATTTACGGCCGCAGCTCGTCCTCTTCTTCTTTTTTTGGAGCGTTTGTCCACCGTCATCTGTGTCGATGTGTAGGCATGAGTTGTTGTGATCATCGCATTTTCCACACCGAAATGTTTTTCCAAAACCTTCATCACCGGAGCTAAAGAGTTAGTTGTACATGAGGCATTGGATATTATATGGTGAGCAAAGGGATCGTATTCGTTTTCATTTACTCCCAGTACGATCGTTTTATCGATGTTTTTACCCGGAGCGGAGATAATCACTTTTTTCGCTCCCGAATGAATATGCCCCGCGGCCGCGCTTCCTTCGGTAAAGTGCCCGGTACACTCTAAAACGATATCTATCTCAAGATCTCTCCACGGCAGATCCAGAGGATTGTGAGAAGAGACTATGGATATCTCTTTAGAATCAACTATTAACTTCTCATTACCCTTTGTCTCTATCTCAAAATCAGCCCGTCCGTGAACAGAATCGTATTTTAGAAGATATGCCGCATCTTCCACACTTGAAGTATTTGCCGCCACGATCTCGAAGTTTTCGGGTGCGGAGTGAATATAGTGTCTTAAAACCTGATTTCCTATCCTTCCAAGTCCGTTAATCGCTACTCTTTTTTTCATGATTTTCCTCCTTTTTTTTATCTTTTTCAAGTTGTACCGTTTTGGAAATCGGTATGTAAAATTTGCTCAAATAATCCTTCATCATCCGTCGGGCGCTAAAATGCGGCGCTACGGTTTTTATGGATTCTCTCATCTTTGTAACCCAACGCTTTGAAAAATCCCCGTCACCAAAATCATAAAAAAGCGGTACTATCTCTTTTTCCAAAATATCGTAAATAAAAGCCGCATCCGCCGCATCGTCGGATATCTGCGTTCCTATGGACCAGCCGTTTTTAGAGTTAAAACCTTCCGGCCACCAACCGTCAAGTACCGAAAAGTGCAAAGTACCGTTAACCGCCGCTTTCATTCCGCTTGTTCCACAGGCTTCCATAGGAATTTTGGGAGTATTTAGCCATACATCCACTCCCCTGACAAGATATTTGGCGACATCCTCACCATAATCCTCCACAAAAGCGATGCGCCCGCAAAATCTAGGATCCTGCGCTATCTTAAAAATACGCTGTAACATCTTTTTACCGGGATTATCGGACGGATGAGCTTTACCCGCAAAGATGATCTGCACCGGTCGAGCATAGTTATTTATGATCTTTTCCAAACGATCCAAATCTTTCAGTATCAGATCGGGTCGTTTATACTCGGTCATTCGTCTTGCAAAGCCTATAGTTAAAACATCCGGATCGAGCATCACTCCTTCCGCCATAGCTACCAGCGGATCGATTCCCTCCCTCGACCATTTACGCCTCACCCTCTCACGAATAAAATTAACCATACGCACTTTATATGTACGATGCATATTCCAGATGAAACTATCCTCAAGCTCGGCTATACGCTCCCAAATATCAGGGATATCCTGCATCTGAAGCCACTCTTCGCCAAGCGTTTTATCAAGTGCTTCAAACAGTTCGTCACCAAGCCAGGTAGGCAGGTGAACACCGTTTGTAACATAATCTATCGCAACCCGATCACTCTTTTCATCCGAAAAGAGACTCTTCCATATCTCTTTGGTTACCTCACCGTGCTTTTTACTCACGGCATTTGCGTTACGGCACATTTTAAGCCCTAAAACAGTCATATTAAAACCGTTTGCCGGTGCGTCAGGGTTGATTCCAAACTGCATAAATCTTTCTTTATCCATTCCAAGACGCTTCCAATAATCTTTGAAATTTTTACTGATCGCATCAAAATCATAAACATCGGTTGCCGCCTGCAAAGGGGTATGGGTTGTAAAGATCGAAGTTTTTTGAACACCTTGTACCGCTTCATCCAAACTAAGTCCCTCTTTCTCCATAAAGTAACGAACCCTTTCAAAAAGCGCAAAAGAGGGATGACCTTCGTTTAGATGGAGTATGGAGTATTCGATCCCAAGCACTTCAAGCACTCTGTACCCGCCGATGCCTAAAACTATCTGCTGGCGCAAACGCTGATCCATATCGGGAGTATATAAACGAGAACTGATCTGTCTGTCCCAAGGATCGTTTTTCTCTATATCCGTATCCAGAAGATAGAGTGTTACCCGCCCGACATTTATCTTCCAAACGGAGATAAAAACCGGCGGATCGATAAACGGTACCTGTAATATCATCTGATCACCGTTGTTATCCAAAACCCTCTCAATCGGAGCTACATCCTGATCGATCGGCTCATTTGTACCGTTTTGCCATCCGTCACTCCCTATCGTCTGACGGACATATCCCTGAGGATACATAAAGCCGATCCCAACCATAGGAAGTCCCATATCGCTTGATTCTTTGAGGATATCCCCCGCCAAAAAACCGAGCCCTCCCGAATAGATCGGTACAGAATGATGAAGCCCGAACTCAGCACAAAAGTAAGCAACCGGCAGCGGTTCTTCTTCACTGTAATATGTTTTATCACTCATGTAACTTTTAAACAGAGCATACACAAAATGAAACTCTCTCATAAAATGCTCCTCCTTGCAGAGTGCTTCAAGCTCTTTTGCGGAGAGCTTTTTCAACATAGCGATAGGATTATGTCCACTCTCTTTCCATAGATACGGATTAAGCAATTTAAAGAGATTTTTGCCTTTTGGATTCCAACTCCACCAAAGATTTAGAGCTATCTCCCCCAGACCTTTTATCTGACGGGGAAGTTGCGGTAATGCGATATTAGCTGACGGATCTTTGCTTCTAACCTCGGATATATGTTTTTGCATAATCTATTCCTCTAATATTATTTTGCTCTGTCGTGCGATTTCCAACTCTTCATCGGTTTGCATCGCCACGACTTTTACCGAGCTGTCTTTGCGGTGCAGTCCACACGCGCCCGTTACATCCCGTTCATTCTTTTTCAAATCCAAAATAATCCCTAAATTTTCCAGCCCCTCGCATACTACGGCTCTTACCTCTTTAGCGTTTGCTCCGATTCCTCCGGAAAATACGATAGCGTCAACTCTGCCGAGAATCGCACTATATGCACCGATATATTTTTTGATCCGACGACAAAAGAGAGAAAATGCAAAGTCCGCATCCCTATCCCCTTTTTCTCTCATCGCTAGGATCTCCCGCATATCATCTTTTGCGCACAATCCTCTAAATCCGCTTTCATGATTTAACATCCGATCAACCTCTTTCGCACTTTTGCCCAGACTTTGCAACAGATAAAGCACTATGCCGGGATCAATATCTCCGCTTCTAGTTGCCATCATCAAACCTTCAAGAGGAGTGAATCCCATCGAAGTCTCTTCACTCTTTCCGTTTTTAATTGCGGTGATACTCGCTCCGCCGCCTAGGTGAATCGTAATAAGATTGCATTCGTTTAATTTTTTCTCCAAAAAGAGGGCACACTCTTTAGCTAAAAAATGGTGTGAAATCCCATGAAATCCGAAACGACGAATACCCTCTTCGGTATATAAACTATTAGGAAGTGCGTATCGATATGCCAAAGAGGGCATAGTTTGGTGAAACGCCGTATCAAATACCGCTACCTGAGGGAGCGAAGGAGTATGATCTATCATCGTTTTTATACCTTCGATGTTGAAGGGATTATGCAAAGGGGCTAAAGAAGCGAACTCTTCTATTTTCTCTATCACGACCGCATCTATCGGCGTAGGTTTTACAAAAACTTCTCCACCGTGCACAACACGATGAGCCGCGGCGAAAAGTTCACCAAAATCCCTTAAAGCACCGCTTTGTTTCAGACTCTTCTCAATAAGTTTAAAACCGTCGCTATAATCCTTTACGACCTCACCGATACGATCTATCATACCTGATGCCAATACCGCAAAATCAGCATCGAGATCAAAAAGTTTGTATTTGATGGAAGAGCTGCCGCAATTTAAAACAAATAGTTTCTTCATGATATGATCTTTGCCGCTTGAATAGCGGTAATAGCGACGGTATAAACGATATCTTCAACCATACAGCCGCGACTAAGGTCATTTACCGGCTTTTTAAGTCCCTGCAAAATAGGTCCTATCGCCACCGCATCGGCACTTCTTTGAACGGCTTTATAGGTATTGTTTCCGGTATTTAGATCGGGAAAGATAAAAACCGTCGCTTCTCCGGCTACTTTGCTTTCGGGCATTTTAGCGGCGGCGACTTTCGGATCGATCGCCGCATCATACTGCATAGGACCCTCTATCAAAATATCGGGAGCTAGTTTTTGAGCGATTTTAGTCGCCTCTTTGACTTTTTGCACATCCGTTCCCACACCGGAATTTCCACTGGAGTAAGAGAGCATCGCAACCTTCGGCTTGATACCGAAGCTTTTAGCACTTTGAGCACTGCATATCGCTATCTGCGCCAACTCATGCGCATTTGGATCCGGATTTACCGCGCAATCGGCATAGACCAATACTTTATCCTCCAACAACATAAAAAAGAGACTGGAGATGAGACCGACTCCCTCTTGCATCTTGATAATCTCAAAAGCCGGTTTTATAGTTTCACGAGTCGTGTGTGTCGCACCGCTGACAATACCGTCAACATACCCCTCATAAAGCATCATCGTCGCAAAATAGTTTATACGGCTCATATATTCTCTTGCCATAGGAAGTATGACGCCTTTGTGTTTACGAAGCTCGTAGAATTTTCTTGCAAACTCCTCTTTATTGGGAAATGTTTTAGGATCGACGATATTTGCGGAAGTTAGATCAAGTCCCAATATGGCGGCTCTTTGCTTCACTTTTTTAGGTTCTCCAAGTAGCGTGATCCGACAAAGCCCCCTTCTTAGAACGATCTCGGCAGCCCGAAGAACGCGTGCATCTTCGCTTTCCGGTAAAAGAATATTTTTCTTTGTTTTTCGTGATTTTTCATACAGCATATAGATAAAACGAACCGGAGTCATTCTTTTAGCCGGTGTTAACGAAAGAGATCTCCCAAAAAGTTTGACATCTACATAACGATTAAAAACTCCGACCGCCAAGGAGAGCTTGCGCTTACTTTTTAAAGTTATTTTCGGTACGACATTTTGAACATTAAGCGTCGCGCTTTGCGTATGGGTATCTACTACCATCATAGGCAAAACGGGCAGATCGGCTCCATCAATTAAAGAGCCGATACTCTCCGGTAACTCCATACCGCCTGTAAACAAGATACCCGAAATAGCGGGATAATTTTTAGAGAGATTTGCCAAAAATGTCGTAACGGCTATATCATGCCTGTCTCCCGGAACGATAATCAAATCGCCCTCTTCCAAATACTTCAGATAATGCTGCGGCATCATCGCCGCCACTTTACTCTGAAAAACGCTTCTATCGAGCATCGCGGCATCATCGGTTAAAAGTTTTGCGCCGATTTGATCACAAATCTCTAAAATCGTTGCACAATCAAGTTCCCTTACTTCTGGTAAAATGAAAAGAGGAACATCGGATTTGATACGATTTCGTACCTCTTCAAACAAGCTACGATCGACACGGTTTATAAATAACCCTAATAACGAAACTTTCTTTTTTTTAAGTAAATTTAAAACCGTATCTACCGAAATCCGTATCTCTTTGGTATCTTTTATTCCTTTTACATTGAGTATATACGCTAAAGAGGCGGATAAATTTTCGGCGATTTCAAAATCGATGTTGTTGTCGCCCGCAACTTCGACGCCGCTTCGACCGACTCCCTCGCATACGATAAAGTCATACTTCTTTTCCAATAGTGAAAAACGCTCTAATATCTGTTCATAAGCCGTATTTACCTGATCGGCTAAAACATAATGTTTTAATTGTTTCAGAGTTATTCCGTATGCGCTGTTTCGCGGCTGTTTTAATTGAAAATATCGTTTAAAGAAATCGATATCGTCGTCTTTTTGGGCGGTTGTCTCGATAACCGGTTTAAAGTATGCCACATCCTGCACTCTGGTTTTTAACATCTCCATAATTCCCATAGCGACCATACGCATACCCGATCTCTCTTCTTGGCTATATAGATAAATCGCCCTGCTCTTAGTCATGATATATCCTCTTTTATATCCAAAATGCCCACAAGATAGTACCGATACCCAAAAGCATAATGACAAGAGCGGACTTAAAACTCTTTTTTATGCCGCCAAACCAAAGCGCATAGATACCTTTTAAGAGATTGTTACTGCCTGCCGCTATTAAAATAGCCGAAACTATTTCCGTTTGCGTTATGTTATATTTGCCGGTCAGTAGTGAAAGTATAAAAGGATCGATATCCGTCAATCCCGTCACAAACGAAAGTATCTGCAAACCGTGCAGACCGTAATGAGTCGTTATATATGTCGTAAGACTCATCATCACGACAAATAAAAAAGCAAAAAGAAGTGCCGTACCTAGTTCGAGAGGATTGTGATCGACAAACGCCACTCCTTTGGTTACAGACTTATGATGATATAAAAACAAAAATGAAATCAAAAATCCGATTGCCGCAAAAATAATGAAGGGGAGTAAAATCAGTTTCGCGATAGAGAGATTGAAAATCGCCGCTACGACTATTAGACGCAGATACATTACCGATGTTGCGGCAACGATACCGGCTTCTATCACCGAACCCGAATTTTGTATCGCTATCTTTTTCGATAACACCACGGTAGTGGCGGTCGAAGAGTATAGTCCTCCGATAAGCCCCGTTAAATAATAACCGCGATTTGGGAAAAGGTACTTTTGAATGATATATCCGCCGTAAGAGATCGCCGAAATGATCACTACCGCCATCCAAATCTTAAAAGGCGACAGAGGAATGAACTCGCTTACCTGGTGATCCGGCAAAAGCGGCAATATAACACCCGAAAGAAGAACCATTTTGCCCATAGTTTCAAACTCGGTCGTATCGGTACTCTCCGTTACTCGCTCGATCATACCTTTTGCGTTCAATACGAAAATCAAAATAACAAACAAAAGTGTCGCCGTCCACAACGGAAAAAGCACTATCAAAGGACCGAAACTGTAAATCAGCAACGAAACCAGATAGAGTAAAATACTACTTCTTCCCTCTTTGAGTTTCTCTCTGTAAAAAAGAGCGTACAAAAGCGTATAACCCGTAAGTCCGGCGATATAGAGCCAAAGCCCGGGATCTATGATATAAAATAGATACCCCATCACCCCTATAAATGTAAGTGTTCGTGTAGTACCGAAAAAATCGTTACTCTTTTGAACATTCATATGCTGCCTATAAGTTTTGACTTCAAGCCCGATTAAAAAAGAGAAAACCACAGTCAACCCAAACTGGATTAAGTGGGCATCGAAATTCATACCTTACTCTTTAAGGAAGATGGGGATGCATCATGAACATACCCAAAAATCCGTCAAAAAAGATTCCAAGCAACGCGAACATAAAATATACGATAATCATCGCCGGAATGGAAGCAAAAGCCAGCTTAACCATCAAAAATACCAAATCCACAAACGGGATATCTATCCCGATAAGTTTTACCTCTTGTTTGTCCATTTTTTCTCCTTTTTAAAAAATCACATCATACCGCGCATCAAAAGATTGAAATACGCCCACGGCATAAAGTATCGTTGCAGCCACCACCAGAGCATCCTCGGTTCGTACGGATCGAGCATAAAAGTCGCAAGCGGCTTTTTTTCATTGTACTCCGCCAATAACGCTTTACCGTATGAAGTTACTACCGCACAAGCCGTATATCCGTCATAAAAATACTCCAAAGCTTCGCCCTCGAGTGCCGCGGCGATATTGTCTTGTAAAATAATTCCCTGATGCTGAGCCGCCGCACCGCTTTTGGCGTTTAAAAGATCGGTCACATCTCCGATACCGAAAACATTTCGATACTTTTTATGGCGAAGTCTTTTTTCATCGATTTGCATCCATCCCTTTTGCGCACCCTCTTGAACAGACAACAAAGATTTTCGCACAACTTCAGGAGCTCTTAGAGGGGGAACGATATGAATATAATCATACTCCATCTCTATGTGATCGCCCTCTTTTTTAAAAGATGCCGTTTTTTTAGCCGGATCGATCTTTACCAAATCATGATCATATACCGTATCTATATTTTTATGTTTTTTTAACTCTTTTTTCAACACTTTATCAAAAGGTACCGAGGGCAGAAGAGTTCTACCCGCTTTTGCAAATGTAAAATGAACATTTTTATCGGCAAACTCTTTTTCGAGAAAACTCTTATACAATAAAAGCAGCGAAAGTGATGTACCTTCTCCTTTTATCGCGGAAGCCGGTTCCGTAAAAAGTACTTTTAAAGGCGTTTTGGCGGTTTTTGCATCTTGCATCATTTTAGAAAACAGACCGTATGAAGCGCTCCCTCCTCTTGCCGTACCTTTAATCGTATCATTTAAATAGAGACTGGCAATACCCTCTTTTCCGATCATATCGCTACTTAGTCCGTCGATTGCGCCATAGTCATACTCCGCCCCCAACGCCACGATCAAAAGATCATATACGACTTTTCCGCTTTTTTGGGTTTGCAGACTATTTCGATCGGGATCAAAAGAGATCACTTTTTCTCTAATCCAAGTAACATCATCAGGCACCAAATCCGCCGTTTTTCTCATATATTTTTCTTCCCTCTCAAGCCCCGCCGCGACAAAAAGCTGCCCACTTTGATAAAGATGCGTTTCGTTTGGACAGATGAGAACGATCTGCGCATTGGGCGCCGCTCTTCTTGCCCGTGCGGCGGCGATCATGCCTGCCGTTCCTCCTCCGGCGATTACTATACGAGCTTTTTTGTGACTGGCGGGTCTTGATAGCAAAACTTTATTTTCAGAGGACGATGCCCCACTTCCGAACAACAGACCGCTTCCCATACCTAAAAGTTTAAGCGCTTCTCTTCTGTTTAGATTTTCATCCCGTTTCACAAACCCCTCCTTAGATGATATCTTCATGATATCTCTTACGATAATAACGAAGTACTGCCATCTTGACCGCATCGTTAAATACGAACCATATCAGAGCGTAAGCCCACATAAACGCTGCCCACTCCCAGCCGATAGGCTCCATCAAACCAAAACCGTAAACGGCGATAACGGTACCGGCGACCCTGCTGAAAAATGTCGCGTTAAAAAGTGTCCAAGAAGGCCACGGTTTTCTCCAAAACCAGTCGTCTATACGGGTGTTGTATATCGTACCGTGTCCGGCGATTACGAGCTTCGCAAAAAAAGCACTCTGCACGAAATCAAGCGGCAGATGCATCAAAGAGATCAATATCCAAAAAAGCAAAAACGATGAGAGCACTCCCGCGATTCCAAGCCATGAAGCTAAAATAAAAACCTCTTTCATATCCCATCTAACGGGATTTTGGCGAACTTTTGTATTGTCGTACGCGATAGTCATGATCGGTATGTCGTTCAAAAGTGCCAGTATGATGATCATCAGTGCCGTAATGGGATAAAAATCATAAATGACAATCGCCAGCGTCATAAAAATGATCACACGGATAGTCTCCGCGATTCTGAAAATCGTATAGCTTTTCATTCTCTCAAAGATCTGTCGTGCCGATTTTATAGCATCTATGATCACTTTGAGTCCGGGTGCCAAAAGCACGATATCGGCAGCGGCTCTTGCGGCATCCGTCGCACCGCTAACGGCTATACCGCAATCGGCTTTTTTAAGTGCGGGAGCGTCGTTGACTCCGTCTCCCGTCATACCCACGATATGATCCGCTTTTTGAAGTTCGTCAACTATGAAATATTTGTCTTCGGGATAGACTTGAGCAAAACCGCCCGCTTCTTCTATCATGGCGATAATTTCGGATTCATGTTTTTTAACCGAGCCTTTTGGAAGAGGAGTGTTGTAAAGCTCTTTTTCCACCTCTTTTACGATTTTTGTCGTGAGTTTTTCTATCTCCTCTTTGGAAGTAGCCGGTTTTAAAACTTTTGTAAAAGCTTTCGAGAGAACTTGAGCGAGCACTAAAAATTCTCCTATGCTTTCACCTTTTAACTCTCTGATATCTTGGATATCCCCTTTGATGCATAGGAGTTTGGCTATATATCTGGCGACTGCGATGTTGTCACCCGTAACCATTTTGATCGAGATACCTTTATTTGAAGCTTCCTCGATAGTCTCTTTCGAATCCTCTCGCAAAGGATCGTACAAAGGGATAAGACCTACCAAGTGGTACTTATCCTCATCACAACTTCTATATCCGACTCCAAGAGTTCTAAAACCGTTATTTGCAAACTCTTCGACCTTTTTGTAGAGAGTCTCTTTGTCAAATTCACTCTCATCGCTTAACTCGATGATAACCTGAGGTGCACCTTTCGTAACGACCAACTCGCACTTTTTGTCATTTTCTATCACGGCTTCGGTTCGCTTTCTAACAGGGTCGAAAGGAATAAACTTTTTGAGTTTATAATCGGCAAAATATTTATGACTTTGGGCGAAGTCAAAAATAGGTCTCTCTATGGGATCATGATTTTGCTTCTGGCTTGCCATAAGAGCGTATATGATCAAATCTTTTATCTCATATTTACCGACTATATAAGGTTTAGATATCTCCATCTCGTTTTTGGTAAGCGTTCCGGTTTTATCCGAACACAAGATATCCATTCCCGCCATCTCTTCGATAGAAGCCAAACGACTGACTATCGCCTCTTTTGCGGCAAGCGCTTTAGCGCCGATTGCCATAGTGACGGTCAAAACGGCGGGCATAGCCACGGGAATTGCCGAGATCGTCAAAACCAAAGCAAATACCAAAAGCTCCAAAGTAGGCTGTTGCGTTTTAATACCATGATATATGATAATAGCAATCATAACAAGCGTTACCACAATAAGAAAGTTACCTACTTTTATCACCATCTTTTGAAAATGACTGCGCTCTTCTCGTTCGGCTTTGGCTACAAGAGAAACCGTACGCCCGAAATAGGTATTTTTACCGGTTCCCGATACTTCGCCGATCATCTCTCCTTGTTTGACGACCGCATTTGCGTACAGTTCTTCACCCGCTTTTTTGTGAACGGGGAGTGATTCGCCCGTAAGTGCGGACTGATCTACCTGTAAAAAGTCCCCTCCTCCCAAGAGTTTCAAATCAGCGGGAACAATATCGCCTATCTTGACTTTTACGATATCTCCGGGCACCAACTTTTTGGCATCTATCTCCACCCAATGTCCGTCGCGAAGTACGATCGCTTTTCTTGCAAGTTTTTGTTTTAAAACTTTTATGGCATTGAGAGCTTTTGATTCTTGGTAAAAATCGACGAAAGCGTTTACGAAAAGAAGTATCATGATAATCGTAAAATCTTCCCACCGTTTCGCCATAGCCGAAAGTACGGCGGCGACTTCTATCATCCACGGAATCGGTCCCCAAAAACGGCGAAAAAGTCTGTGAAGCCAACTCTCTTCTCTCTCTTCTATGGCATTTAAGCCGTACTTTACGAGCCTCTTTTTAGCTTCTTCGGTGCTAAGACCTTTTACTTTATCAATATCCATTTTTCGCTCCTTTTTCGGAATCGGTGATATTTTCAGATATAAATTTTCTCTTTCTCTTTCACTATATGTACGCTATTTGGCATACGCTTTTTTATCTCTTCTTTGAAAATCACCTGTTTTTCTTTCTCACCGTGAATCAGAAAAACTTTTCCAAGCTCATCAAAGCCTTTCATCCACTCTAAAAGTTCGCTTTGATCCGCATGAGCCGAGAAACCGTTTATGGTATATATTTTAGCGTTTACATTGACCTTTTCATGATAGACATTGATCGATTTTACACCCTCTACGATCTTTCTTCCAAGTGTTCCGTACGCCTGATATCCGACGAAGATGACGCAGTTTTTCGGATTCCAGATACGATTTTTAAAATGGTGCTGTATGCGCCCTCCCGTACACATTCCGCTTCCGGCTATGATAATGCAACTATCTTCTTCGTTGATCTTTTTAGATTCTTCCGGTTTCAAAGTGTAGTGCAGGTAGGGAAACTCAAAAATCGTACCGTCTCGTTTCAAAAAATCGTTACAGCATTTGCTAAGTTCTTGATGATATTTATTATAAAGATTCGTTGCGCGAATCGCCATAGGAGAATCAAGAAAGACTTTACACACGGGAAGCTCTTTATCGTCGTACATCTGTTTTAGGATACACAAGATCTCCTGCGTTCTTTCAATCGCGAATGAAGGTATCATCACACTCCCTTGTGACAGGAGAGTATTTATTACGACTTCTTTAAACTCTTTTACGCTCTCTTTTATACCTTTGTGATTTCTATCTCCGTAAGTTGACTCTATATATAAAGTATCCGCTTTTTTAACTAAAACCGGATCGGGCATAACAACATCATTATGATTTCCGAGATCGCCGCTGAAAACTACGGTTTTGGTTTTACCCTCTTCGATAAAATTTATCTCTATAGTCGCCGAATCGAGAATATGTCCCGCATTTCTAAAAGTAGCGGTTACATCCTTGCCTATATTTATCTTTTCATCGTAAGAGACATAAAGACTAGGCAGATCATACGCGGCTTCGACATCTTCCACCCTGTAAAGAGGTAGAGGAACTTTCTCTTCTTCCCCTCTTCTTTGAGCTTTTCTCATTCTGGTTTTAAACTCCTCTTCCATCAAATGAGCGGCATCTAAAAGTACAACTTCCGCAAGATCGAAAGTCGATCCCAGAGTGATAATCCTGCCGCTAAAACCCTCTTTAACAAGTTTTGGAATCCTTCCTACATGATCTAAGTGAGCATGAGTTATGAGCAAAACATCCACCTCTTTGGGATCGAAACCGAAAGGTTCATAGTTCTCTTTTTCATGTTGACCCTGAAACATACCGCAGTCGATCATAATATTTTGACCGTTATCCAACTGCAACAGATGACAAGATCCGGTCACCACTTCCGCTGCGCCAAACGACTGTATAAACGCCATAACAATCCTTTTTATTTTTTAACTCAATCATCCAGTTTCTGCATAAACGATCCGCCCATAAAGAGTGCCAAACCGTCGAACAAAAGACTTATTCCCACAAATATACCGACCAGATACAAAGAGCTAAAAGGCCAGCCCACTACGAACAAAACACCGAGTATCAAAGATAAAATAGCGTTTACAAGCCATACCCACCACCCTTTAAGAGGATGCATATTCGAAGCGAGTCCAAAACCCGCAAAAGCATCCATAAAAAAGTATATTGCCAAAAGAAGTCCCACCGTCGCTACTCCGCTCATAGGGTAAAAGAGCATAAAGAGCGATACTCCTATCAATATAACCGCTTTAAGCCATCCCAGCCAATCGGTTCTATCCGTCTGCCAAGTAAAAAAAGCCGCCGATATCCCCGCAAACAGAAGAAGCCACGAAACAAATGCGACTACGGCAAGCGTCATAAACATAGGAAACGATATCCCTGCCACTCCAAGCACCATAAAAACGGCACCGGCAATTTTGGCATGTTTGCCGAACTTCTTGAAAACCGACTCTTCAACCGGATAATTCCACATACGAAACTCCTTAAAAATTAAATATTTGAAAAATTGTATCTGTTAAATTATATACTAACGAGGGGAATCACATCTGTAAGCCAACTAACAGAAGGTTAAATAAAAGAGGTATTATTGCTATAAAAAGAGAGAAAATTTTAAAAAAAATCCGAAAGTTATCCCATAAATCCCAAATCTTTCATTTGAAAATTTGCTAGCTCCGGAAATATTTGCAAAAGCATAACTTCGTCCGCTCCGAACCATTTAACTACGGTAGCGTATAGCTGGGTGAACGAGGTGGTCGGTATAAGTCGTCCTTTTTTGGTCAAATCATCTTCGCCGCCTAATGTAAGATCGGGCATCCGTCCGTAAAGTCCGCCTTTGACGCCGCCTCCTACGACAAAATAGTTGCCGCCCCACGCATGATCGGTACCGTCGGCGTTATTTCCCGTGCTTCGTCCAAACTCCGAGATGACGACGAGAGTTACCTCGTTTTGCATTCCCATACTCTCAAGCGCTCTATAAAAATCTCCCACTCCCAAAGATAGACCGCGAAGCTTTTTCGCGTGTTGTTGCGTTTGATTGTTGTGGGTATCGTAACCGCCGTCGTATATGTGAAATATCTCTCTATTTATACCTTCGTCTTTACCGATCTTGGCCAACTTCGCAACCGCCTTGAAATCTCTTAGAAGATTGCCGCTTGCGAGTGTCGGTGAGGATTGTGAGAGAGTTTCGTTTGAAGGCATACTAAAAAGCGTTTCACCGTAAGCGTTTTTCAAGGAGCTGAAATCTTGAGCGTTTTCCCAATCCGAAGATATCTTCTCTTGCATCTCAAAAGAGTGGCGGCGATAACGGTTGTAGAGTTTTTTGAAAATATCTTCTCTATGAGAGAGAAGATAGTCGTCGTAAAGCTCTCTCTTGATGTGAGCGTATTTGGTCGGTCCGCCGGCATTTATGACCAAAGGTTGGGTATAGACTCCGTCAAAAAGATGTGTCGTTCGTGAAATGGCGATATTCATGCCGTAGATGGTTTTTGGATTTATATCTCGCCATCTATCGTAGATCCTACCTCCCCAACCGGTAAAATCAAGCTTTCCGGCTAAACCGTTCAACGCCAATTTAGTCTGATGGTTATGCGCATACAAAAAAGGCGGCAGAGGCTTTTTCTTCTCAAGAAGCTCCCTCTTGGTCGCGGGAGATATCAAATTTCCGCAGTTTGCGACGATAGCCACTTTTTTTTGATTTATCAAATGAGCGATTTCGGGCATAAGAGCGTTGGTCGCCACATCCAAACCATCATGAAGATAAAACCCCTTGGTATAGGACTCTTTTAACGAATCGTTATCGGCATACGGATTTTTACCGCTAAGATCGAGTTTCCCGTCATTTACGACAAGGGTAAGCGGATTCTCTTTTACGCGGATATTGTCTCTTATGGAAGCGTAATTACCGTAACCGCTTTTTTGATCGGAAGAGGAAGGTATGAAAGTGTTGAGTCCGTCGTTACCTCCTCCAAGATACAAAACGACTATCGCTTTATAATCTTGAAACGAAGCCGCTTGAAGTTTTGAAAACCCTCCAAGAGAATATAGACCGCTTATCGCGACATACTTCAAAAAATCTCTTCTATTTTTCATCTTTTTTACTCCGTCATAAAAGCGTCCGAAGTTACGATAGCGCGAATCACAGGTACGATCACTCTCTCGTATAGCTGATACTTTTTACTTCTTGGCGCCCAGTTTTTTGCTTGTTTTGGATCGTAATCTTCGTAAATATTGTAAATTTTATCTTTTAGCGCGTTGAAAACGGCCTCTTTTTCCTCCGTTGTGAGAGAACCTCCGGTAAGCTTTAAATCTTCATAATCTATAAGAGCCTTGAGAGCTTTTTCGTCATCTTCATACTCTTTTACTCTAAAATCTTGCAATTTTTCAAAATCACCGTCCGTATCGCCGTCGATGATCTTCTCCATAACATCGTATGCATCCTGAAGATCCAATAGCATCTTATCGGAACCGACATAGTAAAGAGGGATATTATTGCTCTTTGGAGCGTCGGATATATACTCTTGCAACGAATCGTATTTTATCCATTTATCATCTTTTTTATAGTGGTGCTGTAAAAGATATCCCCTTTCCCAATGAAGAAGATCTTCTCTTATTTTATTGCTATATTTTATGATAACCGTATCGGATTGAATTTGTAGCTCGGGTGCGACTAGATTTTCTTCTTTAAAAAGATCGTCGTTAGGAGTGTAGTCGTTGTCGTAAAAGTTGAAAACGGTAGGAGCGTACCCCGCACCCTGCCCCAAATAATCCACGGGCTTGTTGAAAAAGAGAGACTCTTTGACAATTTCGCAATTGCCGGCATTGTCATCAACAGGACCTCCGTAACCGCAAAAATACCACTTTGGCATCGCTCTTGCGTTCATAGCTCTTAAAAAGTTGGTATAAGCCACAAGAGGTTCTTTGAACTTTACGACTCTGTTCTCCTTTATATCGTTCCACAGCTCTTCATCCAAAAGAACCGCTTTTACGGTTTCTTTTAAATCGAAATCGCTAGAGAGCAAAGCGGAGGCTACTCGTTTTATGTATGAGCTTGAAGGATTCGACTTTGCGATTCTTAAGATTAGGTTTTTAGCTATATACGGCGCAACGCTTTGTTGTTTGAAAATGATCTCGATAGCTCTTAAAATATCTTTATCACCCTCTAAACCCGCTTCTATCTTATCTCCCAAAAACTCCTTCTCGCCAAAGTCATGATATTTTTCCGTAAACTCGACCGGATGAGTGAGATCACCTTTTGTAAAGCCCACTTTTCCAAAACCTTTTTTGTTGTTTCCGTTTAGTCTGATATCCCAGCCGGTAAAGACTCTGGCCAATTCGTTGACATCTTTTTGCGTATATGTAGGGATAAGCTCTCCTTTAGCATCCTTTAAAGGAGTACCGTCAAGATTCAGTTTATTAAGCCCCATAGTAAAAAGTTGCATGATCTCTCTAGCATAGTTTTCATCGGGATATACGGGTACCGAAGCACTGTTGATATAGAGTTTTTTATTGCCGTTGAAAGTCAAAAACATACTCATTCCGGAGTTAAAGGAGATCTCTTCGATCAACTTTTTATAACTGCCTAGTGCGTTGATGTAGAGTATGTCGAAATATCGAGCCAATGCTTCGGCTCTTCTGGTAAATATAGGCTCGAAATCACTCTCCACCACAATCTGACTCAAAGCGTAAGCCATCTTGTGACGCACTTGATCTTTCGCAAGCAAAGCGTTACTAAACCATGACGAAGTGAAAAACCTCGGTGAATGAAAAGAGGCGCGATCTTTGTTGAAAACTTTATCGTTTTGTTCGAGATACTCTTTTATGCCGTATGTGTTGTATTGGGGTTCGGCTTGTTTAGCAAGTTTTATCATCGTCGTTAGATAGATATCTTTTTGAGGTAAAATCGACAACTGATCTTCAAGCCACTTTACGACGCCATTAGTTTGTAAAAGCTCGATCTCCTCGTCGGTCGCGCCGAAAGTCGCTTTATTTAAAAAACGCACGGCCTCTTTTTTTGTAATTTTTGTCGGAATATAACTATACTTTTGAGGGGTTTTGTCATCTTTTTGCTGTGAAGAAGTTTTGTCGCTATTTTTGGAGGGAGACTCTTTTGCTATTTGACCTTCAGCCGGTTTGAAAGTTTCATTTTCGGTAGCCGTCCCGCAACCGCTCAAGAGTACAAATAAAATAAACAGTAGCGAAAATCTCAAAAAACGCATAAAAATCTCCTGATCCGTTTATACTATATCGGCAAAAAATCCGTTTTGAGACTGCTTTTGAATATCTT
>CAZNIT010000059.1:0-4020 GCA_964573205.1 uncultured Sulfurospirillum sp. | reverse complement strand
CGACACATTGATAGATAACTTTACAAAAGAGGATATCAAAAGGTTTAACCTTGATGGTGTAGAGAACTTTTGGGGGCAGGTATTGGCAAATAGAGATAAAAAGATCAATACATGGGCGATCTACTGGTATGCAACTATCTTTAAGCACAATGGACTTTGTTTAAATCCTGTAAAAACTTTTGTAGAGAATATCGGGCTTGATGGAAGTGGTTTGCATTGTGGTATAGAAGAGAGTTATCATACATCGTTAAATGAGAAAAAGAGTATCAATTTTATCAACGATTTTTTTGAGTCGCCTATTGCTGTAGAGAGAATAAAAATATTTTACAAAAAAAGGCGAAAAAATATTTTTGTAAGATTGGTAAATAAACTCTCAAGAGAGATTATAGGTAAAAATATAATAAAATGAAAATCCTCATAGTAAATACCCAAGATATATCAGGCGGTGCGGCGAGAGCAGCATATCGATTGCATAGAGCATTGTTAAAAGAGGGTGTCGATAGCAATATGTTGGTGCAAAAAAAGAGTAGTGATGACTTTACAGTGCTTTCAAAAAGCGGTAAAGTGCAAAGAGCTTTATCCTCTCTAAGACCGACACTGGATATTTTGCCGACATATTTTTATAAAAATAGGGACAGAACTCTCTTTTCACCTGCTTGGCTGCCGTTTAGTTTCGTTGTTGATGAGATAAACAAGCTAAATCCCGATATTGTCCATCTTCACTGGATTTGCGGAGGCTTGATGAAGATCGAGGATATTGCAAAGATAAAAGCACCTATTGTTTGGTCGCTTCATGATAACTGGGCTTTTACGGGTGGATGTCATATCATGTGGGAGTGTGAAAAGTATAAAAACAGATGTGGTGTTTGCCCTAGACTTGGAAGTAGCAAAGAGAGAGATTTAAGCCGTAGAGTATTTGAAAGAAAAGAGAAAAGTTTCTCGAAAATAAAAAGCTTGACTGTTGTAGGTTTGAGTCGTTGGCTATATGAAGTTTCTAAAAGCAGCAGACTTCTTAAGGGAAAAGAGCATGTATATTTACCAAATCTAATCGACACTACACTTTATAAACCCTTTGATAAAGAAAAAGCACGAGAACTTTGGAATCTGACCAAAGATAAAAAGCTTATTCTTTTTGGTGCCATGAGTGCGATGAGTGATATTAACAAAGGTTTCAAAGAGCTTTATGAAGCTTTGCAACTGCTTTCAACTAAAAATATAGAGTTGGTTATCTTTGGAAGCTCCAAGCCGAAAAATCCACCGAAGTTTCCATTTCATACTCACTATTTAGGGCATATTCATGATGATATTAGTTTGGTAACTTTGTATGGCAGTGTAGATGTGATGGTGGTGCCAAGTTTGCAAGAAAACCTATCAAATGCCATCATGGAGGCTTTAAGTTGCTCTACACCTGTTGTTTCATTTGATGTAGGTGGAAATAGCGATATGATTGAGCATAAAAAAAATGGTTATCTATCAAAACCTTACGAACCATATGATCTTGCAAATGGGATAGAGTGGGTTTTAGAAGCACCAAACTATAAAGAGCTTTGTAAAAATGCACGGGAAAAAGTTTTAAGAGAGTTTGATAGTAAAGTGGTAGCAAAGAGGTATATAGAGTTATATCAAGAGGTTTTAAATGAAAAAGAGTAACCCCCTCATCTCCATCATCACCGTTGTCTATAATGGTGAAAAATATTTGGATCAAACGCTTCAAAGTGTTCTTCATCAAAAAGATGAACAAATTGAGTATATCGTTATCGATGGCGGTTCAACCGATGGGACGATAGATATCATCAAAAAGTATGAAGATAAGATCGATTATTGGGTGAGTGAGAGAGATGATGGTATCTATGATGCGATGAATAAAGGAGTTAAAATCGCAAAAGGTGAATATATCGCTTTTATAAATGCAGATGATTGGTATGAAGAGGGGGTTTTGCAAGAAGTTGCGGATATCTTACAAAAACATAACAATATCGATATTTTAGCGGGAGATATTTCTATCGTAGATGAAGATGGTAAACCTATAGTAGTGCGAAAGGGGAGTTTTGAAGAGTATGGAAAAAACTTGCATCATCAAGCGATCTTTGTTTCAAGTCGTCACTATAAACAGCTCTTTTTTGATACCTCTTATCGTTTGGCTGCTGATCGTGACTTTATCGTTAAAGTGATGAAAACAGATCCTAAAATTTATAAGTTTGATCGTGTTATAGCCAACTTCCGACAAGGAGGAAAAGGGTCGGATATGATCGCTTATCAAAAAGAGCTTTTTTTGTCAAATAGGCAAAATATCGGTTATATATTTGCACTAAAAAGAGTTTTTTTAAATCTTTTTGGGCGCACGCTATTTAATATAATAGGAGCAAAGCGCTGATGTTAGCTTATGATAACAAATCTCGTCATATTTTAATATATATCGATGTAATGGAGCGTTATAGATTTTTTATACGATTTTTAAAGCCTATTGAAGCGTTGGGATATCAAGTAAGTATCATAACCAATAAACTCTTGATCTATTTGATTTTGCGTTTGAAAGGCTACTCAGTTTATCTGCTGAAAAGATCGAATGTTGCAATAAAACAAAATATAAGACGCAATTTGCAATACTCTTTAAGTGTTCTGACCCATTATCACTCTTATGATGAAGCACGGCGTATCTACTCGAATACATATTACTTTTGTGAAGCGATACATCAAAAAGTTCCTATAAGCGATCTATTTATTTTCAACGGTACGACGACGATTGCCTCAGCTGTTGGTGATTTTGCAAAAGAGTATAACTTACGATCATACTTTTTTGAGATTTCAAATTTAGGAGCGAAAATCTTTGTCGATAAAGAGGGTGTTAATGCTAAATCTTACCTTTTTAATCATCCACAGATTTTAGATGGGGTAGCGGTTGATGAAGAGGCTTATCAAACTTGGAGAAAGGCATGGATGGCAAACTATACGCTTCCACCTCAAAAAGCCAATACTACAAAACTTCCACTCTCGTTTTTAATCGACTGGATCGGTTTTACTCTCTTTTTTGCCATCCGTGAAGATCAAAGATCTATTGTTAAAGTTTTGCGTAAAAAGTTTTTGTTAAAAAAACGAAACTCTTATACAACCGCTATAGATTTACTTCCTAAACGCTTTATCTTTTTAGCACTTCAAGTTACAGATGATTCACAGTTGGTTTTAAACAGTGATGTCGATAACCTACAAGCGCTCACCTATGCAAAGGAGTTAGCATATAAATATAAATATGATTTAGTGGTGAAACTCCATCCCGCAGAGGCTGATACTACATTTATTGAGCAGATTGAAAATATGAGTAAAAACGGAGATTTTATCTTAACTGATGCATTGACTCATTTACTTATAGAACGAAGTCAAAAAGTAGTGGTTATAAACTCTACCGTAGGATTAGAATCGAAAATTTTACAAAAAGATGTGGAAGTTTTAGGACGTGCTTTTTATCAATCATTTGATCAAAAAAGAGTTCGGGCGTATATTATGGATTATCTAATTGATATAGACTATTTTGATACAAATGCATCGGTGGATACAAAAGAGCTTAAAAGGATATTTGCAAAACATGCATAACATAGCAGTGATTATGTCCGTTTACAAAAACGACAAACTCCCATATCTCAAAGAGGCTTTGGAGAGTCTGTATAGTCAAACGAAAAAGGCGGATATCTTCATACAGCTTGACGGTAAAGTTTCCTTGGAAATAGAGCGGTTTTTAGATGAGGAGTTGGAGCGAAAAAGGATAGCTTATCTTGGAAAAAGAGAGCAAAATATAGGACTTGCCGGAAGTTTAAACGAACTGCTTGAAGTGGTTTTGGCAAAAGGGTATGGATATATCGTTCGTATGGATGCGGATGATATATCCGTAATCGATCGTATCCAAAAGCAGGTGGATTTTTTACAAATAAATCCTGAGATTCAAGCCGTCGGAGGGTGGATCGAAGAGTTCAACATTGACACGAACGAGAGACAAGTTGTACGATATGGCCTTGGACATGAAGAACT
>CAZNIT010000058.1:0-5170 GCA_964573205.1 uncultured Sulfurospirillum sp. | reverse complement strand
TCGCAGCCTCTTTGGCATCGTTCCAAAAAGTGGGATCTTGTTCGATTTTTTCTATCTCATTTAATCTTTTTTCAAGATTCGCGGGAGATACGATTTGTCTGATATTGTCCGTTTTTGTCAAAAGCTTGTTTAAAAGTTCGTCATATTCATAACTGTCCAAAGTTTCTCCTGCTATAATTTAACTCTTTGATTGGATATATTTATAATAGACTTTATAGAGTTGACCTCAAATGAGGCTCAGACCAAAGGGAGGATTTGTTCTCATTTTAGGTTAACTCTATAAAGTCTTATAAAAAGATCAAAACATTTTACAAAAAAGAGACTTTAACATGATACAAATATCAAACCCCAAAGAGCTTCAAGAATTTAGAAACTACACAAAAGAAAGTGTAGGCTTCGTACCGACTATGGGAGCGCTTCATGAAGGTCATATATCGCTTATCAAAAGATCGGTACGAGAAAATGCCAAAACAATTGTCTCCATTTTTGTAAACCCTACACAGTTCTTAGAGGGTGAAGATTTAGATAAATATCCTAGAAAGCTAGAGGCCGATATCAAAATCTGCGAACTAGCCGGTGTTGACTGCCTCTTTTTGCCGGATAAACAAAATATATATAAAAACGATGAGATCCTTATAAAAGCTCCCAAGATTAAAGGATATATCCTTGAAGGATTAAAAAGACCCGGGCATTTTGACGGAGTACTTCAAGTTGTTTTAAAACTTTTAAACCTGACAAAACCGACAAACGCCTATTTTGGTAAAAAGGATGCACAGCAACTATTTTTGATACAACAAATGACTAAACAACTTTTTATACAAACAGATATCATCCCCTGCGAAATAATAAGACAAAGCAACGGTCTGGCACTCAGCAGTAGAAACATATATTTAAGTGAAGAAGAGATTAAAAAGGCTCTTTGTCTCTCCAAATCCTTAAAAAAGGCTACTAAGCTCATTATTGAAGGAGAAAGAGAGTCTAGAATTTTAAAAGAGAAAATGTTGGAAGTTTTAAGCCTTACGGAGGTAGAGTATGTCGAAATCGTCGATAGAGAATTCAATCTTATCGATGAAGTGGAAATTGACAACACTATCATTCTGGTAGCCGCTTATGTCGGAAAAACAAGATTGATAGACAATATGTGGGTATAAAAATGGGTAAAAAATTACATCTGGTATCTTTAGGCTGTACTAAAAATCTGATCGACTCGGAAGTAATGCTAGGAAGGCTGAGTGATTATGAGATAACACAAGATGCCGAAACCGCGGATGTCATCATAGTAAATACTTGCGGTTTTATAGATGCCGCAAAAGAGGAAAGCATACAAACTATTTTAGATCTTCATGCGGCAAGAAGAGACGATTCTCTTCTTGTTATGAGCGGATGCCTTAGTGAACGATACAAAGAAGAACTCACGAAAGAGTTAAAAGAGGTGGATATCTTCACGGGAGTCGGGGATTATGACAAAATAGACGAACTCATAGAAAAAAAGCAAAATCGTTTTTCACCTAAAACATATCTCATTAAAGATCAAGATCGTATTATTACCGGTTCTAATTATCATGCATATATAAAACTCTCCGAAGGCTGCAACCAACAATGTTCGTTTTGCGCGATACCTCATTTTAAAGGAAAACTTCAATCAAGAGCGTTGGAAGATATCGTATCGGAAGTAAAAAAACTTGCTAAAAAGGGATTTTACGATTTTAGCTTCATATCTCAAGATAGCAGCTCCTATTTGAGAGACTTCGGTCAAAAAGACGGACTTGTCGAATTGATAAACGAGATAGAGAAAATCGATGCAGTTGAAAGTGCCAGAATTCTTTATCTTTACCCTTCGACACTAACCGACGCCGTTTTGAATAAAATCATAAAGTCGAAAATCTTTCATAACTATTTCGATATGCCCATCCAACACATAAGCGACCGTATGCTAAAGATCATGAAAAGAGGAAGCGGTAGTGACATAATAAAAGAGCAGCTAAAGATTATGCGGGAAGCTCCCGACTCATTCGTTAGAACATCGATCATAGTCGGTCACCCGGGTGAAAAAGAAGAGGATTTCGAAGAGTTATGCGGATTTTTGGAAGAGTTTGATTTCGATCGCGTAAATCTCTTTGCATACTCTGATGAAGAGGGAACAAAAGCTAAACTTATGGAAAATGAAAAGATATCCGACTTAGTCTTAGAAAAGAGATTGGAGATTTTAAATAAAATAGTTGAACAAAAAATTGAAAAATCACTCGAAAATGATCTTGACAAAGAGATAGAAATCGTCATTAGAGGTGAGAGTAGTGAACATGAATTTTTTTTAGAAGCTAAAAAACTTATTTGGGCCGAAGAGATCGACGGAGAGATACTTGTAAACGACAATCAAACCGGATACGAACTTCAAACCGGGAAAAGATATATGGCGAAAATCACACAAATAGCGGGAGAGATGCCAATTGCTACTATCACCGCTATCTCTTGATGTATTGAAAGAGAAAAAAAATCTTCTCGCTTTTTCGGCAGGTGTGGATTCAAGCGCCCTATTTTTCATTTTAATGCATGAGAAAGTGGAGTTTGATATAGCCCTTGTAAATTATCATACGAGAGAGAGCTCCTCGAAAGAGGCCAAAAGGGCTAGGCATTTGGCACAAAAATTCCAAAAAAAAGCCTATATAAAAGAGGTTTTACTCAAAAATTCAAATTTCGAACATCAAGCTAGAAGAGTCAGATATGACTTTTTTGAAGAGATTATCAAAAAATATCGATACGACAATCTTGTAACCGCTCATCATCTAAACGACAAACTCGAATGGTTTATGATGCAACTTACAAAAGGTGCCGGTTTGGTGGAGATGCTCGGATTTGACGAGATAGAACATAGAGAACGCTACACTCTTGTAAGACCACTTATAGAGTGCGATAAAAAATCGCTAAAAGAGTATCTGAAAAAAAACGATATAGAGTACTTCACGGATGATAGTAATTTCGATACGAAATATAGACGAAACTACTTCAGAAAGGAGTTTTGCGACAAACTGACCAAAGAGTTCAAAGACGGTATAAAAAAAAGTTTCAGATATCTTCAAAAAGACAAATCTTCACTTTTTGCGATAAAATTGCTAAAAAAAGAAAAAGAGTTTCATATCCTAAAAAGGATGAAAGACGAAACCTACGATATAAGACAAATCGATAAAATCTTAAAAAAGATGGGATACATTCTCTCCGCCGCACAAAAAGAGGAGATCATAAGACAAAAAGATATCGTAATATCAAATAAATACTGTGTAGCGGTGGAGGATGAAAAAATATATATAGCGCCTTATGTCAAAAAAGCTATGCCGAAAGATTTCAAAGAAAGATGTAGAAAAGAGGCGATACCTCCAAAGATACGCCCCTATTTGTATCAGATAGATTACGATTTTACATAAAAAAGTCAGCACTCAATTTTTCATCTAAAAGCGCACGAAACTCTCTTAGATGTTTCGTATTCGGAAAATCGTTTTCCAGCATTATTTTTTTAGCCAATCCATATTCTTTTAATTCCACCGCGGCATTTAAAGCGTCCATATGTACATAGCGAGGCAAATACTCTCTTTTATCAACCAAAACCATATAGAGATTAATAAATCGTCTGAACTCCTTGTTTCTGGTATATCTGTTTAAAACGGATATGGCTTTGTCTCTTATTTGACTTGGAGCGTCATTTAATTTCGTTTTGGTCGCAGATTTTACTCCCGCTTTTTTTAAAAGCATTAGCATCTCTATGTCATTTGGGTCAATACTTAAAACTTCTTTAGCCATTTTCAACGCATTTTCAAGATCATTTGCCGAAAGATAATAATTTACGAGAAATTTTCTGTCAATTATGTTGGAAGGATTCTTCTTGACATAGTCGAGCAAAAAAGCCAAATCCTCACTTAGAGCGCTTTGAATCGATTTTTTCGATGACAGCTTCACTTTTTTTTCGACTTTTATTTGACTCTTTTTATTTTGGCTTTCGGATTTTTCGGAGAACTTTATCTTTGCCAAAAGCTCGACGGAGGGAGCGTATCTCTCTTTAGAAACTATCTTTTCCAAAATCTCTTTAGCTTTTTGTTTTTCACCTAACCAATAGTGAAAAACGGCAAGAAGATTTTGTGCGCGAAGATTTTGCGGGTAATTTTTCAAAAAATCGTTGACACGTTCAAGAGCTCTTTTCTCCTGAGAATGTTCAAACAGATAATACGCCTCTTTTTTCATCTGAAAATAAGCTTTATCACCATTTGCACCGTATAAAAGATGCATGCCGACAAGCAACATAACCAATATCTTCATTCCAAAGACCTCACAATTTCTTTGAAGGTAGTATCGGCATGAAATATATTTTATTTAGTTTCAATTTTAGAAAAAGTTTATATCATGAAATAAAGGGGAAAATATGATATATCTAAAAAAAATAGAAACACCGATAGGAGTATTGCGAATCGCCTGCAACGACAAAGAACTTACGATGGTAACGATGGATAAATTTCCCAAAAATCATAAAGAAAAATATTTACACATCGAGAAAAAAGAACATCCCATTTTGACGGAAACTCAAATTCAGCTTAACGAATATTTTCAAAAAAAACGCAAAATATTCGATCTACCTATTGGACTTTACGGTACGGATTTTCAGATTCGAGTATGGAAAGCCCTTCTTGAAATTCCATACGCAAAAACCATATCCTACGCCGATCAAGCAAAAATGATAAACAACGAAAAAGCCCTCAGAGCCGTCGGCGGAGCAAACGGAAAAAACCCTCTTCTAATCATAGTTCCATGCCATAGGGTGATCTCGAAAAATAAAACCATAGGCGGTTTTACGGGAGGAATCGAAATAAAAAAATTCTTACTCAAACTTGAAGGCGGTAGTGATTTGTACACTTAACCATCTTCTTAAATTATCATTGTTGTATTGACGACTGAAGCGAGGAATATGCGGTTTTTCATTTTTAAATTCAAACTTTTAAAATCTTGTTTGCAAGAAAAAGCTTAAATTTTCGGTTGGGTTAGCATATTTCTCTTCCGCTGTTTTGTTGTACTTTAGATTTTTGAAATATGTTTTTTTGTTGAAGGCTTTTTTTTCTATTTTTATATTTATCTGCCATTCTCAACAACCTTCTATCTAAAAATAATACTTTTATATTTTTAGATAATT
>CAZNIT010000057.1:0-24484 GCA_964573205.1 uncultured Sulfurospirillum sp. | reverse complement strand
GTTCTATATTGTTACCCGCAACCAACACATCGACGTTCAAATCGAATTTTCTTGCTATATTTAAGGCATTCACTCCGATAGAGCCGGTAGAGCCCAGAACGATCAAGCCAAACCTCTCAAAAGTATGACCATCAAAACTCCGCCGAAAAGATACCCGTCAACTCTATCAAGTACGCCTCCATGTCCGGGAAGCACGTTTCCGCTATCTTTGACTCCGGCTCTTCTTTTTAAAAAACTCTCAAATAAATCACCAAAAATTGAAGAGACTGCAACCAAAAAAGAAATCAAAACTGCCAGTATAGGGGAAACAAACGAAACTCCATAAATTGAGCCGGCTATCGTAGCGACCAAAACACCTCCGGCAACTCCTTCTAATGTCTTTTTAGGAGATATCGAACAAAAAGGTGTTTTACCGACTGCTCTTCCTGTAAAATAAGCCGCCGTATCAGTCAATGCGACCACTATGACAAGCCATATTATAGCATCTATCCCAAAACCTTTATAAAGTGCCAATAAAAACAAAAACGAAGCCGTCGGATACAAAAAGATATAGATCTTTTTGAGTTCGACCGAATTTTGATAAACCATCCATGAAAGAGAGATGATTAAAGCTAGAAAAAAGAGATCGTCGGGATTTATATAAAAGAAAGAGATTATCCATAAAAGTGCGCCGTAAGCATAAAGCGCGTTATCGTCTATTTGAAACAGTCTCATCGTTTCGTAAAATGAAAAAAGATACGCTATCCCCAAAAACGCCCAAACGATAATAAAATTGTCGATCCAGCCGACCAATACGATCAACACTATCAGCCCGGCACCGGTTAGAAATCTATCTTTATCAATATTTTTCATGATTTCTTTTATTTTACTCATATTTTTACCTAAATCCTGTTAATGAGCAACATGATACTTTGTCGGCACTTAAAAAGTATCTATTTTCGGGCTTTTATACTCTGATATCCAATATATGATAAGGAAGCGATTCGAAAAGCTCATCCTCCGTGAGCTGTTCTTTTATCTTTTTGTAGCGCTTTAGCGTCTCCTGCTCTTTTTCTCCGCTTTGCTCTTCAGCCGTCTCGCGGTCATGCTCTTTTTGAGGATCGATGGGTTTTGCGTCAAGAAGATCGTCCACTCCTTCCACTCCGGCCGGTTTTTCGTTTATCCGTGCAGCCGCGATTAGATTTTGAAACTCCATTCTACCCTGAAGATCGGTCTGTTTCGATGCGGCTACCTGCATATTTTGATTTGCATAAGTTATGGCTTCGACAGGCGTTATAGGCATAAATCACTCCTTACGGCTTGGATACCTTCATCGTGTCGTAATCGACATAGTTCACTTTTGCACCTTCTCTCATCTTGACGTTTCTTCTTGCCGTAAAATCGACAAGATATGCACCGTCCTCCACTTTACTAAAACGCACACAAAGCTTTGCGGCAAATTCAAGTACATTTTGAGGCGGGGATTTTTTTTCACATCTAATTATAACATGAGTTGAGGGCATATCTTTAATATGCATCCAAATATCACTCATTCTCGCCGATTTCAACAAAGAAATATTTCCCTTTTCGTTTTTACCGAGCATGACTTTATAACCTTCGATGAAAAAAGTCTCTATATTAGCATCGGCCTTTTTCGCTCTTTTATTAGTTTTTGGCTGTTTGGGAAGGTAAAGATTAAGCTCGTCAACGCTTTTTGCAGCCTCTACGGCTAATTTGAGATTGCTTAAAAACGCTATCTTCGACGATAAATTATCTCTCTCCACATATGTGAACTTCGCTTTTTGTTTCAGTTTTTTCGCTCTTTTAAAAAGCTCATTGGCGGCATTTGCGGGAGTCTTAGAGTTATCAGGCAGATTTATAGTACGCTTCTTACCCTCGAAATCAACAAGAGTGATCTCTTTTTGATAGTTTTTCATGTTATGAAGATTCGATAAAAGAAGATTCGCGTCTCGCGTCATCTCCTCGCTCTTTGCCAAAAGGCTCTTTTCATCTTCGAGAGAGTCGTAAATTTTTTGTAATTTTCGAATTTTTTTTTCGATAACTTCGATTTTTCGAGCTTTTTTCAACTCTACCGCTCTTTTTTGCCGCCTATCGTACTCGTTTTGTAGAAATACCGGTATATCCTCTATGAAATCGTCTCTTTCATCAAAAGCCCTAGCCGGTAACTCTTTTAGTTTCGCTCCGACTTTAACTTCTCGAAAAGAGGTATCGACGTCTATATGTCGATAAGCCTCCAAAACGGTTTCGGTTTCGTCAAGAATTATTACATTCGTATTTCGTCCCGTAAATTCAAACTGAAGAGTACTCTTTTGGGCTTTATATCTTGAAGAGGAATTCACTTGAATTCTCAATATCCGGTTTCCCTCTAAAACTTCAACCCTTTCCACCTTCGAATTGTTGAAGCGCTTTTTCAAAACGACGTCAAAAGGTGCGTTATAATTTCTCACTCTCGTGTATCTTGAAGCTTTGAAAATATGGGAATCTCCCCTTTTCATATCGAAGAAAAAGGGTTCGTCGCGATCAAATACGATCTTTATAATAGTATCTTCAACTCTGTTGATTTGATCGATCTTTTTATATTTACCAAGATACGAAGCTATTTGAACCAGATGTACTCTTTTCATTTGCCGACCGCCGAAAACGCATCTAAAATATCATCGACGATATTTTGAGGATTTTCTATACCGGACGAAAATCTGATAAGACCGTCCGTAATCCCCAAAATCTTCAAAGATTTTTCATCAAAGTCTCTATAAATCGTACTTTTCATATGAAGAGCCAGAGTCCTATTATCCCCGATATTCGCAGTTTGTGTTAAAAGCTTGCTATTGTTTAAAAAATCAAAAGCTTCTTGTTTATCTTTTAACCTTAAAGTGAACAAAGAACCACACCCAAGAGGATATAGTCGCTTATATCTTGTATGATGCTCATGCGAGAGCAAGGAGGGATGTCGCACAACACCCTTTGGGAGCTCATTTTCCAGTGCCGAGACTATATATTCGACATTCTCGAAAATCCTTTTCATTCTAATCGAAAGTGTTTCAAGTCCCAAAAGCGTCAAAAAAGAACCAAAAGCATTCGCGCTCATTCCGAAATCTCTCAAAGCTCTCTTTTTGCAGATCGCTATAAATGCCGCCTTACCGCTCTTTTGAACTATTTTATGCAAATGATCGTATTTGGGAGCATGAAGTTTACACTTTTTATTCACTTCGCTAAAAACGGCGATGCCGCCAAGCGATGCGCTGTGTCCGCTGATATTTTTCGTCGTCGAATAGATCGCTACATCCGCACCAAGTTCAAGAGGCCGCACGACAAGAGGAGTCGCCGTATTGTCAACGACAAAAAGCGTTCGAAATTCTTCACAAAGTCCAGAGATCTTTTTTAGGTCGGGAAGTTTGAGATTCGGATTTCCGACACTCTCGCACAACACGACGCTCACTCCCCTGTCAAGCTCCTTTTGCATACTCTCATAATCGTCCGCATCGCAAAAAATAGGCTCTATTTCAAAACGAGGAAGAGTTTCACTCATAAGAGCGTAGGTGCCTCCGAAAAAACCGCCTACACATAGAACTCTATCTCCCGCTTTGAGCAATGCCGTTAAAACCATCGAAATCGCCCCCATACCCGAGGATGTGGCTATCGCGCCGAAACCGCCGTCTATCTTCGCCATAACCGATTCCAATTTCGCATTTGTAGGATTTCCCATCCGAGCGTAAAACGGTTTCTGAATTTTTCCGTCAAAAATCGCTTCGGCTTCATAAGCGTCTTGGTATCCGAAAGCCGCGGAAGAAGTTACAACAGGTGCGATTGCCGCGATTTTTGAGCCTATAGCTTGAGGAAGAAGCGTATCGAAATAATTGAAGTCTTTTATCATGTCACTCTTTTATGCGGTAATATTTCCGCAAGAATAACATAATATCATTTAAGGCGATAATTATGCATCGGGTGCATAATTATCGATTCTTATACGCTCTCAAGTTGAAAATGCTCTTTTACGACCATCTCGAAGCTTTTTCGATCGAGTCCGTATTTCTCTATGAGACTTAGCGCTGTGGGTACGCTTTCGTCAAGATTAAGAGGTTGTGTAGAGATGACTGTTTTTACCACTTGAAGTATCTGAGCGAACTCTCTGACGCTCTCTTCGGCTTGCTCGGGGTTGTTGAGATATTTGATCGCATTGTACATCATCGGATCGAAATTCCAATCTTGAAGAAGTATTCCCGTAACCTCTTCGTTTGTAATTCCGAAAACCTTTTTCTCAAGACTCTGCATATCGTCTAATGATTTTACCTGTTTTATAAGAGCTTGAAACTCATCTTTTTTGTTGTGCTCTATAACCAAAGATGAAAGTACGATTTTTCCTATCTCCATCAAAAACGAAGGGAGTATTAACACATCAAGTTTTGCCCTTTTGCCTTTATACCATTTTGCGACAAACGAGTTTTGCTGTTCGGAGATAGAGGCGAAATCTCTGGAGTCAATTCCGTACGGAGAGAGATCAAGATCCGGTTTTTTCTGTAAAAACGAAGAAAAAGCAAACCCCTTAACGGTCTCCATACCGAATATGGAAACCGCCTGCTCGATACTCTTTATTTCGCGACTAAACCCATAAAGCGGACTATTCGCGGCTTTGAGTATGTTTGTAGTGGTCATAGGATCGCTTTTTACGACCTTTGCGAGATCTCCGACCGAACTTTCTATATCGTTGCAAACAGCCATTACTTTGGTTACCGTATCATCTAGTGGAGGAAACGCTTTTACTTTATCTAAAATTATCTCTTTAGTCATATTTTACCCCTGAGTTTTTTTCTGTCACTATAATCGACTAAATAAAAAATCTGTTTATAGCTATTCATCCGAAAAAACACAGATCATAGGTTTGTGGTCCGAGGTCTCTATACGCTTGATCACTTCGTTACTTTGAAGTTTCAAACCGCGGTAAAAGATATGATCTAGTGGAAATTCAAAGGGTGCTTTTTGATGATAGTTTCCCGCAAATTCAACCGCTTTAAGTCCGTAATGAGTACACATTTTCGTCACTATATGCATACGCTTTTTATTCCAGGTATTAAAATCCCCACTTAGTATAAGCGCTCCTTCGTGCGAAGAGATCGCTTTTTCTATCTGAAAAATTTGTGAAAGAAATTTTTTTATTTTCACAAAATTGATCATATGAACGTTTATAACTTTCAGATATCTCTCATTCTCCAAAGGATACATCGTCTCCAGCGCAATTTTAGGTGTTTTGATTATAGGTTCCACCTCTTTTGTCGTATGAAAATCAAAATCCACGATGGAAGTTTTCGCGGCATTTATCAATCCGTAATGATTCTGCTTCCAGACAATATTCGGGAAAAAACCGTAACCGTACTCTCGATGTTTATCAAGAATACTCTTTTTATTCATCTTCTGATACTCTTGAAACAGGATGATTGCAGGATCATATCTTCTTAAGATATATGAAAAATCGTCAAGCCAGGAGATAGAGTGATTATTTTTATGAACGTTCCAATTTAACAAAACTATTTTCTTTTGAAATTCTTGAGCAACTTTCGGAGCTTTAAGAGTGAGGTTGAGCGACTCTTTTTCAATATGCCAGGGTAAAAATTTACGATACATCGGTCATCTCCTAAATTGCGGGTGAAAGCATTTTGAAGATATTTTCAAACACTATACGAACTTTGCCGGCAGGCTTCAAACCTAGCGTACACTCCAAAAAGAGCCTTTGCATCCATTCATTCGCGACTTCAATCTCCTTTTGACTATAAAAAAAACAGATGGTTTCATAATTGTAAAAAAAACTTCTCTCATCGAAGTTCGCCGAACCCATGACACAAAATCGCTCATCCACAAGTATCGCCTTTGCGTGAAGCATCTTGTTTCTAAAAAAGAGTATATCTATATTTTCATCCTGCATCTGCCTTAAAAAACCGTTTCTTGCAACATCTATTATCATATGATCTGATGTATCCGGAACCATGATCTTTATCTCCACTCCTCTATGCTTTGCGACTATCAATGCATCCAAAATACTCTGATCTGGTGCAAAATATGGAGTGATAATCCAAATACGCTCTTTTGCTATAAAAAGAGCATATAGCATAGCTTCATAAAAGGAATCATTTTCTATATCCGGTCCGGAAGGTACCACTTGCACCAAAGTTTCCTCTTTTATATCCAAAGCTTCATATCGACTCAACTCGATACTCTCTTTTGTGGCATACTCCCAATCAAATGCGAATATCTCCAGATAGTGATCTACCGCTTCTCCCTCTATGACAAAAGAGAGATCTACCCAAAGTCTCTCATGAGCTTTTGGAGCCATATACTCTTTTGCGATATTCATACCCCCGCTTATCACTATATGTTTATCCACGATAATGCTCTTACGATGATTTCTAAGATTGATCTTAAAGTCAATAGGATCTTGAATAAATGAGTTAAAGAAACTATATTCACCTCCCGCTTTTTGAAGCTGTCTTAAAATCTCAGGAAAAAACTCCAGCCTCATAGACCCCAAAGAGTCTATAAGAAGTTTTACTTCGATACCCTCTTTTGCTTTTTGACAAAGTTTTTTAACGATCTTATGAGTAATTTCATCATCACCGAATATATAAGTAGATATATAAATACTTTTTTTCGCATTTTCAAAAAGATCCATCATGATCTCATACGCTTCAACACCGTCTTTGCAGATATGCACCCTATTTTGAGATGTAGGAGAGGGGATCTTTTGTGAAACTAAAAACTTGGAAACTTCACAACTAAAATCACTTAGTTTTTCATGTGCAGTTAAAGACAACCTTCCTTTTCTAAGAAGAGATTTTTCTATCTTTCGTCCGCTAAATATCACATAAAGAGGTATTCCTATATACGGTATAGTCAAAATTACGAACATCCAAGCTATCATACTTCTTGGCTTTCTTCTGGTCGAGAGCATATGCGCGATAGCTCCGAAGGCCAAAACAAGCGCTATGACGGTAATGAGTTGTAACTTAAAAAGTTCACTAATAAATGTTTCGAACATAAGAAGCATGATAACACTTTATAGCAATTTAAGTCAACTTTTTAGATAATGACGAAATTCGTAAGGTCTGAAAACAAACTTAACGAATATCTATCTATAAATCATACGGGGGAAAATTATGAGAAAATTATTTATCGCTATCTGTGCGGTCACTCTATTGAGCGCCACCACTTTAAGCGCCGATAAAAAAGAGTATGTTATGCAGATCAAAAAAGAGGGTGTAAAATATATCAAAATGTTGGGCAAAGCTCTTAAAAAAGAGGTAAAAGCAAAAATGAAAGAAGATCCCTCGGGGGCGTTGGCAATGGGCTTTTGCTCACAAAAAGCCGCCGAAATCACAAACGAGGTAAATAAACAACTTCCATCCTACGCAAAAGTGAAAAGAACATCTTTCAAAGTAAGAAACAAAGAGAACAAACCCGACTCGATCGACAAAGTGATTATGCAAGATTACCAAAAGGCTATAGAAGAAAATAAGTTCAAACCCGACGATATCAAAGTCGTAAATATCGGAAATATGTACAGAGTGTATAAACCGCTTTTGGCAAAAAAGATGTGCCTTAAATGCCACGGAGAAAATATTTCCGACGATATAAAAGCGGTCATAAAAAATGTCTATCCCAACGACAAAGCGACAGGATTTAAAGAGGGTGATTTAAGAGGAGTAATAGTAGCGGAGATCGTAAAAAACGACAAAAATTAAAAGATCGGGGCACAAAAGCCCCGTTTATTAAAACTCGGTTTTGAGTACCGCCCCGTTAGCGGCGTTTGTAACAAGCTGTCTATACTGTTTTAACCATGATCCTTTTATATCTTTTACATAGGGTTTGAAATTTTCTCTTCTTTTTTCGATCTCTTCATCACTCAATCTAACGCTAAGAGAGTAATTGTCAACATCTATGTCGATAATATCGCCGTCTTCAAGAAGCGCGATCACACCGCCTTCCGCCGCTTCGGGACTTACATGACCTATGCTTGCACCTCGCGTAGCTCCCGAAAATCTACCGTCGGTTATAAGAGCTACTTTATCCCCAAGCCCCATACCGGCTATAAGAGAAGTCGGGGCTAGCATCTCCTGCATTCCCGGTCCGCCTCTTGGTCCCTCGTATCTGATGACCACGACATCGCCCTCTTTCACTTTACCACCTGTTATACCGGCGATAGCCTTTTGCTGCGAATCAAAACAGACGGCTTTTCCGCTAAAAACTCTCATATCAGGATCGATACCGGCCGTCTTTACGACCGCGCCCTCTTTTGCAAGATTTCCATACAAGATGGCAAGCCCTCCGACCTCCGAGTACGGGTTGTCTATCGTATGAATAATATTCGTATCTTTGATTTCGCTCGATGCTATTCTCTCGCCTATCGTCTCGCCTTCTATCGTCGGATTATCAAGAACTAGTATATCGTTTCCTCTTTTTGTTATCTCATGCATAACGGCACTAACTCCGCCGGCATCATGAATGTCTTCCATATGAACAGTCGTCAAAGATGGCGATATTTTAGCTATATGAGAGACATTTTTACTCATTTTATTTATATCTTCGAGATTAAAATCCACACCCGCTTCTCTAGCGATAGCGAGCATATGAAGTACGGTATTTGAACTTCCTCCCATAGCCATATCCACCGCAAAAGCATTGTTAACGGCTTTTTCGTTAAGAATATTTCTAATTTTAAATTTTTCGGTAAGCTCTTCATTTTTTGCTATCTCGCATACTCTTCTTGCCGCTTTTCTTAATAGCTCTTCACGCTCAGGCGTCAATGCCAAGATAGTACCGTTTCCCTTAAGAGCTATCCCCATCGCTTCCATCAAGGTATTCATGCTATTTGCCGTAAACATACCCGAGCACGAACCGCCGCTGGGACAAGCGGCACATTCGATTTCGGTCAATCTCTTTTCATCTATCTCTCCGGCTTCAAACTCACCGACAGCCTCGAACGCCGTTGCAAGGTCGATCGAAGTTCCGTCATCCAACTTTCCGGCTTTCATCGGTCCTCCGCTTACAAAAACGGTCGGAACATCCACTCTAAGCGCTCCCATGATCATTCCGGGAGTGATCTTGTCACAATTGGGTATGCAAATCATAGCATCTAGTTTATGCGCGTTCATCACCGTCTCGATGGAATTTGCTATAATCTCACGACTAGGAAGAGAATAAAGCATACCGTCATGCCCCATCGCGATACCGTCATCTACGCCTATCGTATTGAACTCAAAAGGAACACACCCGCACTTTCGAATCTCCTCTTTTATAATTTCGGAATATCTGTTTAGAAAAAAATGCCCCGGTATAATCTCTATAAACGAATTTGCCACACCGATAAACGGCTTGTCAAAATCTTCATCCTTTAGTCCCGTAGCCCTAAGCAAACTTCTATGCGGGGCTCTAGCATAACCCTTTTTTACCTGATCGCTTCTCATTTTTACCCTTTGTCGAATTTGCGTCTATTATATCAAAGAGTTGTAAAATCCCACTTTTAACTCAACCGGCAAACGCCACTTTGGACAACACTCCGGTAATCTTTTCTTCTCCATGCATTACATAATAAAGCTCATAATAGTTATTTAAAATATAAGCCAAATCGACTTCGCTTTTTTTGTTACAAACTATGAGCATTTCATCCCCGGCTTTGAGCAAGAAATCATCTTCGGGCAACAAAAACAGCTCATCATTTCGCTTGATGAGTAAAAACAAAACGCTATTGTTTTTTCTAAAATCTTTTCTCGATCTTTTTAAAACCTTCAATGGAATCTCACCTGATTTTTGCAGCTCTTTATAAAGGGCGAAAGCTTGTTTCGATGTTATGGACATCTCGCACAAATGAGGTTTTCGTCCGAGTTTGGATACTATCCTGTCAACTATATCTTTGCCCCATTTTTCATCCCTTTTACCAAGCTGCTTGATAAAAAGATTCGCCAACGGCATAGCCAAGTAATTATAAGTCTTATTCGTAATAATCTCTTCAAGAACATAATTTCTATCGATATTCGCGGCGTTGAAAACACTAAGCTCGGCCAAAGAGTTCTCTCTAGCAATAGTATAAATATTTTTGTTGTGTTTTCTCGCGAGCATGATCACCGCAAGATTTACCATATCGTCTCTCGTACCGGCGATAATGACCGTCGCATCCTCTATGCCGGCACTTAGAAGGCTCTCTTCAAGAGCGGTTTCGCTAAATATCTGCTCGGTCTTTTTCTGAGTCAAAAACATTTCCGAAGCATCGACAAACACATACTCCACACCGGCTTTTTTGAGTCCGTCTTCCAGAGCCATCCCCATACGACCGTAACCGTAAATGACAAATTTTCCCTGGGGAATCTTCTCTTTTTTATTTATACGAAGAGGATGTCCGTGCACCCACATCTCGAGCATCCACAAGTGAGGAGCCGTCAAAGCTAGATAAAGTCTGTTCGATATCACTTTAAAAGGATTTTCTATATGCTCTATCCCGATATTGTAAAGATACTCGCTGTTTTGCAAGGTATTTGATCGAACGATAAGAGGAACTTTGGGATTTAAATGTTTACACATCATCGCGATCTTTGTATTTTTATATTCATTTTCAAACAAAGTGACAACGCTGACACACATAGGGGATCTCACTCCCGCCATCTCAAGAATCGAGACATCGAGCAAATTACCATGAAACGCGGGAATACGAGGATGATAATTTTCAAGATCCAAAGCTTCGATCTTCGCTTCGCTCTTATCTATGACCACCATCCTTCTTGGAATCCCGCTTAGCCTTTGAATAAGATTTTTTGTTACATTGTTATAACCGAAAATAAGGATAAACGGCTCTTGAAGATTTTGCACCTCTCTTATAAACTTTGATCTTGCGATCTCCTCCGCCAAGACTTTATCCTGTATTAAAGCTACAACCGTTCCTATACCGTAAAACCAGCCTATAACGGTAAGATAGATAGAGAACGAAACCCAAAGCTTCTGAGGATAGGTAAAATCGTAAGGCGACTCTCCGAACCCGATAGTAGAAGCCATATAGCTTACAAAATAAAAAGCGTCGAAAAAATTCAGATGATAAACATTTCCCTCATCGTCCACTCCCGGCATTATCATCATACCCAATATAGAAATAGCGAAAGTAACGATAATGATAATAAGAGGTATGCGAAGACGGCGGATAATTATCCAACTGGCGTTACTTTCCATCGACTATCTTTTTGACTTTAAAGTATCTCCTACAAATATCACCACGGAAGTGATATTTGCCAAAAGCGCCCCGCCGGAAAGTGAAATGATCGCTGAAGATGACTCAATACCGAGTCCTCCGAGTCCATAAAGAGATATCCCCCAAACCGAAGCCGATGCGATAAGTTGAATATCCGCCACCAGACTAGTTGCCAAAAGAACCGATCCGACTTGTGTTTTATCTCCGAACTTCAAAATCGTAGCTATCAAATTTACCACAATCGCCGCAAAAAGTTCATATTTGCTATGCTCGGCCAAAACTTCGGGATTTCCGTAAAAAAAACCGAAATTAAGCGTCATAGCCAAGATAAAGAAAAAACCCGATATCACTTTATGAAAATTCATCACCACTCCTACTATGTTCTGCGTTTTCACATGATACTCAAAAGAAAATAACGAAATATTAAGGTTTTATAAGTAGTTGTAAAACCGTTTATAAGTTAAACTGACTATAACTGAAACTATTTTTATTGTAAACGATTAGTAAAGAGTTTTAACTAATCTTGCCGCACAATCTCCAAGTAAGTAAACTTTTATTATACTTTATAAATATTTTTTACTCATCTTAAAAAGGAAACATTATGACTCATTTACTCGTAAGTTCAAAAGCCAAACACATTATCTTGCCACTTCTAGTACTACTTGGTATGTTTGTTTTTACACAGCAAACAGAAGCCAGAGGAGGTAAAAATATTTTTAATGGAAATCCAACTGAAGAGAAATGTCGTTTATGCCATGGGGATGACAACAACCAGCCGCATCCTCTTTTACAAGAGGTAAATGCAGATAAACATCACAGCAGAATCGGTGAACCGATTAGTGGTCTTGGAAACGGTATGTACCCGACGGTTGCACCTGGAGATACTTCAAGCGGCGAATACGATTGCTTTAGCTGTCATAGTTACAACTATGATACTTACGAGATCGTGCTTGAAACTGATTGTCTCGCATGCCATCCGAAATATAGCATTACGGGAAGACCGATGAGAGGCGGAAACGTTCATCATGCGACGCAAGCCTTTTACAGCAGACAGTGTAGAATGTGTCATGGATTCACATCTTCAAGCGGTACCGGATCGTCGGGAAGATGGAGTCGAGGAGGAAGAGGTATGGGCGGTTACAGATCCTCATCCTCTACATCGTCAACCGACTCCGACACGGAGTATAACGATCAATCATCTAACACTTACCGCCAATGGAACAGAAGAGGCGGTATGAGAAGAAGATAAACTTTCATTCGTTTAGAGAGGTTCAAAGCTTCATAGCAACTGAACCTCATCTTTTCGGCATATATGTAAAAAGCAGCAGATTTTTTAAAGTTCCACCACCCTTTCGAACATCTCTTTTATTTCACTCTCGTGTGAAATCAGAAAAATCTGCCTATATTGCTCTTTTATAGTTTGAAACGCTTCCATAATCTTAAATCGCCTCTCCTCATCTTGACTTCCGAAAATTTCGTCAAAAGCTAAAAACTCCACTCCTGCACTTGCGCTTAATTCGCCGATCGTTCTTGAGATGGCGATTCTTAATACCAAATTCGCCAAGTCTATCTCCCCTCCGCTAAAACGATCAAGAGGATACTCTTTTGCGTCATCGTAGATAAAAAAATCAAACTCTTCGCTAACTCTGATAAACTGATACTTCCCTCTAGTGATATTTGCATACATTTCACTGGCATATCGACTTATTCTGGGAGATATTTGAGCGTTGATTCTATTTTTGAAATCGTTCATATAAACTTTCAATTTCTCATAATCGTTTTTATCATTAAGTTTTATCTCAAATATTTCTCTCTGCTCTTTATCTCTTTGAATACGGCTGTTCAATATTTCTATCTCGCCCTCCACTTTTTGTAGAGCGACTTTTTTTTCACTTAAAAGTTTTGCTATTTCATCTTTTTGATTAAGAGCTTCTTTATAATCAAACTCTATTTTATTATGTTCGCTTACATTATATATATGTTTTTCGATATCGCCTTTTATCTTCTTGATCTCATCATTTAGGCTTAATATCTTCTTGTTTATATTTTCTATCTCTTTTTTTATCGGATCGATCTGCTCGATCAAGCGAACTATTCCCAAAAGTTTTTTATATCCGCTTTCAAGTTTTATCTTGCGAGCTAGTTCATTTTTATGCTTATTTTCATCGTAATATATATTCTTTAATCTCTCCATCTCCTCTTTGTTTTTTAAGCCGCTCTTTTTTATATTTTCAAATTCATCCCGCTTTCTTTTTAAAGTCACCTCGATAGAGTTTAAGACACTAAGCTTTTGCTCAAATTTTTTCAACTCATTTTCAGCTTCTTCTTTCGATTTTTCATAAAGAGATATTTGAGAATTTACCCGAGTGAGCCGTTTTTCTCTTTCGGATATCTCTTTTTGATTTAATAAAACCATACTCTCCCGTAAAGATTCGATTACATTGTCATACTCGTCAAGAAGCATTCTCGTACATGTCGGACATTGTGAGTTTTTACCTATTTTTCTGATATTTTCAATCTTTTTTTCAATATCTTCTACAAGAGCTTCAAAACCGGCAATCTCGCGCTTTATATTGTTTTGCTCTTTTTGGGCTTTTTTCAATTTGTTATCGTACTTTTCAAAAACAAGTCGGTTCTTCCGTATTTCGTTTAAAACCAAAGTTTTTTTCTCAAGACTCTTTTCAAGACCTTTTATTTCGCTATCGGCTTCTTTGTATCTCTCTCGAAGTACGGCTCGCTCTTTTGTCAACCCCTCTTTTCTTAAAAAAAGCTCTTTTTGTTTTTGAAATTTTACGATCGATTCTTCGCACTCTTTATATTCTTTTATTATATGTTTCTCTTTGTCATATATCTCTTTACTCTCAAGCAGCTCTTTTAGGCGCTCTTTCGCGTTTTTAACATTTATCTTTTGATTTTCAAGATCACCCTCTTTTAACAGGAGTAAACTCTTTAGATTATTAAACTCGTCTTTAAGTTTCTGAAACTTTCTTAATTCTTTATCTAATTTTGATAACTTTTTAAGTCTATTTTCATACTCCGTTTCGCTATTTCGTATCTCTTTTTGATAGTGAGTTGATTTTTTGACCTTGCTCTCTTTTTCTTCTTCGATCTTTTTTATATCCGATCGATCGAGTAACAATTTTTCTATCGTTTGAACCTCTTTTTTAAGATCTCTTATCTTAAGCTTTATCTCACTCTCGATTTTATCTATCTTTTCCAGTCCTAAAAGTTTTCTGATTATCTTTTTTCTATCCTCGTTTTTCAGACCGCTTAATGCCGTGAGCTCTTTTTGAGAAGAAAAAACGGTATGGACGAAAGCCTCCTTACTCAGACCTAAAAGCTTTGTGATCTCAAGAGTCACATCTTTAGAGCCTTCACTCAAAAGTTTCTCCTTATAGTCATATAAGTAAGCTTTTGCGACTAGATTTCTACCGCGCATTTGTCGAACCACTTTATACGATTTTTGATCTATCTCAAATATCAATTCAACTTCGACCGTAGCGTTGTCGGCTGCGTTTGAATATCGAATATTCTCTTTTTCTCCTCTCGTATCGCCGTAAAGAGCAAATATGACGGCACTAAAAATCGTCGATTTGCCGCTACCGTTACGCCCTAGTATTCCGGTAAGTCCGTCAGAAAACTCCAATGAGAAGTTTTCATATTTTTTATAGTTGATCATTTGCAAACTAGTTAATATCATCATCGCTCTCTTTGGTGCGCGCAAAAAGCTCTTTCGCTTTATCATTCAACCTTTTTAAACTCTTTTCGTCCTTTACTCTCTCTTTTATATGTAACAGAAAAAGCGATTCTAGTGACGAAGCTTCGACATTCGCATCTATTTCGTCACCGTTTTCTATAATAAATTCTCTCTTTATCTTAATCGACATAGCTTTTGAAAAAAACTCTTTTAGTGTTTTATCCGCTATATCTATGGAACTCTCGGCGGTTAAATTAAAAAGCTTCACTTCAACCATAGCGTCATTTATATCGCTCAAATCCAATTGGCTCAACTCCTCTTCTAGCTTTCGGGCATCAATCTCAAAAAAGAGTGATTTCCGAATATTTATACGATGATGTTTTACTTGAAGAGAATCTTTCAAATCGACGACTACGAAACCTTTGTCATCGCGTTTATCGCCACTACTTGTCCTCTCACTAGAGCCGCTATAATATACGTTTTTATAATTACCGACCGCACCGAATCCATGCCAATGTCCTAGTGCTACATAATCCATAACTTCAAACAGATATTCTCTCTCTTTCGGATATACCCACTCTCCAAACTCATGCATCAAATAGTGAGCGCCGACACAACAATGCATCATAAGAATATTTTTCTTCTTTTTGTCTACCGACGACTCTATTTTGTCAAGTTCTTTTAAAATTATTTTCTCATCGTTTATGTGAGGCAATGCATGAAATATCACTTTATCAAACTCCACTTTCTCGTATCTCTGTTTATATACCGCATGAACGTTCTCGAATGTATCTAAAGCCGCTAATATTGCCAAAGAGTTGAAAGTTTTCGGAGTGGAGTGATTACCCGCTATAATAACTACGGGAATTTTCGCTTTTTCTATTCTTTTGAACTCTTTAAGAGCGAAGGTGATGGCTCTATTGCTAGGACTTGCCCGATGAAAAAGATCTCCCGTATGAATAATAAAATCTGGCTTTAGAGACAAAGCGGAATCTACGATATCGCTAAACGCTCGGTAAAAATCAGCTTCTCTTTGATTGATACCCGCATTGTTGACAACATCAAGATCGCTAAATCCTAAATGAGTATCGCTAAAATGTACTATTTTCAAGAGTAAACCCAATATAATTTTAAAATTATTATATCATATATCAAAAATAAGGCGCATACATGATAGAAAAAGCCAAAAAAATACTTTCAAGTGCCGACGCTATCCTCATCACGGCCGGAGCCGGAATGGGAGTAGATAGCGGACTTCCCGATTTTCGAGGAACACAGGGCTTCTGGAGAGCTTATCCGGCTATAAAAGAGCTGGGTTATCGCTTCGAAGAGATGGCGAACCCCGGATGGTTCAAAGAAAATCCGTCTCTTGCTTGGGCTTTTTACGGCCATCGATTAAATTTATATAAAAAAACGAAACCCCATGACGGCTTTTACAAACTTTTAGAATTTGCAAAAGAAAAAAAGGACGGATATTTCGTTTTCACTTCAAACGTTGACGGACAATTTCAAAAAGCCGGTTTTAGTGACGATTGTATCTGCGAAGTTCACGGCAGTATTCACTATTTGCAATGTGTCGAACTTTGTTCGAGAGATATTCTTTGCGCAAAAAATCTTGAAATAAAAATAGATCATGCGAATTTCAAAGCTCTGGAGCCGTTACCGAAATGTCCTAAATGCAACGCCTTACAAAGACCTAATATCCTAATGTTCGGGGATTGGGAGTGGATCGAAGACAGAACAAACAAACAAAATCAAAAATTACAACATTGGCTTGATAATATCAAAATGAAAAACTCTAAACTGGCTATACTGGAATTTGGTGCGGGTACCGGCGTACCTACGGTCAGAAGATTTAGCGAGAGTCTGATCCATACGCACAGCGCTTCTTTGATTCGTATTAATCCCAGAGATTTTGAAGTACCGAAAAATCAGATATCTTTTCAAACGGGAGCGAAAGAGGCGATCGACATTCTTTTTAACCGAATGTTCACCAACTAACATATAAAATCTTTATTTCATGATACAATTTAAAATCGTGATTTACAGGAGTGCATATGTCGTTGGCTATTATCTGCTCCGGTGGTGACGCACCGGGAATGAATCCCGCAATAAAAAAATTCGTCGATTATGTATATAAATGCGGTAAAACACCATACTTTATATATGACGGTCTCGAAGGCTTGATAGATGCGAAGATCAAAAAAGCCGTTCATTCGGATGTAGCCGGAATTCTTCACAACGGCGGCGCGATCATAGGCTCTTCAAGATCGAAGCGATTTTACGAAAAGTCATATAGAGAGAAAGCGTCTGAAAATCTTAGAAAATTTAATATCAACGGTGTAGTCGTATTAGGTGGCGACGGATCATATAAAGCTTTTGAGATACTAAATGCCGAGTTCGGCATAAATTTCGTCGGTATTCCTACGACCATCGACAACGATATCTTTGGTACCGACTATTGTTTAGGCGTCGATACCGCTTTAAACGTCATACGAGGCGCCGTTGACAATATTCGCGATACAGCATCCACGTTCAAGCGTGCTTTTGTCGTGGAAACGATGGGAAGAGAATGCGGATATCTCGCGGCGGTCACCGCTCTTTCAAGCGGTGCGGAAATTTGCGTTATTCCGGAGATGAATTTCAATAAAGAAGTAGCCGCACATTTTTTAAAAAAAGATCTACAAGAGGGTAGAAGCTATATATTGGCTATTGTCGCGGAAGGAACGAAAGCTACTTACGAGATAAAAAAATGGCTTGAAGACGATATTTTGATGGAGACTAGAGTTACCGTATTGGGACATATTCAAAGAGGGGGGAATCCAACCGTTTTTGACAGAATGATGGCTTTTGAATTTACCGTAAGAGCCGTTGATCTTCTAATTAAAAACAAAAATATGTGCAAAGCTATCGGATTTTCGGAAGGTAAATTCACCGCTTTGGATATTTTCAAGATCAACAAAGGAAAATATGAAATTCCCTCGAACATCTTAAGAGATCTACATTTTCTGGACTAAGGATATATCATGCTGATAATACAAAATTTATCGCTTCTAAACGGTAGTGTATTTATACGATGTGATTTCAATGTTCCAATAGATGATTTTGGAAATATACTTGACGACGGCAGGTTGAAAGCTTCCCTTCCAACGATTCTCTACTGTCTCGATCACAACTGTAAAATAATATTGGCAAGTCATCTTGGACGCCCGAAAAACAAATACGACAAAAAATATTCGCTTCTACCGGTTGCTAAGAGATTGTCAAGGTTACTGAATAAAGAGATCTTTTTTAGTGGCGACGTTATTGGAGACGACACGCAAAAGAGAGTCAAAACGCTAAAAAACGCAGATATATTGCTTCTTGAGAATTTACGCTATGAAAAAGCCGAAACGAAAAACGATACCGCATTTGCGAAAAAATTAGCCTCGCTGGCTCAATACTATGTTAACGACGCTTTTGGCGTCTCTCACAGGGCTCATGCTTCGGTGGAAGCCATAACGCATTTTTACGACGACACTCATAAAGGTGCCGGATTTTTACTACAAAAAGAGATAAAGTTTTTTCAAACACTCCTTCGAACTCCTCCCCATCCGTTCACTCTAATCGTCGGCGGGAGCAAAGTTTCGACAAAACTTGAAGTATTAAAACATCTCCTACCGGAACTTGACAAGATGATTGTCGGCGGTGCTATGGCTTTGACATTTTTAAAAGCTCTTGGAGTTGAAACGGGTAATTCTTCGGTCGAAGAAGATCTTTTGGACGAAGCGAAAAAATTGACCGAACTTGCAAAGAAGAACGATGTAAAGCTTTTCTTTCCCGTTGACTTCATAGTAGCAAAAGAGTTGAAACAAGAGACAAAAAGCGATATAGTCACTTTTTTGGATATTCCGCAAAAACACAAAGCCTTTGATATCGGACCGGCTACTTTGCTACTTTTTCAAGAGGCTTTAAAAGAGTCGAAGATTCTCTTTTGGAACGGACCGATGGGCGTATTTGAGATAGACAAATTTTCACACGGTAGTCTGGAACTCGCTAGATTCGTCTCGACACTTCAAGCGACCAAAATTATAGGTGGAGGTGATACCGCCGAAATGATTCATAATGCGGGAGTAACTAAAAAAATGACGTTCGTAAGCACCGGTGGAGGCGCTTCGCTCGAATTACTCTCGGGAAAAGAGCTTCCGGGCATTAAAGCGCTTAGCTGATAATTGCAAATCGTTTAGATCGCCGTATCGAATTTTTGCGTAAGAGTTTCATTCTCACTAAACGTCCCGTCACCGTTTTCGTCCACTTTTACGACCATTTCTCCTGAAGATGTCGCGCTTATTTCTATTTTGTGGCCGGCACCGTCAAGCAGATGAATACTTCCTCCGACAGAACCGTCTTTGCCGATTACGATCGGAGTTTCGGCCGGATCAAACGACGGATCCACTTTAAAATAGTATTCACCTATACTCATCTCACCTGAAGCTATATAGAACGATCCGCCATTTTCACTCTCACTTGCGATTATTAAAAGATCTCTCGCGGAAACTATTTCATCGTTCACAACCGTATCGAAATCCGCACTCAATTTTATCTCGTCGTTTTTTACGGCTAATTTTATATTGCTGCCTTTTTTAATCATCAAAGAGAAATAATCGTCTTTTATGCTCAGATCGCTTAGGACTTCGGCAAAGCCTCCCGATTCACCCGTATATATCTCGATTTCCGCCGAACCGTCGATAGTCGTATATCCGTCATAACAATTATTAGCATCAAATACGATCTTTTGACGATTTTTCTGAGTACTGATGTCCATAGAACCCGTTTGACATATCTTATCACCGTTTAATTCGTCGTTTTGATCTTTTTCAAAACTCTCCACGCTACTTCTTAGATTCGATGTTTTGACTCTCTCAAAATCCGTGTCGGCCGTCAATTCCCGTAAGTCGTCTATTTTCACCGCTTTTGTACTTTTTGAAATCATTTGCAACGAACCTTTCTCGCCGGAATCGCCGCCTCCACAACCTATGATAAAAAGTGCCGTAACTGCCGCTATCGAATAAAATTTAATTTTTTTCAACATTTTACCTCTCCTTTTTTGATATTATATATATATTTTTACAATTTAAGCTATATTTCATATATTAGCATGGAAAAAATTCGAATCAGATTAATTCCGTAACTGAATATCTCGATCAAAATATCTGATTCGAAGTGATTTTGATACAATTTTCCATTCTATTCTTAAACGATTTATATCAGCTTAAATAAAACTTTAACTAATGCAAGTTATTTTCACATTTAGCTTTTTTTCTTAAATATATAAATAGCTTATAAACCCTATATGACGGTCTTTTTTTAAACAAAAAGAGAAAGAAAATTAAATATCTTTAATTTTTCCTAAAAGTAAAATTTTATAACTTAGCCTTATGTTGTAATTTAAAAGATTAAGTCATATTGTATTTATAAAATATTATAATACTTGCAAGAACTATTCTTCGCTGGAAGCAAGTTCTTTTAAACCTGGTCATCGGATTAAAAATTTGTACAAGATCTTATATTTATATCTTAAGTGTGTATTTTTTATACAAAGTTGCGATTTTTCGGTAGCTACCTGTTAAAATGTTAGGGTAAATATGCTAAAATATACGCCACAGATAATATAAATACCAAGATCGAAAATTTTTGATCGGGTGAACAGTGTCTGAAGGCTTAAACAATATATTTAATATTTTTCTGTCGCCGGATAAATATTAAATATTTCGTGGGATTTGAGGTGAGTCGATTTTGACCGGATCGACTTAAACACTTACAAGTAGTATCGGCTACTTTAACTAAATATAAAGGAGACACACACTATGTTTAGCACTAAGAGATCATTAGCGTCAACCTTGAAAACGGGTTTACTTCTAATGGTAGCAAGCTTTACCCTTAGTTGGGCGAACACACCACCACCTCCGGTAAATCAGAATTTAGGTATTCCCGATTCTGTATTCAACAACCTGAACAAACTCAATTGTGCTTATTGTCACAAGCCGGGTAGTTTAACTGACGAAGAGAGAGCGCAAATAGGTTGGACGTTTACACCTCCGACCGTAAAAGAAGGCGTACTTGCGGATCGTCACCACGCCAGAGTTGGTAAAACGATGGGAGAGAATACTCAAGCTCCGTTTGGAACTCCGGGCGAAAAATATGAATGTCTCTCTTGTCACAAACTTGAGTGGAGTGAAAGAGAGTACAGCTATCAACTCTCGGACAACTTTAAAAATTGTCTAAACTGTCATAAGCAGATCGAAGGTTCGGCTTCCGTGCACCACTTGACATCTTGGGCTCAATCTCTTGATTGTAAACACTGTCATGGTTCGAAAATCAACAATCCTAACGACGGACACTATATTCCAACAGGCAGAACTCCTACGCAGGTAACTCCTCGTACAAGTCAAGGTAAAGGGCCTAACGGAGAAGGTGCTTGTACTTTCTGTCACAATGCGGGAATCGATGAAGTTAGCGGAATCGCCGTAAAAGAGAATTCGACAAACCACCACAGTACCGGTATAGGACAAGTGGGTGTTTCCGATCTTGACTGTACATTGTGTCACGATCAGGCAGGTTCCGACTGGGCGGTAAGAAGATGTGAAGCTTGTCACGGTATTAGCTCTATCCACAACATTCAAACCGATTCTAACGGAGACGGTAAAATTGTAGCCGGTGGAGAAGCGCCGTACTATGGGCATATCGGAAATAGTCCTGTTGACTGTGACGGTTGTCATGGCGGATACAAACAAGCGGCAACCGGTATGGCGCCTGGTTCAGGTCCGATCGTTCCTCAACTTAATGACTTAAGTACATTCAAAGCTGTTGCGGGTAAAGCGGTAACTATTACTGCAAAAGGTTTGGCGTTGACTAACGAAGTTAAAACTCCAACAGGTGTAAAAACGCTTAAATCTATTATCACATTGACTGACAGTGACGGTAAAGTTACCGAGTTGACTCCCGAAACGATTTCCGAATCGTCTCTAACAGTAACCATTCCTGCCGATCTTGCTCCGGGAAGCTACTATCTACGCGCTAAAAAAGCGTCGAACGAAAGTAACCCTATGAGCTTTGTAGTCGTACCTAACGCCTCTATCAGCAACGTTAGTGTAAATGACAACACATTTACGGTTAGCGGCAGCGGATTTGGTCTCTATATGGCCGGTGAGGATTCCGGAGTCTCGATCTCTGTCGGAGGTTCTGAGTGTAGCGTTGATTCTTGGACGGATACACAAATTGTCGCCAAATGTTCTGCTAGCTGCGGTTCTGTAGTTGTAGAAGGTGTATTCGGAAGCACTTCCACAGATGTGGCATGCGGTGATGACGAGCCTGTTTATACTTACGATATGGGCTGGGATGCCGGTTACAACCCAGGATTTGAAGAAGGTAAAGAAGACGCTTGCAACAACAAGCCGTACAAAATAGACTCTCACTTCGATAACGACGGTGAGTATGACGACGGTTGGAAAGCAGGATATACTTTCGGATATGACAAAGGCTGGAAAAGCTGTAAAGACGACGAGCCCGTATATACATACGATGAAGGCTGGGATGCCGGTTATGACCCGGGATTTGAGGAAGGTAAAAGCGATGCCGAAAGCGGAAAACCGTACAAAATAGACTCTCACTTCGATAACGACGGTGAGTATGATGACGGTTGGAAAGACGGCTATACATTCGGATATGACAAAGGCTGGAAAAGCGTTAAAGGATAATCCTTAACTTCTAGCTTCAAGCTATGTCATTCGTATCAAGCCGCGGAAGCGATTTAATTTGCTTCCGCGGTAAATCTCAAAACTTCAAAAAGAAGTCTTTTGGATTCATACCATCCGATATGACTCCTACAGACTTCTTTACTATCAACTTACTCAGGAACAGATCATGCTATTCATAAAAAAGAATTTAATCAAAAGGATATTTTTTGCCGCTTTGACTACTGTTTTCTTCAATACAAGCCTAACAGCCGGCGAATCGGTAATAGTCGGATTTGCTAAAAAACCGGGCAATGACGAAAAAAGCTTAATTGAAAAAAGCGGAGGGATCATTAAGCATACCTATACCCTGCTTCCGGCACTGTCAGCCGAAATACCGGAAAATAAGATAAACGAACTATTGAAAAATCCGCTTATCACATACATAGAAAAAGATAAAAGCGTCACAAGCATAGATCCCTTTTTCAATCGTAAGATTACAAAAACAAACAGAATTTACACTCCTCAAAAATCGTACTATGCCCAAGATATAAATAATTCGGCCGACGAATATAAAAACAACTGGGGAATCGAACATATAAAAGTTAAAGTCGCCCACGATAAAAACATAACGGCAAAAGGTGTAAAAATCGCTATTTTAGATACCGGAATAGATTACAATCATGAAGATTTGAAAAGAAACTACAAGGGAGGTCGCAACTATATAAAAAACGACCGAAATTCTAGTGATCCGTTTGATGACGGATGGAATATGCACGGTACTCACATTGCGGGTATCATAGCGGCACAACTAAACGGAGTCGGTGTGGTCGGTGTGGCTCCTGAGGCTTCTATTTATGCGTTAAAAGTACTCGATGCCGGAGGCTTTGGATTTGAAAGTGACATAATATCCGCAATAGAGTGGTCTGTAAACAACAAAATGGATATAGCAAATATAAGTATCTCGGGAATAGATTCCGATATTTTAAAAGCGGCTTGCGACGCGGCCGAAAAAGCCGGTCTTTTGATCGTTGCGGCCGCCGGCAACAGTTATGGAGAAGCCGCTTTATATCCCGCTTCATATGAGTCCGTCGTTTCGGTAAACAGCGTTGACAACAATAACTCGTCGAGCTTTTTTTCCGCTGTCGATCCGAGTATAGAGATCACCGCACCGGGACTTAACATACTCTCAACAACGGGGAACAACGACTATGCGACACTAAGCGGTACATCTCAAGCCGCAGCATTTGTCAGCGGAGTCGCCGCGTTGATAGTATCTTCAGGCATCGGCGATATAAACGAAGACGGTGTCGTCAACAATCTCGATATAAGAAAAAAACTTCAAACATCGGTAGAGGATCTTGGAAAGATCGGTCGTGACGATAGATACGGATACGGTTTGATATTTGCCGACAAAGCTGTTACCAAAGCTGAGTCACAAACGAACGACGACTGCGACGACGATTATCAATATACGTACGATGAAGGATGGAACTCCGGTTACGATCCGGGATTTGAAGAGGGTAAAAGCGACGCGCTGGAAAACAGAGCGTATCAAATCGATTCGCACTTCGACGACGACGGTGAATTTGACGACGGATGGAGAGACGGTTATACTTACGGTTATGAGCAGGGTTGGAACAGTATAAAAAATCCGGGATTGATTTTAGATTATTTTTATACTTACGACGAGGGATGGGATTCCGGTTACGATCCGGGATTTAATGAAGGTAAAGACGATGCATGCAATAATAGAGAGTATCGTATAGATTCGCACTTCGATGACGACGGTGAATTTGACGACGGATGGAGAGACGGTTATACTTACGGTTATGAGCAGGGTTGGAATAGCTG
>CAZNIT010000056.1:0-63156 GCA_964573205.1 uncultured Sulfurospirillum sp. | reverse complement strand
GAAGCGGTAACTCTGCTCTTGATCGCATTGAGCTTCGATTTGGCGTCGTTGTAGTCACTGTTTATTTTGTCAAACTCCGCTTGAGAGACAAACCCCTGTTTCAAAAGTTTTCTATATCGTCTGTAACTCTTTTGTGCGAGTTCATACTTCGCTTGTACGCCTTGCTGATCTTCTATCAACGCCTTTTTATCGAGTATCGCACGCTTCAAGGAAGCTTCCGCCTCTTTCAATTTCTGTGGCAAATCGACCGGATCGATACGCGCAAGCAACTCCCCTTTGCTAACATGATCACCCTCCTCTTTCAAAACCTCCAGAAGTTTTCCGCCTGTCTGAGATCCGACATCGTAGATATCTTTTGCACCCACTTCTCCGATCCCAAAACGCGTGATATCCAAATCCCCTTTTTTAGGCTGATACAAAGCGAATGTATGCTTGGGAATAAAGATTTTATTGTAGATGAAAAAACCTACGATAAGCAGTACGATCGCCGCTATCGCATATTTTAGTGTCGTTTTCATAGTTTGTCCGCTCCTGTGAGTGATTTGATTTGATAGAGAATATCGCTTTTTTGTGCCAATGCCCCGATATAAGCCGTTTGAGCGCTTTTATAAGCCGAGAGCGCATCCAGTAGTTGCAGATAGGTCGCAAGCCCTACTTTATAGCGTCCGCGTATGAGTCTGAGCGCTTCGTCAGAAGCCTTGATACTTTCGGCTTTGGCGGCGATTGCCGTATCGGTATGCGCCAGATCGATAAACAGCGCTTCGAGTTTTTCACGATACGAAAGCAGCGCGGAGTCGTACATGCTTTTGACCTTTGCCCTGGCGATCTTCGCTTTTTGCGCTTGGGCTTTGATCTTGCCGCCTAAATAGAGTGGGATTTCCGCTTTGATACCGACCATCTTGGTATCGTAGTCCGAGAGACTCTCTTCATGCGTTGCCGACGCAACCAGATCGATACTGCCGTAGCGTTCGCTCTTTGCCGCTTTATAGAGTCTGTCCGCTTTTTCGATCTCTTTGGCGATTTTTCGCAGCGACGGATTTTGCAGCAGCGCCTTTCGCAATCTCTCCTTATCGCCGTCGGATAGTTTCAGCTTTTCGAGACGAAGTAGATCGTTTTCAAACGTCGTCTCTTTCGCGATCGATTCGCCCATCAAAAACTCCAGACTCTTTTTCGCTTTAGCGTAGGAGGCTTTTGAAGCCGATAGCGCCTCTTTTGCATTGTAAACGGCGGCAAGAAAACGGGCGGCATCCGCCTTTGTCTTCAAGCCTTGCTTCTGCATCGCAAGCGCCTGCTTGTAAAGCGCCTGTTTCGTTTTCAAGTCATGCTCGCGCAGAGCGATCATCTCTTTTTGCAGTAGCAGCAGATCGTAAACCTGTTCGACCCTCAAACGCAAACGGTTTTTCAAATCTTCCAAAGAGAGTCGGGATATCTCTTTTTGCATCTTTGCCGCATCGATACGGTTGGTCGTCTTTCCAAAATCCCACACTTTCTGTCGAAGCATGATATCGGCATGCCCTAGATCGTCATCTTTGGTCATGAAGCGACCGTTTTGCGGCATCACATAGGTGCGCGAAGGGTCATACTCAAGATGCGCACTTAGTTGCGGACGATACGCTGATCTGCTTGAAGATAGATCTTGCTTGCTCTCTTCCAGAGAGAGTACAAATGACTTGATATCGGGATGGTTTTTGAGGGTTTTATCGATACACTCTTTTAAACTCAAGATTTCTGCCTGCAAAGCGACGCTACAGACGATTACTAAAAAAAATCTTTTCACACTTTATCCTTTTAGCGGTATATTAAACTAATGTAATAATATCCGGGATCAAATACCATTTCTGTCAATTAGCTAACACTATTAACGAAACTATACAATTTAGATGTGAATCAGGTATGAACTTTAACCGGTGAAATGTTTATATGGCGGATTCTATAATTTGGAATTGATCTTTTGTTGTGCTTTTTTCAATATCTGTTCATCCGATAAAGGATCAAACCAGACAAAACTCTTTCCGCTTTGAGCCTCTCCGCTTAGAAGATCTCCGCCTTGACGATATTTCAAGTCAAGTTCGGCTATCTCAAAACCGTCGAGAGTTTTACAAAACTCCTTGAGTCTTTGTGCGGGTCGCTGTTTTGTATAGAGATAGCAGTAACCTTTAAGTCCGTTTCTCGATACCCTACCCCTTAATTGATGAAGAGTCGCCAGCCCCAATCTCTCCGGTGCGACTATGACGATAGTAGAGAGCTTTGGCAAAGATATACCAACTTCAATAAGTGTAGTCGCCAAAAGTATTTTGCCGTCTTTTGCGAAGTTTTTCAAAACACTCTCTTTCTCTTTATCTTTGCCGTATGTGACATAAACATCGTCAAAGTTATCTTGCCAATAAGATTTCGACTCCTCAATAGATTGATACTCTATCGTTTCGCTCTGTGTAACTAAAGGATAGACGATAATCACCTGTCTATCGGAAGCGTTCTCTTTTTTTATATGTGAAATCAACTCCGAAAAATCTTTTTGAGTGATAATCTTCGTATCTATATCTTTTTTAAAAGGTAACTCTTTTATTCGACTGACATCTATAACTTGTGACTCGATCATGCTAAGAGTTCGAGGGATAGGCGTAGCGGAAAACTGTAAAAAATGGGGATGTCTCTCACCGCTTGAGAGCATACTTTTTATAGTCGCTCTTTGTTTGGTACCGAATCGATGCTGTTCATCGATCATAATAAGCGGCGCTTTGGGTATCTCTCGGTAGAGGAGTGCGTGAGTTCCGATTATAAAATCGTAATCGTTTAAATCCTCTTTTTTATTTTCATGAGTTACAAAACCGATTTTTACATAAGAAGGCAAAAACTTTTTCGCCTCTTCGAATATCTGCGACGCCAACACTGTGGTAGGAGCCATTAAAACAGATCTTTTTGGATATGCCGTCATTACGGATGCCAAAATCACCATCGTCTTGCCGCATCCTACATCTCCCATAATAACTCTTTTTGCCGCTGTTTTTGAAAGAAGATCTTTTCTGATTTCGGATATAACTTTTTTTTGATCCGATGTCAGAGAAAAGGGGAGATTTTTTACAAACTTGTCGATATCACCGTTTAAAATCATCATGGAGGGAAAGCTGACTCTTTTTGATGAGAGTTTTTTAAGATAGTTGTATATCTCCGCATATTTCAACACTTCAATCGTATTTGAATCAAACCCGTCGTTTTTTTGATAATCAAGCGCATATTTTAGATCCGGATTATGTATCTTCAAAATTGCGGCTATACTCTCTTTATCCAGTCCTTCTTTTTCAAGCGATTCTTCATTTAAAAGCTCACTTATAAGCCTTTTTACGGTTTTGTTCTGCAAAGATGTTTTATATTTTACCTCTATCGTATCTATTTCATCAATGATAACGGGTTGTACCATTTGCCAAAAATTGTATCTATATTCAAGTTTTCCTTTTAGAAAATATCTCTTATTATTTTGGAACTTACCTCTATGGTATGGGGTGGGATTAAAGATGATCGCATTTATGTTAAAATCAAAGTTATGAGCGAAAAGTTTTAGTTTAAGATATTTAGGATGAAAAGAGCCGGAGATAACCGTCGCATCGATAACATTTACAATACCCTCAACGGGAGCTTCTCTCAAAAAGAGCGGCTCATAACTTTTCGGAGTTATTAAGGCTAGATCAATACTATTTTGTACTCCTAACTTCTTCAGCCGCTCTTTATCTTCCGGTCGCACTATTTTGTTACAATAGAAAAACTCAACAGATTTATTTCATCATGAGATTTGATGAAATCATTTAAATCTTTTAACGAAAGATTTTCGATTAATTCAAGCTCTTTTTTATGATAAGAGAGTCCTAAGTTCTGATAGTACTCCATAAATGTCCTGTTTAATCTTTGTGAAAGCATTTCGTTTCTAAGCGGTTCGCTTCCGGAGATAAATTTTTTAGCCTGATCAAGCTCTTTTTGCGTAACACCATTTTTCACAAAGTCGGATATGAGCTCTTTAACAAGCTTTATAGCTTCATCCTGAGACTCAAGCTTTGTCTGCAAATAGCCTTTTAAAGAGCTATGGGATTTTGCGATATTTGCTCTTGAATAAGCCGAATACGCCAAACCTCTCTTAACTCTTATCTCTTCCATCATGCGACTTCCAAAACCGCCCGCTCCAAGTATAAAAGCTGCAACTTTTGCCTTGTAGCGCTCTTTGTCATCAGCTTTTACAAAAAGCGGAGCGCTAAAATAGATATAAGATTGTTTTGTATCTTTTTTTACAACAATTTGTGAAGGTTTTTCAAGATGTTTTACAACAGGCAGTTTTTCAAATTCGCCTTTTAAAAGAGGTGAGAGAGACTCTTTTGCAAACTTTTTAGCCTCTTTAAGAGTAATATCACCGCCGATAACGACGATGGCTCGTTTTAGCGTCAAATGTTTTGAAACAAAATCTTCCACATCTTTTAGCTTCATCTTTTCAAGACTCTCTTTCGTTCCTCTTGAAGGATGACCTAAAGGCGTATCTTTATAGACTAAAAGCTTTAGATTTAAACTAGCTATATAGTCGAAATCGTTCTCCTTTTGTTTCAATCGACTCAACTTCAACAGTTTTACCTTTTCAAAACTCTCTTTCGTAAAGTTGGGATCCTTTAAAAGCTCTTGCAAAAGCGCTACACCGTTTTCAAACTGTTCCTTTAAAGATTCAAGCTCTATAACAAAAGTTTCTGTACCGCTGTGTGAAGAAAGAGAAATGGCATTTTCCTCAAGTTTCTGTGCAAAACCGACCGCCCCCGATTTCTTTGTGCCTTCATTTAAAATTGAAGCGCTAAAAGATGATATCCCGGCTCTCTCTTTGTCGGCTATTGAACCGCTGTTTTGAAATATAAGCTGCATCGAAGCGATGGGCAGCGTAGAATCTTTCTCATATATCAACGGGATTTTAACCCCGTTTACTTCCAAATGCTCGATTGTCGCACTCAATAAAACTCCTTGTATCGTTAAAAATAGCAATATTACTCTAAACATTTTCTCTCTCATAAACCTCTAATATATTGTAGGCTGTATCTCTTTTTGCCGGAATCTCGCCTATATCTTCGATCAGGCGAATCATCTCTTGCTGATTCATTTTATTTACCGCACCTGCCGCGGCGACCACATTTTCTTCCATCATTGTACTTCCAAGATCGTTCGCCCCGAACAAGAGCGCTAATTGACCGATATAGCTTCCTTGCGTCACCCATGAACTTTGGATATTTTTAAAGTTATCCAAATAAAGACGACTAACCGCCAAAAGCCTCAAGTACCTATTTGAAGATTGTTTCGAAAGGTTTGGGATATCTCTTGCCAACTTGGTGTTTCCAGGTTGAAAACTCCACAAAATAAACGCTCTAAAACCGCCCGTTTCATCTTGAAGATCCCTTATATGCTCCCAATGTTCTATGATCTCTTCATCACTCTCGACGGTTCCGAACATCATAGTAGCTGTGGATTTTATACCGACTTTATGTGCTTGCCTGTGCACTTCAAGCCAATTTTTCACATCCAGTTTTTTTGGAGCTATGATATCTCTTACCCTATCGCTTAGTATCTCCGCACCAGCACCGGGAATCGAAAAAAGCCCTTTTGCATGAAGTCTTTGAAGAACCTCTTTATATGAAATCTTTGAGATTTTGGCTATGTAGTCTATCTCAATGGCAGAGAATCCGTGGATTGTTATAGATGGATAATTTTTATGTATCCACTCGACAAGATCTTCATACCACTCTATTTTCAGTTTCGGATGAACACCGCCTTGAAAGAGTATCTGTGTTCCGCCTATGGCTATAAGTTCTTCTATCTTCGCACCTATCTCTTCAAAACTTAAAACATATGCGTCATCATCTTTACCATGCCTGTAAAATGCGCAAAATTCACAATCAACCCAGCAAACATTTGTATAATTTATATTTCTATCAACGACAAAAGATGTGATCTTTTTCGGATGAAGCTCTCTTTTTCTCTCCAGCGCCATCTTTCCAAGAGTGTTTAGATCCGCATTTCGTATGAGATCTAAAGCCTCTTTGTTTGTCATTCTACTCATATAAACCCCTCTGCGTAAGTGGAGTATTATATCATTTTATATTAAAACTCGGCAACTACGCTTTTTAAAGCGGCACCTTTTATGAATATGTCGTTGAAGGTTCTTTTTTTAGCACGATCTTTGACGACGATCTTGTATGTTCCTTCCGAAAGCTTTAAATGTGCGATACCGGTATTTCTAGACGAGAAAGTATATGCATAGCGCGAATGAGAACCTTTTTTGTATATCTCCACTTTTACGTAAAGAGGTTTGTTGTCTCTCTTTGCGATTACGTTTAGGGTTCCTATCTTAAAGTGTACCTTTTTTCTGATGGACTGCCCTTCGGCAAGTTTGATTTTTCCGAGTACTTTTTTCTGCTTCGAGGTACCGGTTCGATATGTAGCTTTCAATACATAAGTTCCTGCGGGAAGTTTTACCGGTTTGGATCTACCGGTATAAAAAGATTTCACTCTTTTTTTATTTTGATACACCTCCACCCAAGCCGAAACGGGTTTTAAGTTACTATACGCCTTTACACTTACGGATCCCATACCGTTGGTCTCTTTGTAGCCGCCTCCGAGTACTCTCTCACTCATACGTTGCGGGAAAGCGTCCGTCGAACTTTTTGATGAGGGTTTTTTCTCTATGATTTTCGTAATTACGATTTTATCTTTGGGTTCCTCTTCTTCGTTTGCGACCTCTTGCGCTATTGGTTTCATCTTTTTGACTTCGACGATTCGAGTTTGAGTCGGTTTTTTAATATTATGCGTATTCGACTCATCGCCTTTTATATTCATCGATTCGGAAACATCGGATTCGTGCGTCTTTTGCGATATGGGCGTCGCCGACACGAACTCTTTGTTTTGTAAATTCGGCGGGGTTGTTTTCGCAGCGCTTATATCACTCTCTTTGAGTCTTCGTTGAAGTATTTTAGAGGACGGTACCTCTTTATAAACAGGTTGAGCTACCGGCGTATTTAAATTATCATAGGGTGAAATTCTTTGCGGTTCTTTTATATTCGGTCTATATTCTCGAGCGATTTGATTTGACTTATCCTCTTTTAAAACTTTCGGAAGTTCCTTGGCAAAATTGTCCGATAGTTCGGGTGTTAAAATCTTAGATTTATTTGCGATAGAGCTATCTTGCGCAATTTTCGATACAAAAGACGGGGATTTTATCCGAGGTTTTAAGACGGATGTAGCTGCCGCTACGCTATCGCTTGAAGGAAGAGGAGGATTAACGATTTTAGGATTGGGAAGATCAATCTTTTCGGTTATCAATTCATTCTCTCGCAAAAGCTCTTTCGGAGGAGTCGCGGGTAAGGTTTTTTCAATCTTTTTTTGAACGGATTGCTCTTTTTTTATTGACTCTTTTTCTTGCTTTTCTTCTTTGCGCGCATTTTCTTTTTGTGCACTTTTGATCTCTTCTTGTGCTTTTTTTTGCGACGATGACGTTAGAGTCGTTTTGATCTTTTCATAAGCCATTTGAAGTTTTTTCGAAAAAAGCTCTATGAAATTCGGGGTTTTAGGCTCTTGTTTTTGCTCATTTGCACTCTCATTCGGCAAAATACCTCTTTTTCGCATCGATGAAGACGAATCCATTTTGGCAACGGAAGGGGATTTACACTCAAAAACTTCACCTTTATCATCAAAGCAGTACTCTTTGGTTTTGATCGTGACTTTGTCGTTATTCGTTTTTGAGGCTTTTTTGGACTTTTGTTCTTTTTCATTCACCTGAAGAACTTTTTTAATGGGCTTTGGGAGATCTTCGACCGACTGCGTCGTATAAATAAAATGGCCTCTGTTGACTTTAAGAAGTATTTCATCGCCCCTATCTACCGGCTCGTTAAATACGAAATAGATATCGTCGGTCTGTTTTTTGTTCTCAAAATAGATAATTTTTCCGTTTCTCATCATAATATCGTAATTCGCTCCGCGAACAAAACGATTCAAATCGATAGAGACGCGAAACGACTCACCCTGTTTAGGATAGTAAGTGATTTTTTCTTTTTCGGAAATCTTCTTTACGGTTACAACCGAGCCGGCAAAAAGCAGTGTATGTACAAATAATAAAAAAGCGAGAAAGTTTCTTTTCAAAATCATGCCTTAATTATAGTTTTTAGATATTATACATAATAAGTTTTATATTTTTATATATTATGCTCAAATTCAGGTAAAATATCTTTAAGTTTTTTCAACTTGTCTTTAACTATCAATAATTCTTCAATATCATGACTTAATTTTTCAAAATCGTAACGAGTTATTTTAGAGACTAAAATAGAGTCGTAAATTGTCTTTTTATCACTCTCGTCTATTAGAAGCTCTTCATAAAGCTTCTCTCCTTTTCTAAGACCGGTAAATCTTATACCAAGTTCCTCTTTCGCATAGATCTTTAACATTTTACGCGCCAAATCGACAATTTTGACGGGTTTTCCCATATCGAGAATAAAAAGTTCGTTTTTTTTCGCGATGGCGGCGGCTTGAAGTACGAGCTGACAAGCCTCCGGTATAAGCATAAAATATCTGGTGATTTCCGGATGAGTGATCGTAAGAGGTCTATTCTGAGCAATCAGTCTTTTAAATTTAGGAATCACACTGCCCGAAGAGCCTAAAACATTTCCGAATCTCACTCCCGTTATGAGGGTATCTTTACTATCTACATTTTGTGCGTATAATTCACACACTCTTTTTGTAGCGCCCATGACATTCGTCGGTCTGACCGCTTTATCGGTGGAGATCAACACATACTTTTCAATACCGTATTTTATAGAAAGATCTATCGTGTTTTTAGTACCTATGATGTTATTCAATATCGCACCTTCGATATTCTCTTCACAAAGAGGCACATGTTTGTAAGCCGCCGCGTGAATCACTATCTGCGGCTTATACTTTTGAAAAGATTTCTCGAGAAGTTTTCTATCTACGACCGACTGCATAAGCGCTACCGTTTCGCAAAAAAGTATCTCTTCGGTAACTTGGTAGAGATTGTACTCGCTATGATCTAGCAATATCAAGCGTTTCGCTCCGCTTCTGGCGCATTGTCTGGCGATTTCGCTGCCTATGCTACCTCCGGCACCGGTGATCATGACGACTTTATCCTCTATGAGAGAATCTATGGCTTTATGGTCGAGATCTTTAGGACGGCGAGCAAGAAGATCTTCGATGGAAATATCACGAAGATTCTCTTCTTTGTTACCCAAAAGTTTCGATAGTTTTATATTTTCGATTCCAAGTTTTTTTAATCTCTCAAAAAGTTTGTCAAGATCGTTTGAAGGGTAATCTTTGGTAATTATCGCACTTTGTATATCATGACGATTTATAAGCTCTTCGAGTTTATCGCAGTGATAAACCTTTTTATTCAATATATACGAATTTACGACACTCTTGTCGTTATCGACAACGGCTACCGGAAAATAGTCTATCGTTCCGTCTTTTGCGTTGCTTAACACTTGAACGGCTTTTTGATTGGCTCCGATGATGATGGTAGGATTTAATTTGTCACCTTTGAAACTTTTGATTATTCGTTTTGAAAGACGAAGAAGAACCAACATGAAAAAAGATAATAAAAAATCTATAGGAATAACGGTTCTTGGGAATGCACCGACATAGAAGAATTTTACATATATGACAAAAATCATTGCGGATACGACCAAAGCGATCATAACCCGTTTGGCATCTTCCAACACGAAAAATCGCCAAGTTATAAAATATATTTTAAATATAAAAAAAGTCGCTATTTTTATCGCCAAATAAATCCAAACCAATTTCGTAAAACCGACTATATGTTCCGGCGGTAAGTTGAAGTTGAATCGAAAATTATATGCCAAAAAAAGCGACAAATAGAATATTACACTATCGGCAAATAGAAAAAATAGTACTCGCTTTAGCGGTGAAGTTTTAAATAGATTCTCAATCATAAAAAGATACTCTTTTATCTATTATTTTCGATAATACGAAAAAGATACTTATAAACGATAAAAGCGCCACTTCCTTAAAATCCCTCAAAAAAAAGATCGAAGCGAATATCAAAAGATCTATACCCAAAAGCGTCAGCGTAACGAAGCGATGAGACAATCCTCCTCTAACGGCACGCTGGAACAGATGTTTTCTATGAGCCTTGGTAATTCTTTCATGATTAAAAAGCCTTCTAAAAAGCGTATATGTCGCATCAAACCAAAATGCTGATGTAATTAAAAGCCAAATCAATACATCATCATAATCTTTGGAAAAGTAGAGAAAAAATATACCTATTGTAAAGCCGATGAAAGTGCTACCGGTATCACCCATAAATATCGATGCTCTTTGCCAATTAAACGGTAAAAAACCTAAAACCGCCGCCGCAAGTATCAAAAAGAGAAAATTATCAAATAGTACGAATGCGACAAGAGATATAAAAATCGTCTGAGAACTCACATAACCGTCGATACCGTCTAAAAAATTAAAAAGATTGGTAAACCACAATATAACTAGAAGCGAAGGTATAAAAAAATATGAAGTGAGATCCAAGATATACAAAGCTCCTACCGCGGATACGGTCTGAATAAAAAATCTTTTCGAAGCGGAGATATTTACGATATCGTCAACCAATCCGACCGTCGCAACCGGTAAAGCGAATAAAAGCGAATAAAAAAGTCTTTCGTCTAAAACACCCGTATGATAGAGCCAAAACAGACCGACATAAAAGGATATGACAATCGCCACACCGCCTCCTCTTGGTGTCGGAACATCATGTGAGCTTCGATGATTCGGAATATCCATAACCGCTTTTTTTATCGCTATTTCACGAACGGTATATGTCAACAGCAGGCTCAAAAAGAAAACGAAAAGATAAATCATTTTTTAAGTTTATAAACCTTTGCGTACGGTGAATCGATCACCAAATCAAAAAGCTCTTTATCGTAATCTCCCAATACGAAAAGACGAATATATAAAGAGTTATACATCTGTTCGTCAAGTACCAAAAATGTATTGTAACTTTGCATATACACTATCGTAAGCGGAGCGTTTTCATTGACCAGTTGTATATCTTTTACAAGCTTTGCGTCGTTGTCATAACCGACCGATACGAATCTTTTAAGTTGAGTTTTTTGATTTCCAAGCCGTAACATACTGTTTCTCTTCTCAAGCACTATACCGTTACCCAGATTCAATTTATCGCCATTATCGATAAATTGCCTGCTTATATAGAAAAACGGCTGCCTTTTTTTAGCGCCGGTCAAAAGATCGATATTGCTAAACATTCCCACCGTCGGAAAGATATTGAGCATACGCTGGGGCAAATAGAGATAGATCTCTCTTGTTTTATCAGGCAGTTTGTAATCGGGATCCTCCAAAGCATCTAACAAATCGTTAGGATTGCTCTCTTTGAAGAGTGTGTCCGCGACCAATCCATATCCGTTCTTTTCATATGTTTCCACGGCAAGTCTCGCCAGATTCGCCGCTTGAACATCGGATGTGGTATTTAAAATTTTCGAGATGATATAATTGTCATGACCGTGCTTTCCACCGTCAATCAATGTATTTGTATCGGCATAGAACCATATGGGATAACCGTAATCCCACCAAGTAAGCGTATAATCTTTATCCGAAGCGATTTCGTTTAATTTTTCAAGCACTTTTACCTCTTGATTGTTAAAAACGGTCGGTACTTTATAGCCTATTATATGCGTAATATTCGGATAAATAGCCAGAGCCGTCAATATCGCTATCATCGTATAACGAAACCCTTTTTTATCACTACCGTTTGAGAGAACATAAAAAAGATATACCGCGCTCATAGCCGCTATAGGTACTGCGAAAACCGTAAATCTAAGCCCTCCCCAAAGAGAAAAAACACCTATACCTATCAGGGGTAAAGCCAAAATGAACGGCCTGTACTTAACGACAAGCATAATATAGCCGATCAAACTCACTATTACACCGACAGTTGATCCGCTAATACGATTTGCCATCACCGAAAACGGTATTTTACCTGCCTCACGAACGGTTTGATTCACCTGAAAAAAATGAAGTCCCTCACTATCCGTACCCCGTGATAAATAGTATGCGACTTTTCCAAAAATAAGAGAAAAGACATTGCCGAAATATAAAAATCCGATTACACTCACGGCCGATAAAATATATAAATGTCTCTTCTGGAAACGCTTTTGTTTTAAAAAGATATAGGCTCCGACCAAGATCAGGGCATTGACCATATAACTAAAAGGTGAGCCCAAAAACCATGAGACGGGAAGAGTTGAAAGCGAAATTAGAATAATGGACTTATATGTGTTCTCTTCATCTCTATGATAAGCTAGTAGATATAGAAAATATATCACACTCATCGCAAATACGACGGCTCGCCCTTGATCGTATAAAAACGGATAGATAACGATCATCAAACCCGCATAAAGCGCACTTCTTAAAGTAAAATGACGAACCGAAGATATAAAAAAATAAAGAACGAACATCGGTGCCATAGCGGCGAACATATCACTATCGTAATAACCGGTCATAGTACGGTTATAATAACTCCAGGCGATAGAACCTAAAAGCGCGGCGAAAAACCCCCACAATGTTGCGTTAAAAAGGCGTGCGATCAAAATGATGGGAATCACTACCAAAGATGATATTATTGTCGGCATATACAATATAATCGTTTCTAAAGAAAAAGGAGTTATTTTCGTCAATAAAACGGTAAAAAATGTCACTCCGTAATTTAACCAATCAGGAACCCTCGGATTTGGTTGATGTAGTCCAAAAAGCGCTTCTTGAGCACCGGATGCAAAAAAGTATCCGTCGTTGGTATTTATCATAAGTTCGCCGTTGTAGTGAAACGGCGCATAATCACCAAACTGCATCACCCAAATAAGCCTGATTACGAAACTAAACAGATATGCCAACGCGATCAATCCCAAAAGTTGCTTTGTCGAAATATTCTCTTTTGGTAATTCTAAAAAATTCATATGTTTTAATTCCTCATCTTTTTATATAAAAATCGTTTCAACCGTCCGGGACTTAAAAAAAGCACAAAATGCGCCACTGCGTACAAATAGCCCCTTATTCCGAAACTAAAAGTCTTTGTCGCATCAAATTTCAACAACATCACCTCTTTTGCACGGGCGATATTTTTTCTTCTGTCGAAGAAAGCGTTGCTTGTTCTAACTTTTACCAATACTTCCGGCAAACAGTAAAGTTGAACATCTTTTTTAAAAGCTTTGATCCATAAATCGAAATCTTCATTCAATTTTGTCGTATCATAACAGGATATTGTATCAAAAAAGGTATTTCTAAAACATATTGTCACATGAGCTAGAGGATTTCTCTTGATAAGATTTCGTTTTAGTTCTTCATGTCCAAGGCCATATCGTACAACTTGTCTCTCGTTCGTGTCAATGTTGAACTCTTCGATCCACCCTCCGACGGCTTGAATCTCAGGATTTATTTGTAAAAAATCCACCTGCTTTTGGATACGATCGGTTACGGATATATCATCCGCATCCATACGAACGATATATCCATACCCTTTTGCCAAAACCACTTCAAGCAGTTCGTTTAGACTTCCGGCAAGTCCTATATTTTGCTCTCTTTTTCCAAGATAAGCTATCTTTTTTCGCTCCAACTCTTCATCTAAAAACCGCTCGATCTCCAAGGGAACCCTACCGTCAAGCTGTATGAAGATATCCGCCTTTTTCGTTTGACTATACAGACTCTCCAAAGCCTCTTTGAGATATGAGAGTTTGTCGTTTTTGTAAATGGACATAATGGCACAACAATTCATCTATATTCCTTTATCAATGCTAGTAAATCGGAGGCGATTTTTTCTCTTGAGAATCGCTCTATTACTGTAAGATCAGGTTCTACGGTACGATTTTTTTCGTTGATAAACTCTTTAAGTCTATTATAAATCTTATCAACATTATGTTCATAAAAATCGCCGGTTAAAGATCTCTTGATCAAATCACCCGCAAAGCTTTGACCATGAACACCTATAGCGAATATTTCGGTTTTTGCCAAAAGAGACTCGTATAGTTTTGCCGGAATCGTACCTATAAAGCTTAAATCACTCTCTTTTGACTGCTCTTCAAGAAAGAGTAATCCATCCGCATCTCTTTGTGCCCTATATGCATCCTCTTTAGTAAGATAGTCTCCTATCTTGACATACGATTTTACACTCTCTTTTGCAGCTATTTCCATGACATTCGCACTATCGCCGAAAAACCATATCTCAAACTTTTTCGGCGATATGAGGGCCTCTTTTTCCAATCTTTTGACCGCTTTGAAAAAAGGAGCCGGATCTCGTGTACCTACATAAATTGTGCCGGTATAAACAAAGCGAATTTTATCATCCGGCGGGAAAAAAGCATCTTGAGATATTGTATCTATCTCCTCTTTGTCATAACCGTTGAATATCGTAAATACTTTTTTACGGTGAAAATTTTCCAGATAAGTTTTGAACCCTTCCGAAACCGTTACAATCAAATCAGCATTTTTAAGTACTTTTTTCTCTCTCTTTTTTTCAAAAAAACTAAGAAATCTGTTTATTTTTAAGAGATGATTACCGTTCCATAGATCACGATAATCCGCTACCCAAAAAATATTTGGATATTTGGCTTTTAATTTCGAAGCTATTAAATGTGGGGTCGGAGGAGAAAAAGAGCTAAAAACAACATCGAACGCTTCGTCTCGCATTAGTCTATCAGCTTCTTGATAGACAGCTTTTTCCCAAAGCTTTTGGGTATCAAACGCATTACCGATCAAATGCTTGCGTAAATAGCGTATCACTTTTCTAAGAATATTTATCGATTCCTCTTTCGATAGTTTATCCTTTTCGAATCTTCTTGTAAGCCACTTTGCGTAGGACACTTCGATCAGATTTATGTCTATCTTTTCGTTTGGTTTATAATTCAACTTGCCATGATAGATATATTTTTTAGGTGTGATCACGGTTACCTCATATCCCATTTTCGACCAATATTTTGCAAATGCGTAACTGCGGGAACTTGCCATCTGATTCAACGGAGGAAAGTGAAAGACGATCATCAGAATTTTCACAATAGATCTCCATAAGAGATAAAATCATAATCCAAACGACATAAAACATCCAAAGAATTAAACGAAATTTCCGACATTCCTTTAGGATGAGAAATGAGCGTTACCAAACTATGTTTATCATTTTTAATAAATTTTATCAACCGTTTGGGCTCGATAGACTCCAACGAAAGCATTTCGTATGTGATGATCTCATCGAAATAGTTTCTCTTGATCCCTCCAACACTCTTACCGTCACCAACCATCCTATAAAAATCAGGATTTCTTATGCGCCTGATTCTTCGTAATATTTTATGAAAAATAGTTGTTCGATATGTACTAATAGGAACTTCCAAAAACCTTCCGTCTTCATCTTCTTGCAATACGCTCTCTTCAAAACGATAAAACTCTTTATGGGGAATTTCGGAAAAATCAAACATATGTGCGATCCCCTGAAGCTTCATACCATAACCGGTAGAACTATCGATCTTTATACTATTCTTTAAAAAAGCGTTTTTAAGCTTGGAAAACGGCTCTATCGACCATCCTCCAGCTCTGAACGCCACTACGCTATATGCCGGAGAAACTTCGCGAGCTATTTTCTCCAATAAAAGTTTGCCCTCTTTAAAAAGCGCAATGATTTTCGATTCTTCCAGTGAATGTAGCCGATAATGTTTCATCGTCGGAAATATCCAACTATTTTTTTCAAATTTTGCATCAAGCCAATGCGGATGAAGATGCAACTCAACCCTATGACCTTCTTTTACAAGCACCTTTATCTGCTCTTCGATTTTGCAAATTGTATCATACTGTTTTGCTTCATACAACTTTTGTAGATACATTACATCTACAAAAAAAGTTGCACTTTTGCGATATCGATGCATAATCTCTATTATTTTTTTTGTGGGGTTCAACAGACAATTTTCAACACTCCCACTTGGATATCCGAAAAATAGCTCATAATCAAAGGTAAGAAGAATCTTTTTCTTGGTCAATGATATCTCCTTTTTTCTGTTTAAGTTTGAGCATCAAATAAAAAAGTTTAAATTTCCAAGGTTTTAGCGGATACTTCCACAGATATCCTCGATGCATCGAAGCACCAAAACGTTTTTTGAATCTTTGTATTCCTTCAAGCCTACTCGATTTTTCCGGCCTTATTCTCGCTCCGACAAAATCGTATTGATAAACCTTTTTAGATTTTAACACCTTAATAATCTCCCAATGCAACAGATTGTTCGCGCCTAACACGATATTTTCACTTGTTCCACCCCAAAAATAGTATCCACCGTATTTTGAATAAAGTATTATCGCACTACTTTGAAGAATCTCATCCTTAAAACTACACGCTACTAAAAAAGAATTTCGCATATTTATTCGCATCCTCAAAAGCTGCTCTTTAGGAAGCATCCGCATATGGTTTCTCCTAAGCGTACTATCGATAATTTCATATGCCTGATCGAAATAATGATCACCTATCTTTACCAAAACACCCTCTTTTTTCGCTCTTCTGATGACATTCTTATGTTTGGCATGTATCTGTTTCCAAAGCGAATCTTCATCAACACTCAAATCAATGCGATAACTTCCAAACTCCGAATAACAGCTTCCATCTGGAAAGTACCTAAAAAGTGTATTGGTTGGCGGCTGTGAAATAAAATCATAAGCTTTTTGTGATTTCAAAAAATCTATCATATTATTTAAAAAGATTTTTTCATCGACTTTATCATCCAAAATCACAGTCTGACATTTGAATTCGATATAGTGAAATATCAACTTATGTTTTACCGTAAAAGGTATAAAACATAGTAGTCTTTCCTTTTCATATCCGCAGATGTAACCGTACTCACTCCCGTATGAAGAGAGATAACCCGGATGACACACAATAGGATACTCCTCGTGATATGGTATATGTTTTTCTATTCTAATGGTTATACACAAACGCTTCAACCTTTTTAAACAGATAATTCATTTTTTCACACTCATCTTCGATAGGAAGCTCAACTATTTTACCTTCGACCTCTTTTGCATTGGGTAAATAGGTAAAATCGTTGCTCAGCATTTGATAACCTTTCATTGAAAATATTTTATTATCAAATAGATAATTTTGAAAATTTTCAGCTTGAATTCGACAATGAAACAACATCACTAATTTATGAGGTGAAGGTTCTCCCCGCAAATGGCGTACTACTCTAAAATAGTTGTTGGTTCCAAATCGATTATAAAAAGCTTCTTGATACACCTTTCTAAAATCGAACTTTCCTTCAAATAGATCTTTAACAATACCACCTAAAATTTCATATTCGAATTTGCATATATCATCATTATAACTATCATATACTCGGCTATACATACGGATCACATAGTTGATAAAGGTTGCGTATCGTTTACGCTCATATCTATACAACCTATTTAACTGAAAATCTTTCCATTTAAGATAGTGAAACAAACAGCTAGCGGAGCGTTTAATTGTAATATTTTTATCGCTCCAGAAGAGACTTCCCATATGTCCAGCAGTCGGTTTACCCGGGGAAAAAGAGAAAAATCCGGCATTTCCGAATGTTCCAACCATTCTACCCTCTAAGATCGCACCGAAACTTTGTGCACTATCATCGATTAAAAAGATCTCTCTCTCTTTACAATAGCGCTCTATCTCGACCAAATCGGCGGCATTTCCATACATGCTTGCTACCAAGACGACTTTAATATTATATTTTTCGGATAAGTATTCTATGGATTCCAGCGATGCATTTAAATCTCTTTTGTCCAAATCGTAAAAAACGGGTATCATACCAAGTTTTTTTAAGGGTTCCAATATCGAAGCACATATATAAACTGGAACCAATATCCTCTGCAAAGATAAATTTTTCAAGATATGAAAAAGTGAAACACGCCCAAAAGAAGCATACTGCCATCTTTTATTGGTTTTGGTTTCCAGTTCAGCCGTATCCAGCGGCGCTGTCGTGAATTTTGCCGGAACAAAAATTTCTATTTTATTCATCTTACTTTTTTATCGCCACAATATTATATCCGTAATCAATCTCTCGAGTTTGATACTTCAAGAGCTCCTCATTATAAAAATTCGAAGAAGAATAAACGATTTTACAACCCCTTGACTCAAGTTTATATATTATCTCTTGAGGTGTAAATCGTAGATATCCAATATGATATCTATCAAAAAATTCTTTGGGCAGAGGGAAATTAAGAATAATTTTTCCATCTTTTTTTAAAAGTTTCGTTACGGCATCAAACCATAAATCTATTTTACTCATTTGTAAAAATTGAATCACACTCATACTGTAAATGATATCAAAACTATTTTGATGCTCTTGCAGAAATACTTCAACCTTTTTATCTTTTATATCGGTAAAATCTAATTGGTATAATTTTGCCTGTGGAACTTTTTTGCTGGTAAAATGATCTAATGTATATTGATTTGCATCGATACCATATAGATCGTAATTTTTTAATAACGCCAGATACCTACCGCTGCCGCAACCATAATCTAGTATTTTGCATTTATTATTATCGCCACAACTTTTTTTTACCTCAGTTTGACAAAAATGCAACATATTTTTAAGGATAGGTTTCAATTCATTATGCAAGGTTACATAGCCGTCTATCTGTTCGCCAACATCATACTGTTTTGATATCTCTATATATTTATCTATCGCACTATTTTTATCCATCTTAATCTTCATCCGGAAATATCCGTTAACAAACTTTATGAAACTTTTGATATCTTCCAACTTTTTCAACTGTTTTCCTTATAGATTGGTTAGTAGTTTATCTACTTGCAATATTTGATTTTTCATTGACCATTTCTCTCTGTCCTTCATAATATTTACTTTAATTGTCGATAAAAAATTTCGATCACAAAATCGATCCATAGCCTTTGACAACTCCGTAACCGAATCATAACGGCATGCAGTTCCGTACTCCTTCTCATTGATCAAATCTTTGGCGTCACCATCAGGAAGTGCCGCTAATATCGGTAAGCCTAAATTGATATATTCGTAAATTTTTGAAGGAAAGCAGACACTATAATAATCATCCGCTAAACTGACAAAACCCACATCGATATTTTCGACCATAAACCTCAAAAATGCTTCATGTGAGAGATAATCTATACAGTATATAGAAGGTAACTTTATATTTTGCAAAGGTCGGTAATTTTTGTAGTTTCCTATGAAATAGAGTTCAATCATCTCTTTTGTTTTTGATTTTTGCAACGCATTTAAAAGCATCTGCGGTTTTTGCGCGGATTCCATATTGCCGGCGTATGCGATACGTAATTTTTGGTGCGGTTTTTTTTTATACATTTTCAAATCTATCATGTTTGCATATCCGAAGTAATTATTGACAATACGATCTTGCAAAGTTGGATATTTGTTGTGCAGCGCTTTTTGAAAAGATTTGGAGGAGGTAATTATCAGATCGGCGTTACTTAAATATTTTTTTTCGTTTCGCTCTCTACTTATATGAAATCTTTTATTAATTCTCAAACCATTTACAAGTGTGAAATCGATTGGATCTCTCAAATTGATCACAAATTTACAACCAAAAGTCTTCTGTAAAAGCGAACCGAGTTTGATGGTACCAAGTTCTCCACCCGCACTGCAAAATAGTATATCCTCCGGTTTGACTATCTTTTCAAGATAGGAAAAAGTACTCTTTACCCATTTATCAAGATAATCTTCATAAATTCCGCACATTTGCAATAAAATCGAAACCCTATGATTATATAAGAACGGAATTTGTATCAAGTCGGGAATATCGATCACTTGATCGGATTCATAGTTTGGCATAACAACAGTGACATTCCACCCTAAAGCTTTCAAGTTTTCTACCGCCGCTTTACGCATCAACGGACCGCCACCGGTTTGAAATGGTGCTAAAGATCGAGTGATATAGTATATCTTTCTAGACATCGAGGTTCCATCTCTCTTTCCATTGTTTCAGCAGAAAAATTCTCCATATCAATCCCCAGTCTCGATGTTTACTTAACTGATATTTTTTATAAATGTCATAAATTCTCTCATGATCTAAAAAAGCAAAAAGTCCGTTTTCTTTGATCTCTTCAAAAACCTTGTCGAACTCATCTTTATAAATATCTTTTTGCCAAAGCTCCTGAGGAGAAACAAATCCCATTTTGTCATTTCTCCGTAAAGTTTTCTCAGGAATCTTCCCTTTTGCCGATTCTCGTAGTGCATACTTGGTAACACCATTTTTAATTTTATCGCTATCTTGCATAGAAAACGCACTGCTGACAACTCTAAAATCCAAAAAAGGCAATCTACTTTCAAGAGAAAACGCCATAGAATTTTTATCTTCGTATCGTAAATATTCACGAAGTGCAGAAAAAGTCAAATCATGATAGAGTTTCTGTTTTAATAATTTTTTAAACTTTTTTCTCTCTCTTCTTAATTTGGGTACGGCTTTAAAAATTTTGTGTTTATTTTTTCGCTGAAAAAAGAGGGAAAGAAATATTCGAAACATCTCTTTTATAATGAAAATATTCGATAGATCTCTATTTCGTTTCAAAGCTTTATATTCGCGAATAAAAGTTTTTAATTTCATTTCAAGAAGAAGCTGAAGAAGATAGTAATAGTAATGTTCGCTATAACCTGTAAATATCTCATCTGCACCTTGTCCATTCAATAAAACGGTTACATCGCTTTCTTTTTTTATATATTGATAAATTTTAAACTGAGAATAGACCGAAAGGCTACGAAAAGGTTCTTCTTGAATATATAAAAGTTCGTCCAATTCCCGCAACACCTTTTTTGCATCTGGATATATGAAATGCTTTTGTAATTTTATGTTTTTAGTTTTAACAAGATCGATATAGTATTTTTCACTAAACTCTTTTTCCTTGAACACCGCGGAAAAAGTATCAAATGTATTAGCCAATTTGTAATGATCTATAAAGCCCAAGATGGCATTAGAATCCACACCTCCACTTAGAAGGGAGCCTACTTTGACATCGGATCGAAGTCTTAATTCGATCGCGCTACGCAAGTTGCTTTCAATATTTTGAACATCGCTCTCATTATCAGTTTCTATATCCCAGTATCGATTTGATAAAAAACCTTTTTTCGAATAGATCATATAACAGCCAGGCTCTACCTGGTAAATATCTTTGAAAAACGTTTCGTTCGTATGATCGGTATAACTAAATCGAAGATACTCATAGATCATCTTTTCATTGGGTCGTAAACGATTAAAAAATGCAGCGATAAATTTGATTTCACTGCCAAAAATCAATGTCTTGTCATTATCATAATAATAAAGCGGTTTGATACCAAATCGATCGCGAACTAAAAGAAGTGTCTGCGTTTTATGATCATACACAGCAGCTGCCCACATGCCGTTAAATTTCGAAAAAGCCTGCACCCCCCAGCAATGATACGCTTTGATAAACACTTCCGTATCGCTTTGCGTTTCAAAGGTATAACCAAGGCTTTGCAATTTCTCTTTCAACTCAATGTAATTATAAATTTCTCCATTATAAACCAGAGACAAATCTTTAAAAGTGAAGGGCTGATGGCCATACGGCGAAAGATCGATGATACTAAGTCTTCGATGACCTAGAATCAACGATGATGGCTCTTTATCATAGATAAACGGCTCTTTTTTATAAATTTCCGCCGAATCATCACCGGTTAAAAGCTCTAAGGCACCGTTACTATTTTTATAAATAAATCCTTCATCATCCGGTCCTCTATGCGCCAGTTTTTTGTGTGCTTTGTAGAAAAGCTTAGTATCGCATCGGTTTTGGTAGGAGAAGTATCCGCTTATGCCACACATTTAATCATAATTCCCTATATTTACAGCTTTTACTTTTTTTTGGCAAAAAAAACATAGTATAAGATAAACGTGTTGTAAAAGGTAAATTATATATATATCGACCTATCCAAGGAACTCTTTTTAAAAACAGTGAAACAGATGTCCCTTCGGTTGGAAGATATTCGACCAACTCAAAACCACAAGAAACCAACAACGTAATAAAATGAACGGGATCCCGACCATTGATATGATCGCCCGCTTTATTATAACTTTCACACATCTTTTTCGAATATTTTACCGCACGTTTTTGTGAATAGAAAATTAGATTAAGAAAATAGTGCATATTTACAATATTCGGCAGTCCGATTAGAAGATATCCATCATCTTTCAACATACTATTTATTTTAGATAAATAATTTCCCGGGTTATGCACATGCTCTATAACTTGCGAACTAAATATCAAATCATAGTTTTTGACGGGAAAATCATATTTATCCAAAAGTATAAAATCAATATTTTTGTTATTACCGTAAGTGATTTTTGCTTTTTTTAACTCGTTTCCCGAAATTTCAACACCATCAACTTTCGAACCATACTTTTCAAAAAAGAGCTGACTAACCCCTCCCATACCACAACCGTAATCCAAAATTTTCGAATTACTATCTAAAGAATCTGGAAAAAGCTTTTGCATCTGCATATGGCGATCATTTTTTCGTGAAAATACCATTCGATAATATGTCTCTACAATCACTCGGATTTCATCTTCCGTATAGTATTTGCCTTGATGTAAGATTTTATCCATAAAAAGCCCCTAAAGCAATGGTAAAAACAGTTAAATATATTATACATACAAATATAATATAGTGATTACTCACATATTTTTTTGATATATACTGCATAATAGCCGAATATATAAATAGCCCTGCAAAACTAGCAAAACTAGCACCGACTATTCCATAGTTCGGGATAAGCCACCAATTTAACAATGCATTTGTACCAAATGAGACAAAAGCCAAAAAGGGATAAAACCAAACCACTTTATGAAAACCTAGTATCAATGAAGGAATTTTATAAAATCCTCCCATCATAAATCCAGCCATAATAAAAGGCATAACGGATGAAGCTTGAGCATAACTTTTGTTCGAAAGTAAATTTACGATCACCGGCGCCAATCCGGAAATCAATAATGTTACGATTAATAAACCCGAATAGTAAATGTATGAAAATCGTTCAAGCTCTATGATCGAACTTTCATAATTCTCCTTTAAACCACTATACACTTTAGGAAGTACTGCCTGTGTTATAGCCTCATAGATCATTGACAACCCTTGCCCCAAAATATATCCTAAAGTATAGATACCGACTAAACCGTCTCCTAAATAGTGTTTGATAAAAATTCGATCTAAATATACAAACAATACCGTTTGAACCGAAGCGATAATACTAGGAAGCGAAAGCAGAAGTGTTTCACGTACCATCGCGATATTAAAAACAAATTTTAAGCGAAAAAGTTGTTCATTAGCGAACTCCTTCAATAGTGTCGCAAAATTCCAAAGGTATCCCAACCCCAAACCGCCGATACGACCGAGAATACCTAGTTTCAAAATGAAAACTACCGAAGCGGTGTGATTTATCAACGTTTGCAATATGGTATGTTTGAGCACCGATATCGATTTTTGTTCGTTATAAAGGATCCGCATCAGAAAGCTAACATATACTGCCACAATAGCCGAAATAAGGGTCAAAAGATAAATCCACTTCGTATTCGTTGCGATCCAATTTGAAATGGAATCCATAAAAAACAGTGCGACAATAAATACGATAAAAGAGATAAAAGTGATAAACCAAAAGATCGTGCTCAAATACTCGTCTCGTCTATCAAGCCGATAATCAAAATAAAATCTGGTCGAAGCACTATCAAGATTTAACGATACGATCGTTGTCACATATTTAAACATCACTAGATAAAGAGATAATACTCCAAACGAAACGGGATCGAATACATAAGTATAGTATTTCAACATCAACATGCCCACAACAGCACTAAAAAACGAACCGCTTAGGTACTTCGGCGCATGTTTTAAGATAACTTCAAACATCGATCACTTCGAAATATCTTTTATAATATTCATCGGCAAAGTCACATAGATAGTGCAGAGGATTATATCGATCGGCCAAAACGGTTTTTGCCAAAACTCTCTGAATAGTCTGTTTCATTATTTTTGACAAGATGATACTTCTAAAACGAAACTTTTTATCAGGCGAAGCCAAAACTTTCATGATCTCATTTGCCGCACGAATATGGTTTTTGCCATCATCATACCCTATTACATCAGATACAATCCTCTCTCTTTCAACTCTTAACTCTTGAAAACGTGTTATACTATTTGTTCGATAATATTCATCTATTAGAGCTTGTGCTTCATTTACTTCTTTGACTATAGGGGAGCCTTTATAAACATTCTCTCTGATAAATTCACTTTTACTAGGATTAATCAAAAATGTCTCTTTCCCCAGCAACCATGCTTCCAAAGCCGTTGTCGTTTCATAACCTATCCAAATATCAGAAATATTGATCAAATCACTAACGCAATAATTTTCAATTTTATTTCGTTTAGATATATAAACATTTTTATATTTTTCAAGCCCTAAAAATTCGGTTTTCTCTTTATCGATCACACCAGGATGATAACGAAGGATAAAAAGAATATCCGAATTATTTCGGATCAATGCTTTGTAAATATTTTGAAGTTTTAATAAATCTTCTCTATGCATTCGAATTTGATCTCTGCCGTAAGTCTTATAATAAAACTCTTGATATTTTTGAAAATAGGCACCAAACAGGTGATCAAAACCCCATGCAGCAATACCTATAATTTTTTTGTATCGTAAACCGTTTTCTTTTATGAAGGTCTCTTTTGTCTTAAAATCGAGTAATTTATATCTGTCAAAACCGGTAGCACCTACGTTAACCAGTCTTCCTTTTAATTTAGGATAGTTACGCAAAAATATCTCTTCACTTCTTTTACTCCATAGCAACAACTTATCAGCATATAAAATCTTGTCACTGTTCCATCCCCACAAAAATTGATCCGATGCTTTCTCTTTTACATTTCCTTCCGATATTAAAGAGATCACTTTTATATTCATCTTATATGCCAACTTTACAATTTCATGATTGAGTTTGTCTCCTGCAAAATTCGATATTAGCAACATTTTTGGCCTATATTTTAAAAGATAATAGTATCCGTTGAATATCGACTTCGTGACCACATTAATTTTTTCTTTCTTTTGCAAATAAACTAAAATTGGCGTTACTATATGGAGGTCTCTCTCGCTACCCGGCCATTCTAGGTTCAATATATCCAGATCACCATTCAAATCGATCTCCGAATGCATAATCTCGTTGAGCGACTTTTCCTATAATTTCGTTTAAATATTTCGGATGTAATCCGTAACCGGGACGCACCGACCGTATGTTCTCTTCTGTAAACAACTCTCCCTTTTTAATATCTTTAGCTACATAAAGACTTCTTGCGAACTCTCTACTTCTCTTTTTTTTCTCACTCAAAGAATAATCCACTGTTCCAAGCAATTTTTCCGTATCCCTTACCGCTTGTACCATTTGGGCAAACTCATCTTTATCTAAGGAAAAATCTGCATCCGGACCGCCTATAGACTTGTCTAAAATAAAATGTTTTTCAATTACTTTCGCACCCACTGCCACCGCGGCTATCGGTGCAGTCGTTCCCAATGTATGATCCGAAAAGCCTGCAATTACTCCAAAAGTCTCGCTCATATTGGGAATGGTACGTAGGTTTGCATCTTCCAATGCCGCCGGATACGCCGAAGTACATTTTAGAAGAACAATATCATTATTACCTTCCTTTCTGCATATATCCACTACATCTTGTATCTCATCAATAGCCGCGATACCGGTAGAGATAATCATCGGTCGACCTTTAGACGCCGTATAACGAATCAGTTCGTAATCAGTAACTTCAAAAGAAGCGATTTTGTAGGCACAAGGATCAAACTGTTCTAAAAAATCTACTGCCGTTTTATCAAACGGTGAAGAGAATATATCAATTCCTATCTCCCTGGCGTAAGTAAAAAGTTTTTCATGCCAATCCCACGGCGTGTGTGCGGCTTTGTAAAGTTCATACAAATAGCAACCGTCCCACAATGTACCTTGACTGATTTTGAAATCATTTTTTTTGCAATTAAGTGTAATCGTATCAGCCGTGTATGTCTGAAGCTTTATAGCATTTGCACCTATTTCTTTTGCGGCCTTAATAGCATTTAACGCATTTTTAATATCACCGTTATGATTTGCGCTCAATTCCGCGATAATATAGCTACCCTCAGTTCTTAAATCGTGCGTGCCAATTTTCATAAACGGAGATCCTTATAAAAAATTTCATCTTTATGGCCAGAAACAATTACCTCTTTTGCAGATTCTATACCAACATTTAATAAAAGATCAACAATCCCCATGTATGGAAGAAAAATCTTACCCACTTGCGGATAGATAGGATGCTCGTAGTTATGGTAATATAAAGCTATGTTTTCTTTAAGAAAATATTCTCCTGCATTATTTTCGGCAAGATACGATAAAGATCCCCGTGGAGAGACATAAGTATCTGCTTCGACTTTCTTACATATATTAAATAATAACCTATCTTTGCTACCTGAGAGTTTACCGAGTTGAGAAGAATAAATAAACTCGGTTGAGATGCCAATCGCCGAACATACTCTCTTTATAATCCCACTATTATATGTAGATAGAAAGGTTGCATCATCTAACAGGAGATCTTTAACAAAAGAAAAAACAGAGTTGAAATAATTTGCTTTTTTATAAGACATTTCGATGCTTTTTATACTCTTTTGTGCCCAATCTCTATTAGCAATTTTTGCATTTATAAGTCTTGTTTTATCTCTACCGACCTCTTTTTTTATAGGTATGGAGATTATATGCTCCCTATCGTTTATCTTCAGTCTATTCCTTGTTTGCCAACTTCTCTTTGCCAATTGAACAGTATCCAAAAATACAAATAAATCTACACTATTTATAAGATCAAAATACCCCATCCAAGGATTAAATGTTGGCTGCATCACAGCAATTTTCAATGAATTTTCCCCCATATTACTATATCTGAATTCAAAATTGTATCTCCGTTTGCCGCTATATTCTCAAAATCAATATGAAAAAGATGATAATCCATCAATCCTATATATTCTTTCAATAAATCTAGCATCTCGTGTTCGGTGTAAAAACAGTTTATAGCACCCTTTTCCCCCGTAATATCGTTATTCTCATCTATTTTATAACAATTGTAACCGACTCTTTTTCCTAAACCATATCGAAAATCTCGAGGTGTTCGATATCTGATAAAAAAGTTTGCCCCTTTTTTATACAATCGATTATTTTTACAATTTTTAAGAAACTCAAAATACACTTCCCGCGGTAGATAATTCACTATATTTGGAAGCGAAAGTACATCTGCATTGATCAATCGGTTGAGTGCTGCAAAATAGCTCATATCATCAGCATAAAAAATATAATGTCCATTCTGTTCATTTGCCAACAAATTAAAATTGTATTTTGCATATTCTATCAAAATCTTATCATAATCAATACCGATAACCGTATTTGCATTACCATAAATAAATGGGAGTATCAAATTATTTCCGTTACCACAACCAAACTCTAAAAACTTTAAATTTACACGTGTATGCAATTTTTTTTTAAAAAAAAACTTTATAAAATAATCGTCCGGATATTTCAATCCCTTAATATGTTTTAAACACTGCAATGAATATCTCCAATTACCTTATTGATAATCTCCTCCAAAGAGAATCGATCGAATTTCTCTAAAATATAATAATTATTCTCTCGCAAATAAGCTGACATTTCATTTTGGTTATCCGCCGTTTTAATAGCAATAAACGGAACATTGAGATATATAACTTCATTGACCGTAACACTAGGTGTGACGATTGCAAAATCCGCTTCATTCATCAACTTTGCTATTTTTTTACTATTAATATGAAGTGAAAAACGGCTATGGTTGTTAATATAATATTGCAACTTGGACAAATACCTATTAGCGGTTGTTGTCACTACTTGCGGATATATCATAGAAAATTTTTCTAAAACCTCAAGAATTTTAATATTGAGATTACCGTGATCCGTCCCACCCATAGCAATAAATACGTTAAGATATTCAAAATCACCTTTATTTTGCCTACCTTTTTGTTTTTCAATCAAAAACTCATCTCTCAAAAGCGTAAATCTTGCACCGCAACGCAACTGACACCTTGGTGGAACTAAGCCAGCGTAGCTTTGTTCTTTAGCATATATATTATGATTGAGTAAAATATCGCAATAATGTTTTTCATAAGTATCGTCCAATACCATTATTTTTAGCGACGCATACTTTATCTTTAACGCTTTTTCATCTTCATAACCGAAATCATAATGATCTATAATCAATAGATTAGGATTATGTGTGTCAATTACCGTTTGAAAATGTTTCAAACTATCATCTTCAAGTATTTCCAATTCATATCCCTTATCAAGAACTTTTTGATTTATATTCCCACTCAAGTTCCGACAAGCAAAAATAACCTTCGCACCTTCATCGGCATATCGCTTAGCCAATACTAAATCTCTCATAATATGACCGGTACCTATAATGCAAGAGGAATCACAGCGAAATAAAACCGTTTTCATACAATCTCACCATTTTCTATCAATACTTTATACATCAATTCCGCTCTTTTCCAATCTTCCATCGTATCTATATCCTGAACTAAGTATCGAGGTAAAATAATAGGAATAGAGTCTTTACCGAACATTATCTCTTTACTCCTTTTCCCAACTTTTTGCCAATAAAACTGTCCTGCATCTTGATAAGCAATATCGAGTTCTTGGCTTCTCGTATCGTAGTATTGCGGAAAAAACATTTCACATCGTCCGTTAACGATCTTAAAAGTACGTTGAATCGCAAAGGGCATCGAAGTTGCGGAAAAGGCATACACAGCATCACTAGAACACAATTTTTCCAATCCGATCTTCAAATATGTACTTTGCAAAAAAGGTGCAGTGGCATATATGGTACAACATAAATGATATCCTTTATATACCGAAAGCGCATGCTCGACAACCGCCTTCGTCCCTACAAAATCATCCGCCAATACTTTTGGTCTTTTTAAGATCTCCGCCCCGTACTCTTTTGCAACTTCCGCTATGGCATCACTATCCGTAGAAACGACAACTTTATTAAAAAGCTTAGATTGTATCGCTTTTTGAATCGAGTAGGCAATCAAAGGTTTACCTAGAAAATCTTTTATATTTTTTCCTGGTATTCTTTTGCTGCCTCCTCTGGCAGGAATGATGGCTAGGGCTTTAGACATTTATACATTCCAATAAACTTTTAATAATATAATTTTGTTCACTTTTAGTCAAAAGGGGATATATAGGTAGTGAGAGTACCTCTTCATAATATTTGTCCATAACGGGAGTATTCTCGTTTCCATAACCAAGTTGACGGTAAAACGGCTGTTTATTAATCGGAATATAATGTAATTGAACACCGATCATTTTATGAAACAACTTATCGAATAACTCTTTTTTAGAAATCTTTAATTTTCTAAAATTTATCCTTACAACAAAAAGATGATATGCAGATCCTTCCTCAAAAGGATATAGAGGTTGTACCAAACTATTTTTAAAAGAATTTTCGTAATATCGTGCAATCTCTCTTCTTTTTGAAATAAAATCATCCAATTTCTTCAACTGTGTAAGCCCTAGAGCACATTGAAAATCCGTTATTCGATAGTTATAACCCATTTCATTCATTTCATAGTACCAAGGAGCGATTTGACTTTTTTTCTCAATACCGTGATTTCTCAATAAAATCATCTTTTTATATATCTCTTCAGAATTGGTGGTAAGCATACCACCCTCGCCGGTTGTCATATTTTTTACGGGATGAAATGAAAAAACACTACAATCACTATATTTACAACTTCCGGCTATAATATTATCATTACTAGCACCTAAAGTATGGGAATTGTCTTCAAGAATGACAATATTGTATCTCTCTTTTAATTCTTCTAACCGCTTTTGATTTAACATATTGCCTGAAAAGGATACGGCATAAATCGCTTTTATAGCGGGGTTTTTCTTCAATTCTTCTTCACAAAGATCAAGATCTATATTACCATTTTCACATATATCTACAAACAGAGGTTTTGCACCGGCATACATAATTGCATTTGATGTAGCTAAAAATGAATTAGGTGTCGTCAAAACCAAATCATCTTTTTTCAAAAGGATCATCGATATCAAATGTAACGCTGCGGTTGCGCTTGAAACAGCTACAGCATATTTCGCTCCGGTATAATTGCAAATAGCTTCTTCAAATTTTTTAGTCTTCGGGCCGGTTGTAATTAACTCCGATTTAAGCGACTCAACAACTGAGTCGATATCATCTTGTGTTATCGTTTGCTTACCATATGGAAAATTAATCATTTAGCAAACCTAAAAACTTATCTTTATCAAGCCACACTTTATTAGTATCTGACGCATACTCAAAACCATCTTCAACAGGTTTCCCAATTTCACCGATAGCATTTATTCGAAAATCGACATTCTGAACAAATTGTATGGTCGGTTTGATCACATAATGATCATCAAACTCCAGTGTTCTCAAACTATCCTCTTTAGTAATCATAGCTTCATGAAGCTTCTCTCCTGGTCTAATTCCCACAACATCGTATGATTTACCATCCGAAATAGCTAAAGCTAAATCAACTATTTTCATCGATGGTATTTTAGGAACGAATGTCTCACCGCCTTGCATTCTTTCGAAGTTTTTAATTACGAAATTTACACCTTCTTGAAGAGTTATCAAAAATCTTGTCATTCTAGTATCCGTAATAGGAAGTCTCTCTTTCCCTTTAGAAAGTAGTTCTTGAAAAAAAGGAACAACTGAACCCCTACTACCTATAACATTACCGTATCTTACCACCGAAAAACGAGTATGTTTTTTACCTACCATATTATTTGCTGCGACAAAAAGCTTATCACTTGCTAATTTTGTCGCACCGTATAAATTAATCGGATTAGCTGCTTTATCCGTCGATAGAGCTATAACTTTCTCTACACCATTGTCAATAGCCGCATCGATAACAAATTCCGCCCCATGAATATTGGTATTGATACACTCCATCGGATTATATTCGGCTATATCGACATGTTTCATTGCAGCTGCATGAATTACAAAATCCACATCTTGCATTGCTTTTTTCAGGCGTTTAAAATCTCTTACATCACCAACAAAATATCTCATACACTTTTGATTGAAACTTTTTGACATTTCATAATGTTTTTGCTCATCTCTAGAGTAAATGATTATTTTATTCGGTTTATATCGTTTAAGAATCGTTCGGGTAAACTTTTTTCCAAAGCTTCCTGTACCACCCGTAATGAGTATATTTTTACCGTTAAACACTTTATTCCTTCAAAATATAGTTTTTTTTAAAAAAATAAATTCAAATTTATATTATTTAAGTAGTTATATTATATTAAAAGTATATTAAAAATCTAGTAGTTACTATATATAAAGAATATTCGAATAAAACTTAACTTAAAAATTTTTTCAAAATATCCAAAAACTTCCCTCTCTCCATCTCCACCGCACCCATGCGTTTCAGATGATCCGAAGGCACTTGACAATCAATCAACTCATAACCGTTTTCAATACAATAATTTGCCAGATGTACAAGTGCAACCTTTGAAGCATCGCTTTTTGTTGCAAACATCGACTCTCCGCAAAAGATTTTACCAAGATCGATACCGTAAAGTCCTCCTACCAGTTCGTCTTCAAAATAGACTTCAAAAGATTTCGCCAATCCTCTTTTAAATATGGATGTATATGCTTTTATGACATCTTCGAGTATCCAGGTGCCTTCATTGTTGCTTATGCGAACATCACGGCATTTTCTCATTACGGTTTCAAAATCATGATCGATCTTTACCTCAAATTTTTTCATACTTTTTTTTAGGCTTTTGGATATTTTTATATCTTTGGGATAGAGGACGAGTCTGGGATCGGGAGACCACCATAAAATGGGATCGTTTTCGTTGTACCAGGGGAAAATCCCTTGAAGATATGCGCTAAGTATTCGATCGGGATTTAGATCTCCACCCCAGGCTACAAGCCCCTCCGCGGGACTTTTAGCCGGATCTGGAAATATATAGTTATATCTGTTGAGTTCCGGTATCAAAAGCCTACTTTGAAGATTCGTAAGAGATATCCAGTTTATCTTCTTTTATATCAAGCTTGACTTTACCGCCATTTTGGAGTTTTCCAAAAAGAACTTCATCAGTCAGAGGAGTTTTAACTTCATCTTGGATAACTCTGCTCATGACTCTAGCTCCAAGCTGTACATCGAAACCTTTTTCGGCAAAATATCTCTTCGCCTCGGTAGTAGCTTCGATTTTGATCTTTTTATCTTTAAGCTGCCCTTCAAGTTCTTTCAAAAATTTATCGACTATATTTATCATCACATCTTCACTAAGAGGCTTGAAATGTACGACCGCATCCAAGCGATTTCTAAACTCGGGTGAAAAATAATCACCTATCGCACTCTCGGCCTTGTGAGTTTCATCTTTATGAAAGCCGACTTGAGGAGCGGATTTTACGCCTAGATTGCTTGTCATGATGATAATAACATTTCTAAAGTCGGTTTTTATACCGTCATTATCGGTCAAGGTAGCGTTATCCATTACCTGCAATAATATATTCATAACATCAGGATGCGCCTTTTCCACCTCATCCAAGAGAAGTACGGTATATGGATGCTTTCTAATAGCCTCCGTTAGCTGCCCGCCCTCTTCATAGCCTACATATCCCGGAGGTGCGCCTATGAGTCTTGCGACATTATGTTTTTCCATATATTCACTCATATCAAATCTCTCGAAATGCACACCTAAAACCTCAGCCAGTTTTTTCGCAACTTCGGTTTTACCCACACCGGTTGGTCCGGCAAAAAGAAAAGAGCCTATAGGTGAGTGAGGACGCCCTAGACCCGCACGCGCACGCTTGACAGCTTTTGAAAGCTCCGTTATGGCGTCGTCTTGACCGTAAACGACCTTTTTCAAGTCATTTTCCAAGTTTTTAAGGACGGATTTATCATCAGAGCTTACCTGCCTGCTTGGGATATTTGCTATTTTCGCAATTATTCTTTCGATATCCTCAACAGTAACATTACTCTTTTTATTTTCATCTATATGAAAAGAGGCCGCAACTTCATCTATAAGATCGATAGCAGAATCGGGTAAAAATCTGTCATTGATATACTTTTTGGCAAGTTCGACCGAAGTTTTCAACGCTTTGTTTGAATATTTAACATTATGATGTTCTTCATATTTTTCTCTAAGTCCAAGAATGATCTGATAAGTATCCTCGATACTAGGCTCCTCCACATCTACTTTTGCGAAACGACGGCTAAGAGCTTTATCTTTATCGAAAAAGCTTCTAAACTCACCATAGGTAGTCGCACCGATACATTTTATACCGCCGCTTGCAAGAGCCGGTTTCAAAAGATTTGAAAGATCCATCGATCCGCCGCTTGTAGAACCCGCACCGACAATCGTATGAATTTCATCTATAAAAAGTATTGCGTTGTCTATCTCTTCAAGCTCAGCGAGCACACCCTTTAATCTCTTCTCAAAATCTCCTCTATATTTAGTACCCGAGAGCAATCCGCCGATATCAAGGGAAAAAAGTGAAGCGTTTTTAAGGATATCGGGAGTTTCATCGTTGACGATTTTGAGTGCCAGTCCTTCAATAATCGCCGTTTTACCAACACCCGGTTCACCTACAAGAAGGGGATTGTTCTTTTTTCTTCTACAAAGTATCTGCATAACACGACCGAGTTCAACTTCCCGTCCTATTACGGGATCTATCTTGCCGCTTCTAGCCAGTTCGTTTAGATTTATAGTGTAGTTCGCAAGATCGCCATCCTCTTTAGGAGCTGTTTTTGTCACCTCTTCTCTCTCATGTTTTTCTTGCGTTATAGCTTCTAAAATAGCCAGTTTGGAAACACCTTGCTGCTTTAGAAGATAGACGCTGTAACTTCTCTCCTCTTCAAAAAGAGCGGCTAAAAGATCTCCCACGCTCGCCTGTTTCTTATCAGCACCTTTAATATTGGTTATCATAGAATCGATAACTCTCGCAAGCGCCACAGTTTCAAACGGATCATGATAGTTATCTTCTGCAAGCGGTTTGAATACAGAGTCCAGATGCGTCTTTATCCGCTCAAGTAAAAACGCGGTATCGGCTCCACATTTTTGCAATATTGTGATCGCCTGATCATTTGTGAGTAGTGAAAAAAAGACATGCTCTATCGTCACATACTCGTGCCTGCTTTTTTTTGCAAACTCCAACGCTTCGTTCAATACGGAATTTAACTCTTTATTTAACATATTTTCTACTCTTCCTCCATTATAGCTTTTAATGGATATTCGTTTTCTAAGGCTCTTTTTCGTACTTGAGAGATTTTCGTTTCTGCGATCTCATATGTATAGACACCGCAAATTCCCCGACCTTCTCTATGAATGTTAAGCATGATGTTGATCGCACTGTCAAGGGGGTGTGCAAATAGTTCCATCAAGATCTCAACAACAAAATCCATACTGGTAAAATCGTCATTTAGCATAACTACTTTATATCTCTTGATCTCGGAAGTCTCTTCTACCGATTCAAATTCGAGTTCGCTACCGTTTTTATGCTCCACTTGACCCCTTTGCTAAACAGTCGTTACATATATATTATACAACTTTTTTCGGATATTTTAGTTAACAATATCTAAATAAGGGGAAAATTTCCTTCTAACAGGTAATTTGGTAATATATTTATTATGAAAAATATCTTTATAACCGCGACAAATACCGATGTGGGTAAAACCTACACAACAATAAAACTTATCAGCGCTTTTGCCGAAAAGAAAATACGCCCCGGCGTATTTAAGCCGATTGAAACAGGAGTGCGAAACTTTCCAAATGATGCATCTTTACTGCTTTTTGAATGTCAAAAAGTAAATCCGTTATTCCACACTCTTAATGTAAAAGATATCTGTACTTACGATTTTTCACTTCCAGCCGCTCCATATGTCGCAGATAAATTTCAGAAAATTAAAACTGAAAAAATTTTGGAAAACAGACAAAAACTTGAAAAATTATGTGATATTCTCCTGATAGAAGGTGCGGGAGGTTTGATGGTTCCCATAAAAAAAGAGTACTTTATGATCGATTTGCTAAAAGATTTGCAGGCACAACCTCTTTTGGTTACACATGACAAACTAGGATGCATAAACGATACTCTGCTTAGTTTAAATCTTTTAAAAAATAGAGGTTTTTCACCTCAGTGGTGTGTAAATGTCCGTGAACCAGACTCATTTGCAAAAACAACCCTTCCATTTTACAAAGAGTATTTTAAGGAGATCTTCATACTTGATGAAGATCTCCCCGCTCTATTAGAACGCCTTCTTAATAACTGATAGTCACCGTCACGGGAATCTTCGTGAGTTTTCTATCGCTATATTTTACGATCTTTTTACCTTTATAGTATCCGATATTTTTGTAACCGATGAAATTTCTCACTCTTCTTTCACTATATCTGGTCGTGCATCGTCTTCTCATCTCATATTCGGTATGCGGAACCCTTTGTGTCGAGCCGTATTGATTTTGACTCGCCATATTTTGACCGGCCAGCGTTCCCAAAATCGCACCGCCTATGGTCGCTACGTCTTTACCTCTACCTTTTCCTATTTGATGTCCCAAAACTCCGCCGGCAACTCCGCCTATTACGGCTGCCGCCGTATTGTCGTTTCTATGAACGGCTTGCGATCCCGTATAATAAGTAACCGGAACTCTCTCATTCCAACACTCTTTTATCGGCGTCGATTCGATAGCGTTTTCGTACTCCGCGATCGAGGAGGTAACTTTCACATAAGCCGTATATTGAATCGACTCCGCAAAAAGTGTAACCGTACTAAACAACGCGGCCGTAATAATCAATCTTTTCATGAATTTTTCCTTTCATTTCATTTAACATATCTTAACACTTAAGTGTGAAGTGATTGTGAAGATTTTCTATGTTAAAATAGCTTTTTATGAGACGACTAATCAATACTTCGGATTTTACTACCGAGGAAATTTTAACTATTTTTAAAAAAGCCGCCGCTTTTAAAAAAGGCGAGATTCCCAAATCTCTCTTCGATAAATTGATCATAACCATCTTTTTTGAAAATTCCACTCGAACAAGAAGCAGTTTCGAGATAGCCGCCAAAAAACTCGGAGCGCAGGTGGTGAGCTTGGATATATCGAAAAGTTCATCCAGCAAGGGTGAAACCCTATACGATACGGCAGCGAATCTGGATGCGATGCAACCAAACGCCATCATCGTAAGACATCAAAACGCCGGTGTTCCGAAAATTCTCTCAAACTATCTAAACTGTCCGATCATAAATGCGGGTGACGGCGCACATGCTCATCCTACACAAGCGTTATTGGATCTTTTTACAATTTTCGAGCACTTCGACGAACAGACGAAAAAGAGAATAGCCATAGTGGGAGATATAAAGAACTCTCGAGTCGCAAACTCGAATATCGAGCTGCTTTCAAGATTCGGTTTTGATATAACTTTTGTCGCACCGCCGCATTTTATGCCGCGAATAAAAGCTTTCAAAAAGACTCATTACTTAAAAGATATCATAGACGATATAGACATTATCATGAGCCTTAGAACTCAGACTGAAAGACACACGAACCAAATATACGCTTCACTTAAAGATTACGCTACGGATTTTTGTATTACGAAAAAATTTATCGCAAACAGAGATATTTTGATCTTGCATCCGGGACCCGTAAACAGAAATATCGATATCGACGACGATCTTCTAGCGGATCCCAGATGCAAAGTCCTCGAGCAAGTTAAAAACGGAGTATTTATCAGAATGGCGGTTCTTGAAACACTCATAACTTCATGAGAGAAAAAATTCGCAAAATTCTAAACGATTACGGGCAAAAAAGGGAACCGATCTTTTTTATGATCGATTTCGAGTTGAAAAACTTTCAAATTCACCCTCTTAAGCATATTCCTAAAGAGATTCGTTTTGAGATCGATACGAAACCAAAAAGCAAAGAGAGAAAAAAGATACGATATAGCCATAAAAGTATCGATTTTAAAAAATATAAAAAAGCTTTCAACATTGTTATCGAAGAGATCAAAAACGGCAACAGTTATCTTTTAAATCTTACTTTTGCATCCAAAATAGATATCGATTTGACACTTGAAGAGATTTACCGATACAGCGATGCAAAATTCAAACTTCTTTATAAAGATCACTTTGTATGTTTTTCTCCCGAGAGATTCGTAAAAATAAAAAAAAATCAAATCTTCACTTACCCGATGAAAGGCACCATAGACGCGAAAATTCCCGATGCGGCCTCGAAAATATTGAACAACGAGAAGGAGACGGCCGAACATATCATGGTCGTCGATCTTCTTAGAAACGATCTCTCACAAATCGCCACCAAAGTCAGAGTGGAAAAGTTTCGCTATATCGACACGATTAAGGCGGGAGAGAGGGAGTTGATTCAGATCAGTTCGAAAATAAAAGGGAATCTTAAAAAAGAGTGGCAAAACGAGCTTGGTAACATTATCACATCTTTACTGCCTGCGGGCTCGATCACAGGCACCCCGAAAAGGAGTACCACAAAGATCATAAAAAGAGTGGAAAATTATGAAAGAGGATATTTTACTGGAATATTCGGAGTATTTGACGCGGAGTCGCTCGACAGCGCCGTCATGATCCGTTTTATCGAAAAAACGCAAAACGGATATCTTTATAAAAGCGGCGGCGGCATTACGATCGATAGTGACGCAAAAAGTGAATATGCGGAATTGAAAGAGAAGATTTATGTCCCTTTTTTTTGAAACCGTAAAGGTGAAAGATTCAAAAATTTTCAATATAAAATTTCATAACAAGCGAATGAACGAAACGATTATGAAAGCGTTTTCAAAAAAAGCGAATTTCGACTTGAAAGATTTCATCTCTCCCCCGAAGGATAGAACCCTTTACAGATGTAAAGTGATTTATAATACAAAAATCGTAAAAATCGACTTTTATCCCTACAAAACCAGAAACTTCAAAAATCTAATTTGCGTCGATTCCAAGATCGACTACTCTTTGAAATCGACAAACAGAAAAGAGTTTGAAAAACTTTTAAACTCAAATAAAAATTTCGACGATATCATAATAATAAAAGACAATCTCGTTACCGATACGAGCATAGCTAACATAGCTATTTACGACGGTTTAAAGTGGTTCACTCCCAAGACTCCTCTTCTAAAAGGAACTCTTAGAGCCTCGTTAATCGAGAAAAATCTGCTCGAAATTAAGGATTTTGGCAAAAACGAGTTAAAATCGAGCGTAAAAATCGCTATAATGAACGCTATGATAGGTTTTTATGAGCTAAAAGATATTAAAATAAGATATTAAAAATTACAAGGTTCTTCATAATATGATACAAAATTTTCTCAGAGATCATGATTTCAATTCTCTAATGGTTTTACATATCAAAGAGATAATCGATCTTCTTCTATCCAAAGGAGTGTATTTTTCGATATTGACAAATATCTCTGAGATAAAATTCGACCCCGCATTACCTTCTCAAATAAGTGAAAATTTCAAACCTATCACACTTTTTGTTATAGCGGAATATACGTACGAAACTTGTACCTTCGATGACGAAAATCTATATTTCGAGGCCGGATTCGGACAACAAAACGTCGGTAGTTTCGTAACGGTTCCGTTGACGTCCATCGTTCAAATCATAGTTGACGATACGCCTGTATTTATAAATCTGTCCGTACCGCCGGAACATATGCCTAAAAAAGCGAACATAGAAAAATCCACAAACATTTTCCTATCCAATCCTGAAAACAAAAAACTGTTAAAAAAGAGAAAATAGTTAAATTTTTCTCTTTCTCATGAAGAAGTTCACAACCTTGTCTATAAACGCATCATGTTTTCTCTCTTTAAGGTACGCCAGGTAAAAAGATCTTTTAAACTCCAATCCCTTAATTTTCGTAGCGTATAACTTTCCGCTTTCCAACTCGTCATTAATCGTATATTTAGAGATTATCCCGACCGTCTGTCTCCCCTCTTTAGGAGCTTTTAGAACCGTCTGTACGACCGCGGTCGGACTCGTTACCGTCGTAGCGACATCAAAAGCGCTACATTCCAAATTCGCATCGTCGAAGGCTTCGCTTATAACTTTTCTCGTATGAGACTCCTCTTCTCTACATATCCAGCTGTAATCTTTAAGCATATCCGGTCTGACCACTTTCGGGAAAGGCAAATTGCTAAAAAGCACGAATTCATCTTCCAACCACTCACGGTAAATTATTCCGTCCAAAAATATCGGAGACTCGATTATGGCAAGATCTATTTTTTTATCTATGAGAGAATCAAGAACCTTTTGTGACACATCCACTTGAATAAGGACATCGTTATTTATCGCATCTTTGATATCGTTTAAAAAAGAGGGTAGAACATAATTTCCGATCGTAAATGAGGAACCGACGATGAAAGTAAGTTCTTTGTTCATAATATGAATAATCTCTTTTTCGACGCTACTGACACACTTGTCGAGTCTAAGCGCCACTTTATACAACTCTTCTCCCGTTTTTGTCAAAGTGATTCCGTTTTTCTTCCTCTCCACGATCTTTCCGTCGATATAGTCTTCCAACCACTTGATCTGCTGCGTAACCGCCGGTTGTGATATTCCCAGTTTTTTAGAGGCTTTGGAGAAACTTCGCTCTTTTACAACCGTCAAAAACGTTCCCAATTTAGAAAAATCCTTAAGCATAATCCGTCCTTATGAGTAAATAAAATTGATAATCTTTTGTTATGATAACAAAAAATAATACAAATGTAAATAATATAAAGCTTTATTATTAAGATTTAAATCAATTTTAACTATAATATAAAGAAAACAAGAGTTTACAATGGAAAAAATCTTTGCGCAGTTAAATGATGCTCAGAGCGAGGCGGTCAGACAGATAGACGGCGCCATTCTTATTTTAGCGGGTGCCGGCAGCGGTAAAACCAAAACCATCACTTCAAGAGTAGCGTATTTGATTGCTAACGGAATACCTCCCTCGAGTATTTTAACACTTACCTTTACGAATAAAGCGGCCGGCGAAATGAGAAACCGAGCGCTGTCGCTCATCGACAAGAAGATCGACTACCCCCCTCTTCTTTGCACCTTCCATAAATTCGGACTACTTTTTTTAAAATTTCATATGAACGAACTCGGACGCTCGAACAATTTCGTCATTATCGATACCGACGATAAAAAGCGTATTATCAAAAGTTTCGATATCGACCTTCCGATTCCAATGATTGCAGGTGAGATTTCGAGATATAAGAGCAACCTGATAGATCCCGACGAAGCGATAAGCGCGGCACAAATGCTCAACTATAAAAAGATCGCAAAAATTTATAAACAATACGAAGAGTATTTACGGCAAAACAATCTTGTCGATTTCGACGATCTTTTGGCGCTACCTTACAAGATACTAGAAAAAAACGATCGACTGTGCCGGCAAATCAGCGAAAAATATAGATATATTCTCGTTGACGAATATCAAGATACCAACGACTTACAGTTCAAACTTTTACAAAAATTGACGACAGCCCATAACAATTTATGCGTCGTCGGTGACGACGATCAGAGTATTTACGGCTGGAGGGGGGCGAACATTAAAAACATTCTTGAATTCGATCGACAATTTCCGCAAACGAAAATCATAAAACTTACGAAAAATTACCGCTCCACTTCCGCTATCTTAAAAGCCGCCAACGAACTAATAGAACACAATCGAAATCGACTTGGGAAGGTTCTAGAAAGTACCAAAGGCGACGGAAAAGAGATAGTTACCCTCCATCATGACGACGAAAACGCTGAAGCTAGAGCCATCTCACAAAAAATCAAAGATCTTATCGACTCGGGTACAAACCCAAAAGATATCGCCATACTATATCGGATCAACGCTCTTTCAAGATCGATCGAAGAGGGATTAAACCGTGTAGGCGTACCTTACAAAATGGTCGGCGGCGTCAAATTTTACGAAAGAGCGGAGATTAAAGATGTGATCGCATATCTTAGAATCATTACGAACGTTCATGACGACTTTTCACTCAAAAGAGTTATAAATAAGCCAAAAAGAGGCTTAGGAAAAGCAACGGTCGATAAAATTTTGGATCTTGGATATAAAAACGGCCGCTCGATGTACGGAGTCTTTTTAAATCATAAAAACGAACTTAAAGAGCTTATCAACAAAAAAGCCTTTACGACGCTGGAAAAATTCTTCGAACAAGTTGAATCGCTTCAAAAAAACATGCAAGAGAGTACATACGATCTAATAGATACGCTCGAGGAGAGTTTCGGCATAAAAAACTACTATTCACAACTGCCCGACGGTGTGGAAAGAGTATTGAATATCGATGAATTTTACGGACTTTATCGTGATTTCATCATCCAAAACCCGGATACCACTCTCGAAAACTTTTTAAACGATATCACGCTTCAAAGCGATCAGGATCAGATAGACGAACGGAGCATTTCCATCATGAGCATTCACGCAAGCAAAGGACTAGAGTTCGATCATCTGTTCGTCATAGGGCTGGAAGAGGGTTTTTTCCCGCTAGTCGGAGACGGATGCGATATAGAAGAGGAGAGAAGACTCGGATACGTTGCCATAACAAGAGCTAAAAAAGAGCTCACACTCAGCTCTTCGGCTAGCCGCTATTATAAAGGTAAGAGAGCTCAACTTGGCAAAAGCCGTTTTCTGGCGGAGTGCGGTGTCAATAAAGGCTCTTTGAAACTTGAAAGAACCACCTCGTTTAAAAAGGGAACGCTCGTTAAACATAAAATTTTCGGTGTAGGAAGAGTTTTAGAGGTAAGTAAAGTAAAAAGAGAATATAAACTAAAAATAAACTTCGGCGGTACGCAAAGAGATATACTCGCTTCGTTTGTCGAAAGGATCTGATGCGAAAAACTTACGACAGGCTATTTGTAGTTTATAAACCTCCCAATATCGGCTCAAACCGTTATCTTGGTGAAATCAAACGAAAATACTCCGTAAAAAAAGCCGGTTTTTCCGGAACTCTCGATCCGTTTGCAAAAGGCGTATTGATCGTAGCTTTCGGAAAATATACTAAGCTTTTTCGTTTTTTGAAAAAGAGTCCCAAAAGTTATAGAGCCACTTTATGGCTGGGTGCGCAAAGCGAAACCTTGGATATCGAAAAAATTTCGAAAATCGATATTATCAAACCTTTTGATCGAAAAAAAATCGAAGAAGCATTAAAAAGCTTTCCAAAAGAGTTAAAATATCTTCCGCCTAAATATTGCGCGAAAAAGATCGAAGGTAAAAAGGCTTACGAATTGGCGAGATCGAATAAAGATGTAAAACTCGATGAAATCACATCTACGATATACGATATTTCGTTTTCGCACTATATGCACCCTTTTTTGACCTTCGAGATAACCATAAGCGAAGGAGGATATGTTAGAAGTATAGGTTCTCTTATAGCTCAAAAGCTCGGATACGACGGTTCGCTTAGCTCATTAGAGAGATTGAGAGAAGGAGAGTTCGTATATGAAAACGAAAAAGAATTGGATCCTTTGAGATATCTCGATATAAAAGAAAATTTCTATTTGGGAAATTATGACGATCTGAAACTTGGGAAAAAAGTGAATCTTAACGATTTCAAAATAAAAGATGAAGGAACTTATCTAATAAAATTGGATAACATGTTCTCCATCATCAAGATCATGGACGATCAAGTAAAATATCTGTTAAACGGAGTTAACTATGCTGATACTATCAAGAAAAAGCGGTGAAGAGATCATACTCGGTAACGATATCGTCATAAAAATCACCGAAATATCCAAAGCGAATGTAAAAATAGGCATTCAAGCACCAAAAGAGACTCTGATACTTCGCGGCGAATTAAAAGAGAAGATCAAAGAGATAAACGAAGAAGCTAGTCGAAGCTGCGATATAGAAAAACTTCAAAGTTTGAGCAAAAAGCTGAAAAGATGAAGATAAAAGCTTATGCGAAAGTCAATATTTTTCTAAAAATTGTCGGTCTCAGGGGAAATTATCATCTTATATCATCAAGATTTTTTCTGTTGCGAAATCTTTACGACGAGATAGAGTTTATTAAAAAAGACGAAAAGTCCGATACTTTCGTCCTGCATGGGAACTTCGGCTGTCCTTTGGAAAAAAATACGATTTACAAAGCATATAGGGCGCTTTATGAATATACCGGTTCGAAAAAACTAAAAGAGTTCTTTCAAACCCACTTAGTTACGGTAAAAAAACGCATACCCGAATTTGCCGGGCTCGGCGGCGGAAGCTCAAACGGAGCATCTTTTATACTGCTTGCAAACAAAGTGGTAAATCTGGGACTAAAAAGAGAGACTCTTGCGAAAATCTCTTCAACAGTAGGCTCCGATCTACCCTTTTTCATATATGAATTTAACAGCGCAAATGTCGCTGGAGTCGGTGAAATGGTTACAAAATTTGCGGATAGTGCGCCAAAAATCGTAACAAAAACCCCAAATATAAAGTGCGATACCGCAAAAGTTTACGGGGAGTTTAGAAAAAATTATGTCTCACAAATCGATAAAAATGCGAAAACGGCACAAAAACTCTCAAATTTAAACACTCAAGAGATATTGAACCGATTTGACGCTCAAACACTAAACGATCTTCTCTTGCCCGCACAAAATCTATATCCTCAACTAAAAGAACATCAGCAAAACGGATGGTATTTCAGCGGGAGCGGAAGTACTTTTTTTAAGATGGAGAGATCATGAAATCAAAAACGGTGGCTAGAAATAAAAAAGCTTTTCATGATTATGAAATTTTAGATAAACTGGAAGCGGGAATATCTCTAAAGGGAAGCGAAGTAAAAGCGCTTCGAGCAAGTCGCGTAAATCTCAAAGACAGTTTCGTAAAGATCATAAGAAACGAAGCCTTTTTGATGAATGCGCACATCTCATACACCGATACCACAAATCCTCACTTCAAACCTGATGAGACAAGAGCCAGAAAACTTTTACTTCACAGAAAAGAGATAGATAAACTTGTAGGCAAAACTACAAAAGACGGACTTACAATTGTTCCTCTTAGCATATATTTCAACCGTAAAAATATTGCGAAAGTACAAATAGCGCTTGCAAAAGGTAAAAAGCATCATGACAAAAGAGAGACTCTAAAAAGAAAGGAAGCCGATAGAGAAGCGCAAAGAGCCATAAGAGACAAATACTAAATCAAAGCGACTTTATCGATTTTTCGAGAAAAACCACCCCAAAAGCTTCCGCTTTTCGGGCATGAAAAATTATTTTTTAAGTTCTCTGATTCTAGCGGCTTTTCCTCTTCTATCTCTTAGATAAAACAGTTTGGCTCTTCTAACACGCCCTCTTCTTAATACGGTTATGCTCTCTATGCTATCGGAATAAAGAGGAAAAACTCTCTCCACTCCTATACCGTTAGCTCCGATTTTTCTAACCATAAAAGTCTCACCGGTTCCCTCGCCGCGCCTAGCGATACAAACTCCTTCAAAATTTTGAACTCTTGTTTTATCGCCCTCTTTGATTATCACCGCGACTCTGAGCGTATCACCCGCTTTAAAATCGGGAATATTTTTACCCTCAGTCTGTTTCGCTTCAAAAGCTTCTATATATTTATTTCTCATTTTTTTTCCTCTAAATCTTTTATGTTTCGTTTTTCGTATAGATCAGGTCTAAAATATTTTGTTTTTTTGAGTGACAACTCTCGTTTAAGAGCGTGGATTTTACCATGATCACCCTTTAAATATTCTTTGATAATCGGTAAACCTTCAAACATAGGGGGTTTTGTAAAGGTTGGAGCCTCCAAAAGAGCATTCTCAAAACTCTCCATACTCAATGAATTTTCATTTCCAAGTACATTGGGAATATTTCTGCTTATCGCATCGCAGATACAAAGACTCGGTAACTCACCGCCGGTTAATATAAAATCGCCCGTTGAAAAAACTTCATCGGCATATTTTTCCACCACTCTCTCGTCTATCCCCTCGTATCTACCGCTTACTAGGACTATATGCTTTTTTTTACTAAGTCTTTTGGCATCTATCTGTCTAAAAGGTTTTGCCGCGGGAACGGGAAAAACGATATATGCCTCTTTACTCTCTTTTTTTATATCTTTTAAAAGATAATCAAGCGGCTGTACGGACATAACCTGCCCCGCGCCTCCACCCGCTTGATATCTATCGACTTTACCGTGTCTATCGACGGTAAAATCTCTAGGATTGTAAAAGTCGATTTTTATAAGTCCTCTCTCTTTCGCTCGAGAGAGAATCGAAGCCTCAAAATACGGTTCAATGAGTTCTCTAAATAGAGTAACGAAACTAAAGCGCACTAGCTCGCCTCTAAAATATCGTAGGCATCTTTGGTATGGACTATCTTATTATCTTTATCGAATTTATCGATATATCTGGAGATATACGGTATAAAAAAAGTTTTTGCCAAATTCCGTTCTATGAAAGCCTTGTCGCTTTTTACGACAAGATAATCTATATTTGCGATTCTTTGGATCTGTGTCACCACACCAAGTCTCCTACCGTTTTCCTCAACCGTTGCACCGACCATTTCGAACCAAAAGTATTCGCCCTCTTTGAGTTGACACTCTTTTATACTTTTTTCAACACTTGAAAAGAGTTTTTTGTTAGTCAAAAAAGCGGCTTTTTCACGCTGAGAATATCCGTTAAATCTCACAAGCGATCTATTTTCGTCATACGAAAAGATAGTCAACTCCTCACCGCTATCACTAACGAATGAGTTGCCGCGTTTAAACTGCTGGGTAAAATCGGTGTGAAGATGAAGTTTTAAATCTCCGAAAAGTCCGACACATTTGCCGATAGTGGCTATATGGATCTTTTCACTACTCTTCATGCGATTTGATCACTATGCGATAAGCCCTCTCCTCTTTGGCTTTACATCCGGAGATAACGGACTTCAACGCCGAAATCATCTTTCCGTCTTTGCCGATAAGTTTACCGGTGTCGCTCTTATCGGCGATAACCGTAATTTCGGAGAAACTCTCATCAACATCTTTACGTTGTACTTTGATTTCGTCCGGCTTACTTGCAATCAATTTTGCAAATGTGTAGATAAATTTATCCGCCATGACTATTTAGTGATTCTGGCAACCCTATCACTAAGTTTCGCACCGACACTCTTCCAATAGTCGAGTCTCTCTTTGTCAAACTTAATAGTTTCAGGTTCCGTTAAAGGGTTATAATATCCGATAGATTCGATCCATCCTCCGTCTCTTCTTTTTCTGCTGTCGGTTACGACGATTCTGTAAAAAGGTTTTTTCTTTCTTCCCATTCTAGTTAGTCTTACTACTGTTGCCATTAATTCTCCTATTCATTAATATATCTCTTATCGGCTTAGCACTTCGTAAAAATTTTACAAACTGCTAAGCCATAAGCTTTAGCGGGCGCTATTATACCCGACTTTTCTTGTATTTACCTTGGGATATGCATTTTATTTTGCTGAGCCATAAGGTTTTCAAGATCCTTCATTCCTTTTTTCCCGGAAAATTTTTTCGCCATTTTCGCCGCATTTTGAAACTGTTTTAAAAAACGGTTCACCTCCATCTGCGACAAACCCGCACCTTGTGCTATTCTCTTTTTGCGGCTATTGTTTAAAAGAGAAGGATTTTCTCTCTCTTTGGGCGTCATAGAACCGATCATCGCCTTTATATGTTTTATCTCTTTGGAATTTTCAAGATCCATATCTTTTATCTTCGAAGCCATACCGCTCATTCCCGGAATCATGCCGATAAGAGACTTCATACTTCCTAGTTTTTTCATACTCTCCAACTGATCGAGAAAATCGTTGAAACTAAACTGACCTTTTTTGATTTTGGAAGTAAACTTTTTAGCTTGTTTCTCATCTATAATTTCGGATGTTTTTTCGGCAAGTGTCAAAAGATCTCCCTCACCCATAAGCCTCGTAACGATCCTTTCGGGCAAAAACTGCTCAAGATCGGGAATCTTCTCTCCTGTACCGATAAATCGAAGGGGAACTCCCGTCTGTCTGGCAATACCCAAAGCGACTCCGCCTTTACCGTCGCCGTCATATTTTGTAAGTATCACACCTGTTATGCTCATATTGTCGTTAAAGGTAACGGCACTTCTAACCGCATCTTGTCCGGTAAGCGAATCGGCTACGTAAAATACTTCAAAAGGAGTCAGCACGTTTTTGATCTCTTTGAGCTCGTTCATCAACTCTTCATCTATGGCGAGACGACCGGCGGTATCCACAAGTAAAACGTCATAAAGTCCCTCTTTCGCTTTTTTAAGAGCTTCTTTAGCGATTTTAACAGGATTTTTCTCTTCATCATCGAAAAAGAGATCTATTTCATTTTGTTCACATAGTTGCTTCAGCTGTTCTACCGCAGCCATTCTTTGGAGATCACAAGCAGCCACAAGTACTTTCTTTTTTTTCTGTTTTAAAAAATTGGCAAGTTTCACAGTGGTTGTTGTTTTACCACTACCCTGTAAACCGCACATTAGCGCTATCGTAGGAGGTTTGGACGCAAAAACGAATCCTTGGTTTCCGGCAGCCGTCAAAATATCCGTCAAAGCGTTTTTCAACGATTTAAGAAAACTATCTTTTCCTATCCCGCTTTTTTTCGTCTCCAACTCGACCGTTTTGATCAACTCTCTGACCACTTTATGGTGAACATCCGCCTTTAGTAGAGATTTTTTAAGAGTTTCAATAGCTTTTTTTAACGATTTTTCATCATCCGCAAATCTAATTTTATTGATCGCCGACTTAAACGACTCAGATAGAGCTTCAAACACTGAGATTCTCCTGTTTTAGAAAGTTGGTTATTTTACTGAAAAATATCTTTAAAATCATTAAGTAAAAGCCGATCGTCCCTATGAGGGCATTTTACGACTTTTGTGCCGATTTGATTTTGTTAATTTATAATCATTTGTGTATTATAGCGTCTATGAAAAAGTATTTTTATTTTTTGACCGTTTTAGTTTCTATTTTTCTAGCCGGCTGCAATACGAAAACGGTTACCTACACCACTAAAATCTCAGTCGATAAAAAAGATGAAAATAAAAAAATAAAAAACAAGCTTCTTATGGAGATCGCCGAAGAGATCAAAAACGACAGTGACGCTACGTTAAATATTCAAGGTCAACCCGCTTCAAAAAATGAAGATAATATCGCTTTATATCTTACGAACCGTTATTTAAAGATCGGTTTCAACGCTCAAGAGATGTTCAAGGAGTCGCAAACAAATCTCAGTGACGAAGCGAAATATTATATACAAAAAATCATCCCGGCGCTAAGAGAAAAAGAGAATATCATCATACAGGTAATAGGCCACGCATATGACGAGGGGGAGCCGAAACAGTTGCAACACTACTCCGATTTGCGTGCCATCTCGGTCGCTGAAATGCTCTTTAACAGCGGACTTAAACAAGATATTCTGGCAAAAGGGTGTACCGACTCCATTCCAAAACGAGAGTGCAACCTAAACGAACCTCATAATTTATGTAGTATGAACAACCGTCGCGTAAATCTTTATATATATACCTCTAAAGACGATATAATTACAAAATGCAGATAGTTGTACTTTTGTGCTATAATGAAACAAATTAATTTAACAGGAGAAAAAATGAGACAAAGAGACAAAATGATTATGACGAGTCTTAGTATGATAGCGACTTTTTCACTTTTAACAGGTTGCGCACAAAGCACGTCCCAAGTTCAAATGGGAGATAAAACGAAAAGCGGAGTTGCAATCGGTGCCGCAGCCGGAGCGATCTTAGGAAACATTATGGGTAAAGATACTAAAGCGACCGTCATAGGAGCCGCGACCGGTGCCGCAATAGGCGGTGCGATAGGCTACAATCTCGATAAGCAAGCCGCCGAAGTGGCAAAATCGCTCGAGACGGAAGTAAACACATCTCCAAATGCCGAGGCGACAAGCGATGAGGATATAATTGTTACAAAAAGTGACAGTTTTGTAAAAATTACTTTCAGAGATAAAATGATGTTTCCCACTAACTCGGCCGAACCAACTCCAACAGCGAGATTTAAGATAAATAAACTTATCTCGGTATTAAAAAATTATCCTCAAACCATTATTCAGGTAGTCGGCCACACGGACAATCGAGGCTCATACGCATACAATCAAACGCTATCGAAAAAGCGTGCCTCAACCGTAGCTTCCATGATCATAAACGGAGGTATAGCAAATCCGGTATATGAAAAAGGATGTTCATACGCAAAACCGGTAGTACCTAACACAACCCCCGAAAATATGGCATTAAACAGAAGAGTCGAGGTATATCTGTATCCAAAAAAGGAGCTTATAGTCGATCAATGTATGTAAGCGTTTTTTAAGCGAATAGTTTTTATAATGGAGATAACTTAAAGTTATTTTAAGGAATAAACTATATTAGCTTAAAAGGTTTTTAGAATGAAAATGTTTCTATTTGGTTCCGTATTGGTCGCGGGATTTATACTAAGCGGCTGTGATTCGGCGTGTTGCCAAGATATAAAAATAAGTGATACGAAAAAAGATCTTCTCGGTAATCTAATTCCCATACCCGTAATATCGGGATTACCTACCCAAGCCAAATGCGGAACTATTTTAAATGCTTCCGCACTTCAAAGCGAAGATAAAGACGGCGTTATCGTAAGTTACGAATGGACGCTTGACGGAGACGCGATTGGCTCGACTAGTGAAACTCAGCCGGTTCTACCGTGCAACGGTGATACTCATACGGTATGTTTGAAAGTGACCGACGATAAAAACGCTTCTCAGCAAACCTGCCAAACTCTTAAGGTGAACAACGAAAAAGAGCCCGAGCCGGTAGTGGATAGTTGTAAAATCGAGCCTATCATCACATATGAAAAAGCTGACTCGCTTCAGTATAAGTTTTTCTGCGAAAATAGTACATACAACGGTACGAAAATCGATCCGGCTACAACTACGTGCGAATGGACGGCAACGAAGAAATTCGTAGGATCCGACGAAGAGGACGTTCACTCGGCGATAGCTCCGATAAAATGGATAAATGTCGATCCCGATACTTTCGAATCTATGGATCTTACACTTACGGTAAAAAACGGTGATTGCCAAAAAAGTATCACTAAACACTATATCTTGGCGGATGATCTGCCTTATTGATCAATCTTTGATCAAATCGGTAATTTCAATTAGATTATTTACGCTGTAGTCCGCATCCGTCTTCGTCTTAGGGTATGAGCCCGAGACGAAGATCGTCTTTGCGACACCCGCATTTCTACCCGCCTCTATATCGCTTTTTTTATCACCTATCATCCATGAACTTTCTAAATCTATATTGAATTTCTTTTTCGCGTCAAGAAGCATTTTAGCATTTGGTTTACGGCAATCGCATAGAAGTTCCGGCGCATGCGGACAATAGAAGACATCACTGATAATTATGCCTCTTTTTTTCAACTCTCGGATCTTCCATCGAGTCAATTTATCGAAATCTTCTTGCGTGTAATAACCCCGTCCGATACCCGATTGGTTTGTCACGACGATCAAAATGTATCCCAATCTTTGAAGATGCCCAAGCAATTCGAAAATTCCCTCTTTAAATTCGAAATCCTCAATTTTACTTACATACTGCTTATCTATATTTATAACACCGTCACGATCTAAAAATACCGCTTTATTTTTCGGAGCCTTTGAGTTCATTTTCTATATCTTTTTTCAGGAATTCTCTATCCGTCTCTTTTTCATACTCTATATCGGCATAATTTATAAGATATAAAGCCATGCGTAGATAAATATTACCCTCTTTTGACTGTGAAAGGCCGTTTTTTAGAATTTTACCCATATAATAGTTGGCGTAAAAATTGTAAGGCTCTTTTTCGACCAACGCTCTTAATATCTTTTCGCTTTTTATATATTTGCCGAGATTCGCATACGATAAAGAGAGTGAAATTTTAACCTTGCTTTGATTTTCATCCAACAGCAAACTACTTTCGTACGCTTTAGCGGCTTCGTCGAAAATCCCTACTTCGTAATAGGTGTCACCAAGCTCGTTATAGAGTTCGCTATCGCTGTTTTTATGCGCCAACTCTCCCAAACGGCTAAGGCGCAAAGCCAAATCGAGAATTTTCGAGATACTCTGTTTTTCCACGAAATCGGGATTAAGAGTGTATGCTCTCCTTATCAAGTCAAAAGCGGCGGCAACTTTATCCGTACGCAGATATAAAGACGCCAGTTTCAACATACATTCGACATTACCGGGATCCTCTTTGAGAATTTTCTCCAAAAATGTCGATTTTTCATGGGTTTTGTTTTCATTCACATAGTAATACTCTTTGCAAACGGGAAACTTGGCGCCGTATGCGGCTACGGCTTGAAAAACAAGTATTAAAAAGAGATATTTAAGCCCGTTCATGAAAACTTTTATTCCCCATTATCTTTATTAGTAAAAAATTGTTATCTAATTTCAGTTTCATATCGTCATTATATAGAGATAGGATTAAAACTCTTTATTCTATCTATTTAATTTCACAAAATTAAGCTTTGCTTAAAAAGATACCGTATCAATCCGGCGGACCATACTCTTTCTCTCTTTTTTCCTTTATTCGTTTTTGTCTCTCCTGCATCAATGCCGCATCTTGAAGATCCTCTTCATTATCAAAATGCACACTATCCAAAAATCTTTTTTGATCGTTAAATTGTCCGGTTTTGAGTCCCCACAAAAGAGCACCCAAGCCAAGAGCACCCAAAAATGTCGAAATTCCCAACATCAAAGTCAATACACTGCTATCCATATTTTATCCAATCCTCTCTATTTTTTAAAAAACTCTCTTAATTCTAACCGAATTTGCGACAACCAATAACGAACTAAGCGACATCGACAGCGCCGCGACAAGCGGTATGACATATCCCGCAACCGCCAACGGTATCGTAAGAAGATTATAGCTAAGCGAAAGTAAAAGATTTTGTTTTATGTTGCGATATGTAGCTTTGGAGAGTTTTATCGCATCTTTAACGGAGGTTATTTTATCGTTTAAAAGCACTACATCGCTAACTTCGACGGATATATCCGCACCGCTACCCATAGCGATGGCGATATCGCTTCTGGATAAAGCCAAAGCGTCGTTTATACCGTCACCGGCCATAATCACAATTCGTTTTTGTTCATGATAGTTATCTACTATCGAAGCTTTCTCTTTCGGAAGTAGAGAAAAATGAACTTTCTTTATTCCTACCTCATTTGCTATATTATTAGCCACCCTCTTGTTATCGCCTGTAAGCATCACCACTTCCACACCCATATCTTGTATCTGCTTTATAGCCTCTTTCGCCCCCTCTTTCGGTCTATCCTTAAGATAGATACGGCAAAGAAGTTCACCCTCCAAAGCGAACAAAAATAGCGAATACTCCTCTTTTACGTCGATATCGATACCCCGTTCTCTCATCAAAGATCCGCTTCCGCCAAATATCTCTTTGCCGTTAAACTTCGCGCTCAAGCCTCGAGCTTCCAAATTTTTTATCTCTTTTAATTCATACTCTTCAAGATCGTCGAAATTTTCGCTTAAATACTTAGCCACCGCCTTGCTTACAGGATGTTTTGAACTCACGACAAGTGAATAAAGCAGATTTATATCGTAATCTTTAATATTTACGAATTCGATAACTTCCGGTTTTCCTTCCGTAATGGTTCCGGTTTTATCGAGTAATAAAAGATCACTCTTTGCCATCGTCTCCAAAAAACCGGCCTCTTTAAAAAGAATTCCTCTTGAAGCCCCCTCTCCGAGCCCGACTAACGTTGCTACGGGAGTCGCCAGCGATAATGCACAAGGACATGCGATAACTATAACTGAGATCGATACTATCAGAGCTTTTTCAAAACTTCCCGCAAAAAAGTACCAGCCGACGAACGTAGCCAAAGCTATAAAAAGAATCGTTACGGAAAAATAACCCGATATTTCGTTTGCCAACTTTTCTATCTTCGGTTTTTTAGTAACGGACTCTTCAAGTAGAGTTACGATCGTACTTAACATCGAGTTTTCGAAAGATCTTGTAGCTTTATATCTGACAACGCTATCAAGTGATATCGTACCGCTAATTATCTCATCGCCTTTTTTCTTAAAAATAGGAACGGATTCACCGCTTAGACTAGATTCGTCAAAACTCCCCTCTCCTTGCAAAAGAACTCCGTCTATGACGATTTTATCACCGGGTTTTACCTCTATAATATCACCCTCTTTTATCTCTTCCACACTTTTAAGACTCTTTTGCGCATTCTCTACTACAATCACTTCTGTAGGCAAAGTACCGGTCATTGAATCCAGCGTATCAACTGCCTTCTTTTTACTTAAAACTTCAAGATATTTTCCTATAAATATAAAAGTCACAATCATAGTGACGGAGTCGAAATAGACCTCTTTTGAGGTTATCATCGCATAGATCGAATATATATAAGCCAGTGAAGCACCCGTCGCCACCAGATAATCCATATTTACAAAACGGTTTTTCAATCCGTAATACGCACCTTTGAAAAAGATCCAACCGGTATAAAAGAGTGTCGGAGTGGCTAATATAAACTCCGCTATATTTAAAATATTTTTATACTCCGCTCTCATACCGCTAAAATAGCCTATATACTGAGCTATAGCTATCCACATGATATTCATCGTAGCAAAGACACCTACAAGAAGCCTTGCGTAGTAATCTTTTCGGATTCTATTTATCCTCTCTTCTTGAACGGAAGCATCATACGCATAAGCGTTATAACCGATAGATCGAATTTTTCCGATTATTTCGGCTAGGGTGAGGATTTTCGGATCCCATACGATTTTTGCTTTATGATTCGTATAATTTATATTCGCTTCGATAATACCGTCGCTTTTATAGAGTACTTTTTCATTCAACCATACACATGCGGAACAGTGAATACCTTCGATAATCAGACTCACCTCACATAAGCCGTCAACCTCTTTAACATACTTTTTTATAAATCCATCAGAGTCAAATTTTGTCAAATCAGCTTGATCAGAAATTGCAGGTTGAAGTTTTGTCGTACCAACTTTATCATAAAAATTATCCAGTCCTTCAGATTTCAGCAGATGATATACCCCCTGACACCCTTTACAGCAGAAATATTTTTCCTCTTGTGCAATATTCTCACAAATCATGACATCTTTATCAAATTCCAAATGACAGTGATCACAAGCTATTTTTTCCAAACTTACCCCTATAGACTTTAAACACTACTTACAAGGTGTGATTATAGTCGATTATTGATTAGGAATCAGTTTTTTTATGAAAATACTTGACAAAACATATATTTTTTTACTACAATTACATCACTTTTTATTTCTTCTGTTTCGTTCAAACCGGTACAATCCCCGATATACACAGAAGTGATCTACAGACTACAACTTCCAAAGAAGGCAAAATGGAAAAACCATCAAACAAAAACGGTAAGACTAGAACACATATCCCGGTCGAGGGATACAAAATAGAAGACCTTAGGGTAAAACCTCTCGAAGAACTGCTTGAACTGGCAACAAAACTCAATGTAGAAAACCCCCATCAACTTAAACGACAAGACTTGATGTTCGAAATCCTCAAGTCTCAAGTCTCACAAGGCGGCTATATACTTTTTACCGGCATACTCGAGATAGCCAACGACGGCTACGGATTTTTAAGAGCGCTTGACGCCAACTTTTCCAACTCCTCAAGTGACGCATACGTAAGTGCGACACAAATACGGAAATTTGCCCTAAGAACGGGAGATATCGTAACGGGACAAGTAAGACCTCCGAAAGATCAGGAGAGATACTACGCTCTTTTGAAGATCGAAGCGATAAACTATCTTCCCATGAAAGAGAGTCGAAACCGTCCTCTTTTTGATAACCTAACTCCTCTTCATCCTACAAATCAGATAAAACTGGAATACGATCCCTTAAGACTCACAGGCAGAGTCATCGATCTTTTCTCTCCTATAGGAAAAGGTCAAAGAGGACTCATCGTCGCGCCTCCTAGAACCGGTAAGACCGAACTTTTAAAAGAACTGGCTCACGGAATAAGCCGCAATCATCCGGAAATCATCCTTTTAGTCCTTCTTGTAGATGAGAGACCCGAAGAGGTGACGGATATGCAGCGCTCCGTCAGAGGTGATGTTTACAGCTCCACATTCGACTTACCCGCACAAAATCATGTAAGAGTTGCGGAGCTTGTGGTTGAGAGAGCAAAAAGAATGGTAGAGATGGGTAAAGACGTAGTCATACTTTTGGACTCCATAACAAGACTTGCCCGTGCTTACAACACGGTGACACCTTCAAGCGGAAAGGTTCTAAGCGGCGGTGTCGATGCGAACGCTCTTCACAAACCGAAAAGATTTTTCGGAGCCGCCAGAAATATCGAAGAGGGAGGATCCCTTACCATTATCTCCACAGCGCTTATAGAGACGGGCAGCCGAATGGATGAAGTTATCTTCGAAGAGTTCAAAGGTACGGGTAACAGCGAAACCGTCTTAAATAGAAATATCGCCGATAGAAGAATCTATCCTGCAATAGACATACTAAAATCGGGAACAAGAAAAGAGGAACTTCTTATAAAACCCGAAACTTTACAAAAAGTATGGGCTCTTCGTTCCGCTATGAGTCAGATGGAAGATCTTGAAGCGTTAAAATTTCTATACGCAAAAATGCAAAAGACAAAAAATAACGAAGAGTTTTTATCCATCATGAACGAAGGCGCATGATCTTTTATGCGAGCCGGGGTGTATGACAGCGGTGTCGGCGGTCTTAGTGTCGTAAAAAGTCTTAAAGAGTACGGGCTTTTCGAAGAGATCATCTACTATGGCGATACGGCGAGAGTTCCGTATGGCGTCAAAGATAAAAATACGATCATCCGATACTCGCTTGAGGCATTGGAATTTTTTAAAAATTTCGATATAGATATTCTCATAGCGGCTTGCAACTCCGTAAGCGCCTACGCAATATCGGAATTGAAACAAAACGCACCATTTGCGGTCACGGGTGTCATAGAACCCGGAGTCTTGGCTCTTAAAAATAAAACTCGTAAAAAAGACTCTTCCATCTTGATACTCGGTACGAAAGCCACTATCCAAAGCCGTCGTTACGAGAAATTGTTAAAAAATCATGGTTTTTTAAACATAACATCTCTCTCCCCCTCGCTTTTCGTACCGATAGTGGAAGAGGGACTCTTTGAGGGTGAGGTGCTCGAAGCGACTATGAAGCACTATTTTAAAAATCTCGAAGATCCCGACTTTATTATCTTAGGATGCACACACTTTCCGCTTATCTCAAAAGCTATAAGCTCATACTTTCCAAACGCGACTCTTATACATTCGGGAGAAGCGATGGTCGAGTATCTGCAAAACGAGTATAATTTAAACGGAATTTTTAAAAATACGGATATAAAATATTTCGCGACGGAAAATCCCGACGCCCTAAAAGGCGTCGCTAAAATTTGGCTTAAGAGTTAAGCTATTTTCCCTGCGCTCTATGGAGCGGATGTTTGTAGTCGTTTTTTTCGCAGGAACTCAAAACGAATGTAAGAGCCGCTACGACAAATAAAAAGATAATATTTTTCATGAATTTCTCCGATTTTGATGATTTTATACCATCACAAATATAAATCGTCCGCTTAAATAAAAACTTTACCTTTTTGTAGTACAATGATATTTATTTCACAACAAGGATCTTCATTGTCACAGGTTCTAGCACTAAAATATCGTCCCTCTTCATTTGAAAAATTGATCGGTCAAGAGAGTATCACACAAACACTCACACAAGCACTAGATCAAAACAGACTCTCTCATGCATATCTTTTTTCCGGTCTTAGAGGAAGCGGAAAAACTTCGACCGCAAGGATATTCGCAAAATGCTTAGTATGTAACGACGGTCCCACCTCTTCGCCTTGTGAGAGTTGTGAAAACTGCAAAACGGCAAACGAAGGAAGACACATAGATATTATCGAAATGGATGCCGCAAGCAGTAGAAAGATCGATGATATCAGATCACTGATAGAACAGACAAAATATAAACCAAATAGCGCAAAATTTAAAATATTTATTATCGATGAAGTCCATATGTTGACAAAAGAGGCTTTCAACGCCCTTTTAAAAACTCTCGAAGAGCCGCCTGAGTTCGTAAAATTTATCTTGGCCACTACCGATCCTATGAAACTGCCGCCGACAATACTCTCAAGAACACAACATTTTCGCTTTAAAAAGATAAACCAAAATACCGTTGTCAAACATCTCTCGCATATATTAAATCTTGAAAATATTGAGTATGAGAAGGAGGCTTTGGGTATTTTAACAAGAGCCGGCAACGGATCTCTTAGAGATACTCTAACTCTTTTAGATCAGGCGATTATCTACTCTAAAAACTATGTTGACGCAAAAAGTGTCGCATCGATGCTTGGGGTTTTGGATCCGAAAATTTTGGGAGAAATATATGATTTTATTCTAAATACTGATAAAAAAATGATAATAAAGAGGATCAAGGAGCTTGAAAACTACGAAGCGGAAGTCGTAATAGACGAACTTATCTCTTATCTGAAAGAGAGGTTTTTCGAGCAAGATCCTAGATTTTCGACTATGCTTTATGATAGATTTTTTAGAATTTTAAGCGAATCGAAGAGACTGCTTTTCATCAATGCCGACTCTACTTTCGTACTAACACTTCTGTTTTTCAAGATGATGGAAGCGACAAAGATAAAAGAGATAGACAAGATGATAGAAAATCTTGAATCAAAAATCACGCCTTACGAACAAAAAACGCAACATCACCCCTCTCCTCAAATTGAAACCGAACCACCCAAAGAGAAAAAAGCTCTCGATCCGACCCATAAAGAACGGTTTCCGCAGAAAAACGAGCTTGACGATAAAAAGAGATTTGAGACCCTCATAGCAAAACTATATGATAGAAACTATGAACTTGGAGAGTGTTTTGAAAAAAGTATCTCTTTTATCGGTTATGAAAATGAGACTCTCACTTTGATGTCATGTGCGAGCGAGGAGTGTAAAAAGCTACTGCGTCTGAGTTCCGGAATCATAAAACATTTCGTAAAAGATACTTTTACACTTGAAACTAAAATAATGATGAAGCCCTGCAATAAGACATTATCTCAAAATAAAAAGCCAGATGATTATAAAAAAGGAGAAGATATAGAAAATCCTGATCCATCAGATAGCTGCATCTCAAATCAAACTATAGGAGAAAGCGAAAACAAAGAGATAGATCCGGATAATATTCTTGAAAATCCGTTTGTAAAAAGAGCCGGAGAGCTCTTTGAGCCCTCCAGGATTATCGTAAAATCTAAAGTTTAATTACTTTTTACGCAAGTTACATATGCTTCAAACGTATCGTCTTCGATACCATGAGTTCCCAATCCTGTGAAATCGGTATTTAGATTTACAACATAATGCTTATTTGTTCCAAAAGGTGTACTAGTCCATATAACCGACGGTTTTTTACCGATGGCCGCATAGCTTGGAAGTGTCTCTCCGTCGAAATAGACCGCCGTTCTAAGTTCACTTAAAGTCGGAAGACGCCAATCGGCACCGAATGTCTGACAATAAGCTTCCGCATTCAACTGCGGCGCTACCGCTCCGCTTATCGGGAATCTACTTTGATTTGCATGACCTGGATTGATCAAATCTTCATCATATACTATAAAAGGAGTCCACTGCAATCCTGTAACCGAATCTTCTCTAGCCGTTGCATTTATATCCGTAAAGGTATGTTTTTTATCTAAAGTAGTGCTATTTTTTGTAAGACACACAACGATTTTTATATCGTTATCTTCGTTCGCCGCCTGTCCGATCGTTTTATCCGTATAGTTAACGGTATATCTATCTTTCGCCCAAGCCGACGTTACTCCGGCTGGTGCCGGTAAAGCCAAAAGATCGTTTGGTCCCGGGAAAGTTAGATTTTTGTCACTACACCATTTAACTGCATCCGTATAACCCATACCCGCAGGTGATCTATCCGCTAACGCGATCGTTCCGTTCGGATTGACGGTCCAGTTTCCATCAGTCTCTACCGTAATTGAAATAGTATTTTCAAGATTGGTTGCCGGGTATGTGAATTTCGTGTATGTTTTAGCGGTACCGCCGGAAGTCGAACCGCCGGATGTACTTCCTCCGGATGTCGAACCACCCGAAGTTGAACCGCCGGATGTACTTCCTCCGGATGTCGAACCGCCCGAAGTTGAACCGCCGGAAGTTGAATCACCTCCACCGCCGCCGCATCCGGTGAAAATAATAGTACAGGTTACAAGAGATAGAAAAAGAGTTTTTTTCATGAGAGTCCTTTTGTTTAAATATTTATTTTGTAATCTAATATCGTCTTCAGATGAGATAATTTTACTTAATTTTACTTAAAATAAAATATAAATACTATTATTTTATTTTTATGTTATCTTCGGTATAAATCTATATTTTACTTTTTTCATATACTTACGATAATCTTCATCTTTTTTTAAATGCGACTCCTCCGTCAACGCTCTTAAAATATAGATGAGATTCCATATCGCCATAGCGACCGCAGCCCAAATATTTGTAAGCACAAAAGTGTTATCCATCCACCATGCGAGATTTTTGGCACTATATGCCGGATGTCTGACAAAAGCGTAAGGCCCTATGTCCACTATCCCTCTGTTGGTTAGATTGCTAAACTTAAATCCCAAAGCCGCCGTTGCCCATACATAGATAAAATAGAGCGAAATGACCATCGTTAAAATTGCGGCTAAGAGATACTCGTTTGTTATGAGATTGTAAGTCGGAAGATTCGTATAACCGAAAAGCTGTGTCGTTATATCGTTAAAAGGAGGATAACACATAAGAGCGACCATCCAACCGCTAAGTGTCGCGTCAACACTTTTCGTACGATTTAAAAGCCATCTACTCGCAACCAAATAACCGATTATCGCAATTGAGAGATCGACCGTAAAAAGAAGATGAAAAATGACTAAAAACCAAGTTTTATACTGTCTATACCAGTTAAGATTTGTAAACGAGTCAGACCAAATTTTAGAAAATTCATTTTCAAAACCGTGAAACTCCTGTACGATAAATCTAATCATCAGCGTCAAAAAAAAGAAGTTTACTAAATAAAGTAACATAACTTTTTTGATTCGTCTATTTTTATAAAGCCTATATTCGGGCTTTTCTTTCATGATCTTACATTTAAACAGATAGAAAAAAGATCTTAAAGCGATTATAAACAAAATAGCGTAGTCGTTTAACTCGTATCTCTTATCTCCTTTATATTTTAAAGTGATGAAAATATACGGGATTGCGAAAATAGAAAAGATAATCAAAACGATATCAAAGAGTTCCCTTGTCGGTTTAAAGGCTTGTGAATGGGTAAAATAGTAGTGATTTTGAACGATCGCGTAAAAAAATAAAAAAGGAACAAGCAGAGCGAAAAATCTCACAAGCGTTGATTTTAAGATGTATAAGTTGTTTGAAGAGAGAGCGCTGAATTTAACTTCAATATCGTTTTTTTTCATATAACTTTTTTGAAAAATATACTCGGCAACCGACATCACCAAAAATGTGATACCTACAATGCCGAATATATATCCGTTTGTTATATGAGAAATCCAACCGCCTATTTTTAAAAAAAAGAGCGAGAAAGAGAGCAAGATAACGCTTATGGCTCCTACATAACCGGATCTGGAGCGATACTCCCGCACTCTTTATACCCGCATAAGAAAAGCTAAAATAAACTGCAATATTTTCAATTATCCCCTAATTCTTTTTAACACAGGTAACGAAATATGTCAAATTGGTCTCTTCCGTACTTATAAGCGAATTGTTCGTATCTAGTACATAGTTTTTCTCAACTCCGCCGTTATTTGTATCTTCCGTAGCTGACCAAATGATTGAAACGCCCGTAGGTGCAATATTCGGATTGACCTCGTTTGTAGCATAGTTAACTATCGATCTAAGTTGAGCGATATTTGGCAAATCATAACCTGTGGGACAAGACTCTGCAGCCGTCTCTTGAGGTATGGTATTTGCATCCGGATTGATTGCTCTTCTTGTAGAGTGATCAAAAATCATATTTGTCCAGATAAGTCCTGTGGTTTTATCGGTAGTCGTATTGCCCTCAACTTTAAAAGTATGTGAAGGTGCGGATACCCCTTTTACACAAAGTACGGATCTTGTTGCGGTTCCGTCATCCTCAAATCCATCCGCCCCGCTGGCGAAATTTACATAAAAATATTTGTCGTCAAGTTTCAATGCCCAAGATTCCGATTTATCTTGATACTGCGTAAATTCATCTTCTAATAGATTTGCATCAACTCCGTTACCCTTCGTATAATCAATAAGATTTAAAATTTCATCTCTTCTTGCGATCCTATAACCTTCTGTTTCACAGTAGTTAACGGCTTCACTATAATTCATTATTCCCGTATCGACATTCAACCATTTAAGACCGGTAGGTCCCGTGATGACATTACCGTTTACGCTCAAATTTTTATCTCCGGTCGAAACGACGACAACTTTCGCTTTAACAGGGTTTACATGAAAAGTTAAAGTTTTATTCGAGGAGTTATTGGATTCGTCTTTTGCGGTTACCGTAACATTATAATCATTTACACCGCTATTTTTATATGATGGAGCACTGAATTTAAGATTTGTATTATTAAGCTCGAAATTTTGCGTTGGCGCAATAGTGAAGACAACACTACTCTCATCGGTAGCGCTTAGTTGTATTGTAGAGTTCGTCTCTTCAGTTACATTGAACTCCGACGCTGTGGTGATTACCGGAGGAGTCGTATCCGCTTGAGTGATATTTGTATCGTTATTATCGTTGTTATCGTTAGATGGAGTATCACTTCCTCCACCGCCGCATCCGATCGTTAGTAAAGCAAAAGCCGCCACTAGTGAAATTCTTACTGAATTTTTTACCATATCCGTCCTTTAATAAAATATTTTAATTACTATTTTACATATTATTGCTTATTTAAAACTGAAAAGTATGCAAATTATTTTATATTTTGTTAAAGCTATTTAATAATCAAGCTTGTGAAATCAAAACTTCCTCGATGATTTTGGTTATATCTCCATCAAGAATCGCATCTACATTCGTATATGCGATATTCGAACGGTTGTCTTTGACTTGCCGATAAGGCGCTAAGACATACGATCTTATCTGGTGCCCCCACCCTATTTCGCTTTTTTGTATGCCCTCTTTTTCGGCTTGCTGCTTTTCGAGTTCAAGTTCATAGAGTCTTGATTTTAACATTTTCATTGCGTTTGCTTTGTTTTTATGCTGGCTTCTATCATTTTGACACTGTACGACTATGCCGGTGGGAATATGCGTGATACGAATGGCCGAATCCGTTTTATTTACATGTTGGCCTCCGGCACCGCTTGCGCGGTATGTATCTATACGAATATCTTTATCTTCTATCTCTATATCGATATCGTCATCCACTTCGGGCGAAACCATCACGGAAGAAAAAGATGTATGCCTTTTAGCGTTAGAGTCAAAAGGAGAAATGCGTACAAGTCTGTGTATGCCGTTTTCCGCTTTCATATAGCCGTATGCATTTTCGCCTTTTATAATAAAACTGACATCTTTTATACCGGCTTCATCTCCCGCTTGATAGTCAAGTTCCTCAACTTTAAAACCCATTCTCTCCGCCCATCTTAGATACATCCTATAAAGCATGCTCGCCCAATCCTGACTCTCGGTACCTCCTGCTCCGGGATGAATGGTAACTATCGCGTTTTTGGAATCGTCCTCACCGCTTAACATCATCTCCACTTCTAACTTGGAAACTTTCTCTTCAAGCGAAGAAGCATCATCGTAAAGCTCTTGGACAGTCTCCGTATCACCCTCGCTTTGCGCCATTTCCAAAAGCTCTTTCGCATCTTCGACGGCAGTTTTTGCATCGTTGTATTTTTTCAAGATGGAGACGATTTTATTTTTCTCCCGCTGTAATTTCGCAGCCTCTTTGGCATCGTTCCAAAAAGTGGGATCTTGTTCGATTTTTTCTATCTCATTTAATCTTTTTTCAAGATTCGCGGGAGATACGATTTGTCTGATATTGTCCGTTTTTGTCAAAAGCTTGTTTAAAAGTTCGT
>CAZNIT010000055.1:0-9554 GCA_964573205.1 uncultured Sulfurospirillum sp. | reverse complement strand
TCCGGGATTTAATGAAGGTAAAGACGATGCATGCAATAATAGAGAGTATCGTATAGATTCGCACTTCGATGACGACGGTGAATTTGACGACGGATGGAGAGACGGTTATACTTACGGTTATGAGCAGGGTTGGAATAGCTGCTTGGAAAAAACAAATTAAAAAATGGAGTTAAAATGATTAAAAAAAATATTTCTCGCTTAGGCTTTAGTGTTTTGGGAGTTAGCTTTTTGCTGATGACGCAATTATCCGGATTTGACCAAAACTCTACAAAAGATATAAATAAAACGACAACCGCTCAAACTCGGCAAAACAGTACGGATAAAGTGGTGGCAACCGTAAACGGTGTGCCTATCTACAAGAGTAAGCTGGACAAATTTGTAAAAAAACAACTGCAAAAAGATAGTAAATTCAAATCGGCCGGTTCACATGTGCTAGAGATAAAAATAATTGAAAAAAAGGTTTTGGACAAACTCATTGGCAACGAAATTCTTATTCAAGCGAGCAAAAAAGATCAATCTATCGATATCGACAAAATAGTTGATCAAGAGATAAAAGAGATAGCAAAAAAGTTCGGAGGTGTCGATAAATACAAAAGATATCTGCCTGAAACGATGAGCGATGAAGAGTTTCGAGCATTTATGAAAAAGAAAATTATGGTTAAAGAGTATCTTAAAAAACAAGGCGTTATAGATCCGTATATTCCCGAAGAAAAAATAAAAAATTTCTACAACGCGAAAAAATCGAACTTCAGATCCGAAGAGCTTGTTAACGCTAGTCAGATACTTATACTCGTAAACCCTAACGATACGAAAGAGGTTAAAGAGGCGAAGCTGGAAAAAGCTAAAAAAATTAGACAGATGCTAATCGACGGTGAAGATTTTGCAAAATTGGCAAAAAAGTATTCTCAAAGTGCCGAAGCGAATGCAACCGGAGGAAATCTCGGCATGATAAAAAAAGGATATATGCCGAAAGAGTTTGACAAAGTCGCCTTCTCTATGAAAATAGGAGAGATTAGCGAACCCGTAAAAACAAAATTCGGTTATCACATTATCACGATAACCGACAAACAAGAAGCGAAAATAGCTCCATATGAGAAATCAAGAGACTTTATAAAAAAATTCCTACAAGAGGGTGAAACAATTAAGAAAATGAACGCTCTTATGAAAAAGTTAAGAAAAGAAGCGAAAATAGAAATCCTAAATTAGATCGAAATCAACCCGTTTTCGGGAACGGGTTGTGCTCGATATAGACAAACGATATTTTAAAGCCTATTAAGTTTGGTTTATGATTGATAAAGTATAATTAATGACCATGATGAAAAATAAAATAGTTTCACTTTTATTGCTATTTGCGATCTGCTTTTCGATACTTCATGAGTTTGCGGTAGTTCTTGACGATCACTCTCATGGCAAGTGTGATATCACAAAGCTCTCGGTCGATCATTCAAACGCATCAAATATGGATGCAGACGATATATGTAGTGATTTTTGCATATATCATGCCTCTTTTATTATGCCCGAATCATTAATTTTTCATATACAAGAGCCGCTATCCGGTTCACCGAAAGATATCCGATCAATTTACCCCTCTAAAGTTTACGAAAACTTTTTAAAACCCCCAATATCTTAATTTTTCCATTTCGCTAAATTTTCGTTGATTTGAACTATTTCTACAAATAGTAATTTGGCGTATTCAACATAAAACCATATCGATGACATATATTACGGTCAAAACTTCATTAAATCGGCGTTTGTAACAATTCGTATGCAAATGCGAGGTAATGGCGTAATATCTGTGGTTGATTTTTCGAAAAATTATAAAAAAGGAACAACATGATTAAACCTGTTTTGATATCCGTTTTATTGATATTAAATCTATATGCGGTTACTTATGAAGAGTTTATAAAAACGGCACTAAGTCAAAATGAGAAAATCAAAGCCTCGTCTTTGAAGATAGAACAGAGCAAACAAGAAGCTCAAAAATTGATCAGATACGAAAACCCGAATTTGGGTCTTGGACTTTCGAAATTTGAAGATAAGAATGGATTTTCGATCGATCTGTCGCAAGATATTCCCCTAAGCGGCGCAAGAGACGAGTTAAAAAAAGTTGCAAAACTCAACATTGAAAAAACCATAATCGAACACAAACTTCTAAGAGCGAAAACAATCAAAGAACTCTCTTTGAAATATACGAAATATATGGAAAAAGTCTCTTTATACGACTTGGCAAAACAAGAGAGCGAAATCGCCAAAAACATCTATGATATTTCAAAAGCGCGCTACCGTGCGGGAACGATAGCCAAATCAAGCTATCTTCAGGCGAAACTCTCTTATACCCAAAGTAAACGAAATGAGGATTTTTTATATTTTGAACAAAAAAGATACTACTACGATCTTCTTTTAGACTCCAAAATCAGCGATGAGATCCGATTGGATACGAACTATAAATTTAGATCAAAACCAAACGAAAGTAAAAACCCGGAGCTATTACTGCGTCAAATAGATCAACGCATCGCTAAGATTTATGCAAAAATCGATACGAGAATCCTAAAATCATTCTTGCTTACGGCGGAGTATGAAAAAGAACCGGATCAAGATATCTATAAAGTCGGCATAAACATACCTTTTGCACTTTTAAATCAAAAATCCGAAGAAAAAGAGATCGCATCACTTGAAATTCAAAAAAAGAGATTCTCACTTATACAATTTAAAAAACAGATACGGATGAAAACCAAGAAAATTCAAGAAGAGATCGCTCTGCTTAAAAAAATGCAAAAGAACATACAAAAGCTATTGGAAGAGGAGCATAAAATGTTGAAAATGTTCGAAGAAGGATATAAAATAGCAAACATCAACCTTCTTCAACTTCAAGATCTCAAAAACAGACTTATCCAAACAAAAAAACGACAAATCCAAATCGATATGATGCTTTATAAAAACTATATACGAAAAAATTATCTCACAGGAGTTTACAATGACTAAAGCCTTGCTACTTTCACTCGTTACGATCAATCTATTTGCAAGCGACATACCTATCGATTTTGTAAAGAAACACAAATTTGCCAAATCAATAGATGTAAACGCGAAGATCATTCAACTTTCAAATGCGAAACAGTCGATAATGTCACTGTTAGACGGACATATTGAAAAATATTATGTAAAAGAGGGGGACAAGATTAAACGAAATCAACCCATCGCTCTCATCGACTCCATCGCTCTCTCGGATATGACATCGAAGTACCTTTCACTGAAAAAGCAGTTTAATTCCCTTCGTAAAAACTTTCAAGCGACCAAAGCTCTATATAAAAAGGGGTTGACCTCTTTACAAGAGTTGAACACACAAAAAGCGAAACAAGATGAAATGATTTCCAAAATCAACAGACTAAAATCCCAACTACAAACTCTTGGAATAGATGCCAAAAAGTTAAAAGAACCTACTTCCGAATATATACTATACTCCCATAACGACGGTGTGATATCCGAAATTTTACAGCCGCTTCATTCGGTTATTTCACAACAGACACAAATTATCAATGTAGTAAAAGAGCAATCCTTTTACCTAAAATCGTTCGTACCTTTAAAATACGCACCCATTATAAAAACGGCAAAAAGAGCGACCTTGCACTATATGGATAACGATATTCCCGTAAAAATAGACCAGGTTTTGCCTAGGGTGGATGAAAAAACACAAAGAATCGTACTTTTATCAAATATCGAAAAACGAATAGACGATCTGTTCATAGGTGCATATACGGCTGCAACGATATATCTGGCGCCGAACAAAGAGTATCTGGCGATCAAAAAAACCGCTTTGTCGTTTTTTAACAATGAATGGGTAGTTTTCGTTCCGAAAGATGAACATAAAGATCATGATAATCACGATGACCATGCAAATCATCAAGAAATAGACGAACATCAAAGTCATGACGATCATAATGACCATACGAATCATCAAGATCACTCGGAAAATCACGAAGAAAGCTCGCACACCGAGCATGAAGAAGAGATTCCTTACGAGCCGAGAATCGTAAAAATAATCGAAACGAACGATGAACTTGTCGCGGTGGAAGGATTGAAAGAAGCACAAGCGTATGTAAGCGATAAAGCCTACTATATAAAATCTTTGCTTTTAAAATCCTCTCTGGGCGGACACGGTCATTAAGGATAAAAGATGCTGGACAATATAATACAAACAACTTTAAAATATAAACTTTTAAGCATAACGCTTTTTGTCGTAATAACCATATTGGGATATAAAACATATAAGGAGATTCCAATAGACGCTTTCCCCGACATTACACCCAAGCAGGTAGTCATCTATACCGAAAGCCCCGGAAACTCCGCCGAAGATATCGAAAAACTCATAACTTATCCTATAGAATCCGCACTCTCGGGAATGGCGGGAGTAAAAACCATAATGTCAAACTCATTTTTCGGTCTCTCTTATGTATCGATTTTTTTCGATGACAGTTTCGATATATACTTTCTAAGACAGCTAGTAAGTGAAAGACTTGCGAATGTCGATATTCCAAAAGGCTGGGGAAAACCTCTTCTAGGACCAAACACTACCGGCTTGGGACAGGTTTTTTGGTATCGCATCAAAGATAAAAACAACAACTTCACCCTCACTCAACTTCGCCAAATGCAAGAGTTCATTATCAAACCTCTGTTAAAAAGCGTCGGTGGCGTAGAAGAGGTGATCGGTTGGGGAGGATACGAGAAACAATACGAGATAGTCATAGATACTAAAAAGCTTCAAAATATCGATGTAACATATGACGACATCATCCAAGCTTTGCAAAAAAGCAACCTCTCCGCAGGAGGACAGTATCTGGAATTTAACCGTGAACAGTACCTCATCAGAGGCGCGGGATTATACAAAAGTGTTGAAGATATTGCAAATACCGTTATAAAATCGATAAATGCCCAACCCTTAACCATCGCCGATATTGCGGAAGTACAAGAAGGGGCGGCACCAAGATTTGGAGCCGTTTCGATTGACGGGAACGAATCGGTACTTGGAATGGTACTACAAAGAACCGGTACAAATGCCGCTAAAGTGGTCGAGAGAATCAAAGAAAAAATTCAGACGGTAAACTCCGCCCTTCCTCAAGGTGTCACTATCGAGGGAGTTTACGATAGAACCGAAATAACACATAAAGCCGTTTCAACGATGACAAGTGCGCTTTTAAGCGGTGTTTTGCTTGTTGCGATCGTTTTGTTTTTATTTTTATTCGAGCTTAGATCGGCATTTATCGTCATTCTCTCTTTACCGCTGTCACTTCTTATCGCATTTTTATTGATGGATTATTTTAAAATGAGCGCAAATCTGATGAGCCTAAGCGGTCTAGCTATAGCGGTCGGTATGATTGTTGACGGAACCATAGTCATAGTCGAAAACAGTTTTCGAAAACTTCATGATCATCCCGACTCCTCTCGTTTGGAGTTAATCTCTAGTGCGGCAAAAGAGGTCGCAAAACCGGTGACATTTGCAATACTCATCATAGCCGCCGTTTTCATTCCGCTTCTAAGTCTTGAAGGTCTTGCGGGCAAACTCTACTCGCCTATGGCTCTAAATATAGTCTTTGTTATGCTGGGCTCTTTACTTGTGGCTTTGGTACTTGTCCCGACTCTTGCTTATCTACTTTTAAAACCGAGTAAATCCGCAGAAAACATACTTATGAAAAGTATAAAAAAATTCTACCGCCCTATCCTCTCTTTTGCCCTAAAACATGCTAAAATCACTCTAGCTGCCGTAACGGCGGTATTTGTAATAGCCGTTTATCTTTTAACTCTTCAAGGAAGAGAATTTATGCCTTCCTTAAATGAAGAGTCGATCATGTACCGTGTCATTTCCATACCCGGAACTTCACTCTCCCAATCCATACGGACAGCTCAACAGATTGAAAAATATATATTAAAAAATTATCACGATGAAGTGGAGTCGGTTTTATCGATGATAGGAAGAAGCGAAAAAGGAGAAACCGCTCAAGCCAACTATATGGAGATACTTTTAACGCTAAAAGAGAATATTAAAGATCTGCCTTTACTTACACACCAAATGAATGAAGATCTTACACAAAAATTTAAATGGGTAAATTTCGTACCGACTCAACCCATCGCTATGAGAATCGAAGAGCTTCTTGAGGGCGTACAAGCCGAACTTGCCATAAAAATATTCGGAGAAGATCAAAAAACACTCACCTCCTTAGCCGCAGAGATTCAAGACGCGCTGAATAATCTTGAGGGATTAGAGAGGATGGAAACCGAATCGCAACTGGGACAAGCACGGATAAATATCGTTCCAAACTACCTCTCTCTCGCCCGTTACGGCATTACCACTCAAGAGATCATGCAAGTTATTCGAAACGGTATAGGAGAAGAGCCCATTAGCGAAAAGATAGAGGGTGTCAAACGCTTTGGAATCGTAGCGAAGATTAAAGACGCAAAAAAAGATATAGAGAGTATAAAAAACATCACTCTTCGCTCTAAAAACGGAGCTTTAGTGACACTTGATCAAGTGTGCGATATATCGGTAACACAGGGAGCTTCTTTCATAAAAAGAGAAAATCTCAGCCGCTATATGGTCATTTCGATGGAAGTTGAAAACAGAGATGTCGCTTCATTTGTCAAAGAAGCGGACAAAATTATAAAAGAGAAGATCAAAATGCCGCCGGGATATTATATAGGCTGGGCCGGTGATTTTAAAAACATGCAAGAAGCTTCCGAAAAACTGATGATTATAGTTCCCGTAACTCTATTTTTGATTGTACTTCTTTTATACACGGCTTTTGATTCGATATCTAAGGCTCTTTTGATTCTGATGAATGTACCTTTTGGACTCATCGGAGGTATAATCGCACTTATTTTAAGCGGTATCTATCTCTCCGTTTCCGCGATAATAGGATTTTTGGCGATATTCGCAATCGCAATACTAAACGGTATAGTGCTTGTAAGTTTCATAGATGAACTTCGAATAAAAGACAAAAACCAACCTCTTGAAAACACTATCAAAAAGGCGACTATGCTTAGGCTTAGACCCGTGCTTATGACCGCGTTTACGACGCTTTTTGGGATACTTCCTCTACTTTTTGCTTCAGGTGTGGGAAGTGAGATACAATATCCCCTTTCGGTAGTCATTACGGGAGGTATCATTAGTTCAACGATACTTACTCTTTTAGTCCTGCCTGCGGCGTATCTTCTCTTTTTTAACAAAAAAAGTTCAGTTAATGCGAAATGATACTATTGTAAAATGAAGCGGGAGTTGAAAAAGAGATGGAATATTTAATAGAATTTTGGCACGCACTAATAGAGCTTAGCAATGCGATGGCTCCTTATATACTGTTTGGTCTTCTTTTTGCCGGGCTTCTTCATGAGATAGTACCGGAGTCATTGGTAACCGAACATCTCGGAAAAGACAACATAGGCTCGGTTACGAAAGCGACACTTTTTGGAGTACCTCTTCCGGTTTGTTCATGCGGAGTCATACCTCTTGCGACAAGTATCAAAAAAAGCGGTGCGAGCAAAGGCGCAACCCTTTCGTTTTTGATCTCGACACCTATTACCGGTGTCGATTCCATACTTGCGACTTATGGAATATTCGGCTGGATATTTACAATCTACAGAGTCGTAACTTCTATGATCATATCTGTCATCGCCGGAATATTGACAAATATTTTCGACAATCAAGAAGAGATCAAAAAACCCGCCTTTTCACTGGCAAAAACCGCGCCAATCAGAGCTTTTACGCCCATAACGACAAATGACGAAACAAGCTGCGACAAAGGGTGCGGATGCGAAAATAGTAAAAACAAAAAAAATTTTTCACTGCTAAAAGCTTTAAAATACGGCTTTATAACTCTTCTTGGAGATATCGCAAAACCGCTCTTTTGGGGACTACTCATAGGAGCGCTCATAACCGTCGTCATTCCCGATAATCTTAGTGAAATTTTAAAAGAGTATAACTGGCTCTCATATATCATAGTCATAATCATAGCCGTTCCGATGTATGTCTGCGCAACAGCTTCTTTACCCATAGCCGCGGCTCTTATGCTCTCGGGCGTAAGTGCCGGAGCGGCTTTTGTTTTCTTAAGTGCGGGACCTGCGACAAATACCGTAACAATCGGCGTCGTCAAGAAGATATTGGGAAACAGATCTCTTTATATCTATCTTGGAACTATTGTTTTGGGAAGTATTTTGTTCGGATTGGGGCTGGATTATATTTTCAGCGTAAACTCGATCGATCCCAAAGCCCTCGTTCATATGAGTGAAGAAGCGGGAGCGTTTAGCATCGTAAGTAGCCTCATATTGTGGGGTTTTGTATTTTATTTTATGGCAAAAGATATAGCAGACTCAAAAAAGCTTTTCATCTAAAGTTAGGGATTCGTCAATGATGCGCTATACGGTGCGTCACCCGCCTTTAAAATAGTAAGCCCGTTTCTTCCGTTGGCGATAAAGGCGAAGTTTTCTTTCATTACAAAAGCGTATGCGGTGTCGAAAAGATCGTATCTTCCTACGACGGTATAATCGGTTTCGCTCACCACTTTAAATCCTTTCTGATCTACAAAATATACCAAGCCGTCTTTTGAGATTAGTTTATGCGAGTTGCTCTTAAATCCTTCGTAATATCCTATAAACTTGACATCGTAAGGATTTGATATGTCAAAAGCGTTTATACTGAGATAATCACCCCAATTTTGCGCTTTGTAAGTTACATATGCGATGGAGTTTACGACTGTGACGCTATTGACATACCGGGGCGTATCGAGATTTGAGATGAGTTTCGGGTTGTAAGGATCGCTTACATCCACAACCGCCAATCCTTCGCTTCCGGTTGCGATATATACGAATCGTCCGTCTTCACTTATGGCGATGTCCAAAGCCACACCCTCAACAAAAAGAGCGCTTATCTCACTTATGCCGACATGATCTATCGTATAGTCCGCCGTTACGGAAAACTCTTCACTCTCCAAAGAGGTAGTTTGAATCTTCGATCTGTCCGAATCGGGAACATAATAGACGCTGCTCTTTACTTCACCCTCTCCGCATCCCAAAATATATAGAAGCAAACTTATAAATATGAGTATTTTTTTCACTAAAAACTCCTTTGAATCTAAAGCTCATATTTTCAGTTTACTACTATTTTTTACCTTTGTCTATTAAAATTTACTTTTAATTCAAAAAGTTACCGCTACTTTTTCATATCGTTACAGTTATCTTCGAAGTGTAGCTATCAACCTCTTTTTACTTAAAAAAAGCATCAGAGCATCTTCTATGCAATTACAAACGATATCCCCTGACATCAATGTCAAAACGGAGCATCCTTCATCTGAACAAAGAGATATTCCCAATTCAGCTTTTTTTATCATTTTTACATCGTTGTTACCATTTCCCACAGCGGCACAAAAAGAGGAGCCAAGAGATTCAATGAAATTCGCCTTTTCAAGAGTATGATCCAAACTTTTTAAAACTTCGATTTTAATATCAAAATCTGAGAGTTGATCATGTACGCTTCCAAAAGTATCTGCTGTTATGACATAAAGCATATACTCTTT
>CAZNIT010000054.1:0-19682 GCA_964573205.1 uncultured Sulfurospirillum sp. | reverse complement strand
ACTTTTTTGGAGATTTCATAGTTTGTCGTCGTAGAGCTTTTTTCATATTTTTCGCCGCCGTTTTTATTTTTCGTAGTACCTTCAACAGGTCCTATGTTGCTTATGGCTCCGGGTACTCCGCCCAATTGCTCGGATGACGCTCCCTCTTTTTTCTCTTCAAGACTCTGCTCACTCCGAACTACAGATTCAGGATCATAATATTCGCTAACCGTATCTTTTTTCTCAAAATCAAAATCAATCGTTACTTTGGCGACAACTTTTTTTGAATTTCCAAGAATGGGAGAAAGTACGTTTTCGATCTTTTTTTCATACGCTCTTTCAAACTCTTTTTTATATTTCATTTGAGCGCTTATGAGTTCAGGTTCAAATCCGTCATCAAGATTTTCGCCCAGAGATACGCCGTTTTGGTCGATTAATTTCACATTTTCACTTTGCATTTTCGGAACTGATGCGGCGACTAAATTTTTTATACCCGCGATCTGCTTGGAGGTAAGTTTGGCTGCGTTTGCGATTTGTAATAGTACCGAGGCGGTGGGTGCGCTCTCTTTTTCCACAAATACACTATCTTTTGCAAGAGCGATATGAACTTTCGCATCCTCTATCGGTTGTAAACTCTCTATTGTTCTTGAGAGTTCTCCTTCGAGCGCGCGCAGGTATTTGATCTTTTGGGCGAAGTCGGTTTCGCCGAAGTCGGTTTTATCGAATAGTTCGAAACCTATTTTACTGCTTTTTGGAATTCCCTGTGCCGCTATGGTAATTCTCTCTTTGTAAACATGTTCGGCCGGTACTTCGATAGTTCCTTCGTCTTTTAGACGATAAGGAACATTGTCTTTTTCCAGTTGGTCAATAACGAGCGCGGCATCTTTGGGAGATATTTTATCAAAAAGTACTCTGTAGCCGTCAATATTTTTTTTACCGTTGGTATAAAGTACTAAAAATACGATAAATGCGATAACCGCAAGAGTCGAAACACCTATAATTATCTTTTGTCTGTTCGTCAGTTTCGTGAAGATCGCGGTTATTTGAGAGAGTAGTATCTTAAAGTCCATCTATAACAAAAACCTTTTTATAAAAGTGATCGGAACTCTTTAAAAAAGAGCCTATTCTGTTCGGGTGTACCGATAGTGATCCTGATACCGTTTATGCCGTAACTCTTTAAATCTCTTATAATTATACCTTTTTTTAATAATAGTTGTGCTATTTCACTAGAATTTTTTTTACCATCGAAAATAAAAGTTATAAAATTTGTGTAACTATCTATAAAATCTATTTTATTTTCCTTCGCAAAATTTTCAAATTTTTCCATCTGTTCGAAGTTGTTTTTTATACCCATTTTAACAAATTCTTCATCCTCTAAAGCTGTAACGGCGGCTTTTAACGAAAGTGATGTTACATTAAACGGCGGTCTCATTTTATAAAGAGCGCTCATTATCTCCTCGCCGCTTATGCCGTAACCTACGCGCATACCGCCTAGAGCGTATGATTTTGAGAATGTTCCAAGATACAAAGCGTTTGAAAAATTTTCTATCAACTCTTTTGGATCTATACCCTTTTTGGGATCTTTAGCTTGTGCAAAATCCTGATAAGCTCCGTCAATCACTACCATAGTATTAGGATCTATCTCTTGTAAAAATGAGAATACGTCATCTTTATCCAAACACTCTCCTAACGGATTGTTAGGAAGACATAAAAATATAATACCTATCTTATCTTTCTCTTTTCTATAAATACGAATAAATTCGTCCAATTTATGTTGATGCGACGGGGTTTTGATCACGTTTGAGCCCGCTTGCTTCGTATATATATCGTACATTGCAAACGTAGTTTTGGCGGTTAGAACTTTTTTATACCTATTCGCTTTCGCGTTTACGGCGAAAGAGATCACCTGATCGCTTCCCGCGCCGATTATGATATTTTTACGCGTTACATCAAATTTTTTTGCCAGTGCTTCCTTTAGCTCGCTCATTGAGTCGTCGGGATACATTTGGACGTTTTGAGCGTTTAGTTTGATAGTTTCGATCACTTTTTGACTCGTTCCGAAAGGATTTTCGTTCGAAGCTAATTTAACTATATCTTTTTCAGCTATTCCGTATTCTCGTACGACAAGTTCGATGGGTTTCCCCCCTTCGTAACTTTTTATATTTTTAAGTTGTTTGTTAAAAAGCATCGCGTTCTCCCGCTACATAGCTTCCGAGCCATTTTATTTCGTTAGGCGAATTTCGAATTACCTCTTTGATGTTTTTATCATCGATATGACCTTTGAAGTCAATGAAAAACATCGATTTATACTTTTCGTCTCTTAGCGGTCTTGAGTCTATTTTTGTCAGGTTTATCCCATGATCTTGAAAGTTTTTCAAAAAGTTCACTAGGCTTCCGGGCGAGTTGTCGGTTTTTGCGATTATGGATGTTTTATCGTTATCGCTTTTTTGATTCTTAAAATCACTCAATATTAAAAATCTTGTTCGATTTGCAAGATTGTCCTCGATTTTTTCAAAATGAATCGGAAGCTTATAAAGTTTCGCGGCAATCGCGGAACATATAGCCGCCGAATTTTTATCCTCTTTCGCTTTTTTGGCGGCTGCCGAGGTAGAGTAGGTGGGTATGAACTCAATATCGATCAAAAAGTGTTCTTCGAGAAAATTTTTACATTGATTATAACCTTGCGGATGTGAATAAATACGTTTGACTTCTTTTAAATCTTCGGCGATCGTAGCGAACGAATGGTGAATATCCATATATAGTTCGGCAACGATTTTCGAGTCGTATTTATTTAACGAATCTATAGTCGTACCTACCGCGCCCTCGGTATTGTTTTCTATGGGAATGACTCCGTATTTGGCTTCTTTGTTTTGAAGAACTTTAAAAACAGCCTCTATGGAGTTAAGCGGCAGATAGTAGCTTAGCGCTCCGAAGCGACTCTCCGCCGCTTGGTGCGAATAACTTCCTTCAGGTCCCAGATAAGCTATCTTTTCCGGAAGTTCAAGATTTCTGCTGACCGCAAAAATTTCCATAAATATAGCCTCTATCGCTTCCGTAGTCAAATCTCCGTTATTCTGTTTTTCGAGTCTCTTTAAAATTTCTCTTTCTCTCTCCGGTCGATAGATGCTTGAGCCGTCATTTTGTTTGAGTTTGCCGACCTCTTTTACAAACTGCATTCTCTTGTTTAAAAGTTTCAGCAGTTCATCATCGACTTTGTCTATTCCCGCTCTCAATTCCTGTAGATTCATTTTAGATAATCCTTTTCCAGTGCGATCATATCTTCGAATTTTTCTCTTCTTCGTATGAGACGATCTTCTCCGTTTTCTAACGCGACTTCCGCGACTCTGCCTCTAGTGTTGTAGTTGGAACTCATTGTAAAACAGTATGCGCCCGAACTTTTTATGATGAGCAGGTCGTCATGATCCGTTTTGGGTAATTTAATATTTTTAGCGAAAAAATCACCGCTTTCACATACGGGACCTACGACATCGCATAGAGAACTCTCTTCATCCGCATCTTTTGCCACTATTTCTATCTTATGATAAGCGTCATAAAGAGAGGGGCGTATAAGATCGTTCATTCCCCCGTCAACAATGACGAATCGTTTATCCGCGTTTGTTTTTTCATATAGTACTCTTGTTAAAAAATATCCGCTGTTCGCACTTAGATAGCGACCGGGTTCGCATAGCACGGTTACATCCAGGTTGTTAAGTGTCGAAAATATCGCCTGAGCGTAATCGTAAGGCTCTATCGGAGTCTCGTCGTCGTATCTTATACCCAGCCCGCCGCCGATATCGAAAAATTTTATATCGACTTTCAAAACCTTCAAACTTCTTACCAGATCACTTACCACTTCGCTAGCCTCTTTTATCGGGGATAGTTCGGTCAGCTGAGAACCGATGTGAAAATGTATCCCGACAGGATCTAGAAATTGTGAGTTTTTCGCTTTGATATACATTCGTTTAGCGGTATCGATATCAACGCCGAATTTGTTTTCATGAAGTCCTGTTGAGATATACGGATGGGTTTTCGGATCTATATTGGGATTTACGCGGATGCTTATTCTCGCTTTTTTCCCGAGTTTTTGCGCCTGTAACTCAACTCTGTGGAGTTCCGCTTCACTCTCTAGGTTTATGAGAAGAATATCCTTTTCAAGAGCCTCTTTGATCTCGTCATCTCTTTTGCCGACACCGCTAAAAATGATTTTATATTTTTGAACACCGGCGTATAGAGCGCGATTTACCTCTCCTATCGATACGCAGTCACAACCTGCTCCAAGCTTTGCCAAATGTTTGATGACTGAGAGATTGGAGTTTGCTTTGATCGCATAACAGATAAGTGATTTTCTGGCTTTGAACGCCTCTTTGAGTTTATCGTATTGCGATGTTATATGGTCGAAATCGTACAGATACAAGGGGGTGTCGTATTTATCGCAAAGAGCATGAAAATTTATCATAAGATACCTTGTTTTTGCGGCTATTTTATCGAAATTTTTTTAAAATGCACTCTTAGATAAATGTTAGTTTTTTTATCTTTATAACTTATTTGTTACTTCAAAAAACTTAAATAAATTTTTTAAAAGATAAAATATTTTTTATTCTTAATGCTATTTAAGGAAATTTTATATTAAAATCGTAAAAATAGATCGCTATATTAAAGGATCAATATGAGACCGTTTTTAATGCTTCTTCTAACTTTTATCTCCTTAAACGCCGCTTCCGTCACTTTGGACAAAAGTTCATACAAAGGTGGCGAGACGATAAATGTAATGCTCAAAGGCGTTACCGGCAGTTCGAATAATTGGGTCGGGATTTTTGCGAAAGAAGCTTTGAACGACTGGGATTCGGTACTTGCCGAAAATTGGTTTTATTTTAAAAACGGTAAGCTAAAATTAAAAGCTCCCGATAGAGGCGGAGAGTATGAAGTTAGACTTTTTTATAACGATTCGCTCAATATGGTGGAAAAAGCCTCTTTTCATACGGACTCTCAAAACGATCCTTTAACTATATCCGCACAAAAAACGGTTTTCAGAAGCGGTGAGATTATTTTCGTAAACTATAAAAATTTTCCCAGAGGCTCAAATCATTGGATAGGATTGTTTAAAAAAGAGGATCGTTCCACCTGGTGGAATGTTATAGACGGGATTTGGATCGCAGATAAGATAAAAAGCGGTGAAGTTTACTTTGACGCTCCTCAAGAAAGCGGAAAATACGAGATAAGAGCTTTTTATCATGACTCGCTTAAAGCGGAAAAATCGTTTGCTTTTTCAGTCGTCTCAAATGCTGATAAGAAGATATTCATCATAGGTGACTCCACGGTGCATAACACGACGGTGAAAAACGGAAAAAGAATTAACTACGGCTGGGGTGATCTGCTCAAAGAGTATATGATAAATCCTCGAAACCTTTACAATCTTGCGCAACCGGGAGCTAGTAGCAGATCGTACAAGCGTAGAAATCCTTATGAAAACGAAAGCTGGTTTCATAACTGGTATCAAACGAAAAAGATTATAGAAATGAGTGATTTATCAAACGGAGGGTATCTGTTTATTCAATTTGGACATAACGACGAGACCGATGAATATAGAGAAGACGAATACCACACACTACCCGGAGTTTACGAATCGTTTTATGAAGAGTTGACAGAATATATAGAGTATGCAAAAGAGCATGATTTGATTCCGGTTTTAATAACGCCGGTGGAGAGATTTCTAAAACGCAAATATGAGCCGACTCAAAAAAGTCATATTCGTGAAACCGGCGATTATGCCGCCACTATAAAGAAGTTGGCGAAAAACGAAGATCTTCTTCTGCTTGATTTGCAGTTTAAATCTTGGAGTGTTTATAACGCTTACGAAGATACGAAAGATTTAATTGAGACATTTGGATATAAGTATAGTGACGATGTTGAACATTTCGGTTACAAAGGTGCTAAAAAAGCTGCCGGATGGGTAAAAAGTTTGATATGCCGATCAGGTGACAAGAGACTTTGCTCTCAATTCAAATAAAACTGTTTAACGACGTTTATAAAGGTAAACGCTTCCAAGCCCGAGTAGTAAGATTGGCAATAAAATGCCCGCTTCAGCCGAAACGGTACCGTTGTTGGCTATTTTTGTCATCGTAAGTGTAATGCCCCATAGTGCCAAAGAGCCGAAGATGGAAGCCATCGTGAAAAATGTCAGGTTGGATCCTCTTGCTTGAGTCGGAAACAGGAAAAATAGAGCAAATACCATAATCGGAGCAAAAAGCGGGAAAATTGTCATTTTATAGAGGTTGGCACGTATTTTATCGGTTTTTAGATTCTGTTTTTTAAACAGTTTTATCGCTTTGAATGAATCTTGAATAGTTAGTTTGGTGCTATTTTGAAAAAGAGTGTCTATTATTCTGGGGGTAAATCCGTAGAGTACGTTTTTCGTTTCATATCTTTTTATAAGTAGCTTTAAATCATTTAAATTTTTTTTATCTATATGAGGTTTTTCATAAACGGTTATATCTTTCAATTCCCAGTGGTCGTTTTTGAAAACTCCCTCTTTAGCTTCTATGATTTTAACCAAATCCTTTTTTTCTATTATGAAAATCTTCATATTTTCACCTGTTTTCGCGGCGGGATTTAACTCTTGGATATATGCGTAATCTTCTCCCGATTTTAAAAAAATTGAAGAGCTTATCGAAGTTATCGTTCCCCTTTTTTTGATATTCGACGCATTTTGATGCGCTTGTACGAAGTAGGGGAGCGTATTTAATCCGATATAAATGGATGTTATAAGTAAAGAGATAACGATAAATGGTTTTGCAACATCGGTTTTACTGATTCCAAGAGAGTAAAGCGTTACTAGTTCATTGCTTTTTATGATTTGAATAACGGCCATAATAAGCGCGAAAATTAGTGTAAGAGGAAGAGTGAAACCGATAAATTCTAAAAATTTATTTACGATATACAAAACTTGAAGGTTTGCGGAATCGGGTAGAAGCTTTAAGTTTTTAAGTAGATCTATACCGACGAAAAAGATTTCGAAAGCCATAAAAAGAAGTAGAAACTTCTTAAAATAGAGTTTTGAAAGAAATCTTTGATATATCGGCATCTTAGACCTTTATTGTGTACAATGGTTTTTTTTTGCCGGATATCTGTTTTGGATCTCTTTTATATCCGAGTCGGTAAGATCAAGTGCGATCCGAGCCGCCGTTTTTATTACCTTTTTAACACACGAGATCTCTTCTTTTGAAAAATCGCTCAAAACATAAGTGACTATACTTCGGTTATCGCTTGGGCGTGAAATTCCTATTCTGATACGATCGTATTCGCTCGTCAATAGTGAATCGATCGATTTTAAACCGTTGTGACCTCCGCTGCCGCCTCCGTGTTTTACTTTAATGCGTCCGAGCTCTATATCCAGCTCGTCATGAATTACTATGATACGGGAGATTTTATAGTATTTTGAAACCGCCAGCACGCTTTCGCCGCTAAGATTCATATATGTGAGAGGTTTTAAAAGAAAAATATCGTTTTTTTTATAAAGCAAACCTTTGAATGAAGTTTTTGTGATATCTTGAGCGGATAGGTCATCGATAAGTTCATCGATGACCGCATAACCGATATTGTGTCGGTTGTTTTTGTATTTGTCGGTCGGATTGCCTAAGCCGACTATGAGTGTCATAAAAAGATATTATTTCGCTTTTATAACACCAACAAGCGAAACTCTGTCGGCTTCCATGATCCGTACGCCTTCGGGAGGAGTTATGTCTCTTACCAAAATTGCGTCGCCTACGTCCAGATCGTTTACATCCAAATCGAAACTATTTGGCAGATCTTTCCCTTTACATTTTACGAGAAGTCTCTTTTTGGAGTAAATAAGCACGCCTTTATTTTTTAAACCTTTTGGTGTGCCTACGGCTTTGATCGGTACTAGATATTTCGAGGTCTCATCATCTTGCACGACTCTAAGATCCACATGAAGCAGTTGCATAGTTACCGGATCTTTTTGATACTCCTGTATGACAACTTTTAGTTCTTGATCGCCCACTTTTACCGGGAACGCAAGAGTCTCTTTCGCCCTTACGGCTTTTATAAATTCGTTTGATTTAAAAGCCGCATTGATATTATCTATCCCCTTTGCGTAAATATTGGCGATTAGATAACCATCTCGTCTTAAAGCTTTTGTAGCTTTTTTACCGATACTATCTCTAACTATACCTTCTAACATCGTTGTCCTTTTAATTTTTGATATAAGTGCGCGATTATATTCAAAAATTTCTAAAAATTCGCTTTATTAAACGCTTTGTTCGATTTTCAGGTCTATCATAGCATCATCAACCGTTTCGGCCGAACCGTATTGGTTGTTAAAATTATCGATTTTCATCTTCAGGTCTCCTCTGTTGGAAGCGTTTACAAGAGCTTCGTTTTCGTCTATTGTTCCCGCTGTGTAAAGATCCAAAAGAGCTTGATCGAAGGTCTGCATACCGTATATATCTTTACCCTCCGCGATCGCATCGGTAATTTCACTATCTCTTGAATCCGCTATGAGTGATTCTATACGGGCGTTTCTGTATAAAATCTCGATTGCGGCGGCTCTTTTGCCGTCTTTGGTTTTGACGAGTCTTTGAGAGAGAACACCCTGCAGTGTCGCCGCAAGTGACATTCTGATCTTATTTTGTTCGTTTCCCGGAAACATACCTATAATTCTGTTGATCGTATCTTTGGCGTCAACGGTATGAAGCGTGGAGAGTACGAGGTGACCTGTTTCCGCCGCATGCATTGCGGTCTCGATTGTCTCCATATCACGCATCTCGCCCACTAGTATGATATCGGGATCTTCACGAAGAGCGGCTCTAAGAGCGGTTGAAAAATCGAGTGCATCTTGTCCTATAGCTCTTTGGTTAATGAGCGAGTTTTTATCTTGATAGACGAACTCTATAGGATCTTCGATAGTGATAATATGTTTTCTGTGGATCTTGTTCACTTCATCTATGATGGAGGCTAGTGTTGTCGATTTACCGCTTCCGGTGGGGCCGGTAACTAAAACGAGACCTCTTTTGAGATCGCAGAGTTTATGTATGCTTTCGGGAAGTTTGAGCGAATTCATAGATGGAATTTCTACCGGGATAACACGAAATACGGCCGAAACACCTTCGGTTTGAAAAAACATATTTCCACGAAAGCGGTATTTGTCGTTTAGTTTAAAGTTAAAATCGACGCTTTTTTTTTCGACAAGTTCCGTAAATCTGCTTCTTAGTACCTCTTTTGCCATTTGAATGCCGTCGCCGTGGGAGAGAACTTCGGTAGATAGAGGAACCAACTCCCCGCTGATTCTACCTCTGTAAACGGATCCGCTTTTTATATGAAGATCACTTCCTCCATGTTTTACGAGTCCGTGAAGATAAAATTTAAGTTTCTCAAGCATCTTAAAATCGAGGGTTTGAACATCTACGTCGCTTTCTTGTCTCAAATCTCTGCTGTTTATCATTGCTATCCTTTTTCTAACTCTTTTAGAATCTCCCTAAAAGCTATTTTAAAAGCTTCAAGTCCTTCATCTAAAAGCGTGTCGTAAATTTGATTTATATCTATATCGTTTTTTCCCAGGTCATCGAAAAATTTTTCGATAACTCTCTTGTCTATCGGTTTTTTGAGCTCTTTTACACCCGTTTTGATAAATGCGTCGATCGTATCCAAAGGAGCCGTATTTACACTCGCTTCATAGAGTAGTTGCGTAATATAGTATGCCTTTGGAAGATCGTCCCCTTTTACGCCGGTACTTGCAAAAAGAGCTTTTATGTTTTTTAGATCTCTTTTTCTTATATCGTAGTAAATTTTAGTCGCGTTATAGATGCCTAGTTTAGCTTTTTCTATACCTTTTTCCTCAAAAAGCGCATCCGTTTTGCGATCGAATCTACTGACGAAAATACTGATTACGCCATAAGTGTCGTCGTTTCCAGCCTCTTCGAAAGCATCAAGACATTTTTTAGCCTGATAGGGTGAAAAGACGAGAGTCGCATTGACGTTGATTCCTTCACTCATAAGCTCTTTCATAGCCCTATAACCGGCATCCGTCGCCGGTACCTTTATCATGACGTTGGGACGGTCTATCGTATTGAACAACCTTTTTCCCTCCTTTACAGTCGCTTCGCTATCGTCGCAAAGTGAGGGATCGACCTCTATACTTATAAAACCGTCGTCACCTTTTTTGTAAAGGTCTAAAAGTAAATCGGCTGATTTTTGAATATCCTTAATAGCCAGAGCTTCATAAATCTCTTTGGGTTTTTTATCGCTTAGCGATTGTATATCGTTTTTATATGCCGGAGAATTCAAAAATGCGTTTTTAAAAATAGACGGATTGCTTGTTGCTCCGTTTACTATCTTTTTTTCGATAAGCTCTTTTAAGCCCTTGTCTAAAAAATCTCTCTCTATAAAATCACACCATAGAGAAAAATTCCCATCTTCTATATACATTATATTTCTCCTAACAGTTTTGTAAGATCTTTTGTATCTATCACGATATTAGCCTCTTTTTTGAGAATATCTTTTGCGCAAAACGCAACTCTTTTCGCCGCATATTTAAACATAGAGCGGTCGTTCGCGCCGTCGCCTACGACTACGGTTTCATCTTCGCTTATGTTCATGATCAATTGCAGTCGTTTTAACATATCTCCTTTTGAAAAATCGAACATCATCTCTCCGCCGACAAGTCCGCTTAGAGCGCCGTTTCGTATGTGAAGAGTATTTGAAAAATCGGCATCAAATCCCAAAAGATCTTTTGCGTAAGATGTAGCGTTTCTAAAACCTCCGCTAAAAACGACGACTCTGTATCCCATATCTTTCAACTCTTTTATAGTCTCTTTCGCTCCCGGCATATAGGGAAGGTTATGACATATTTCGTTTAGTGTAGTTTGCGGCAATCCTTTTAAAAGAGTCACCCTTGTTGTAAGACTTTCAAAAAAGTCAAGCTCTCCTTGCATCGTCCTTTCGGTGATCTGTGCGATCTTCTCTTCAAGTCCGAGCGGTTTTGCTAAAAAATCTATCGTCTCTCCGTCCATCAAGGTGGAGTCGAAATCAAACACGCAAAGTTTCATAAAATAGCCTTTAAGTTTTTGGATAAATCGGTATAATATCAAATTAAATACTAAATTAAAGAAGAAAAAGCCCGATGTTTGAGCATTTTATAGATAAATTACAAAACGACTCTTTTTTGACGCTTGAGACCACTCCGAAACACTCAGCTACTTTCGATCCGGTCGCGAATCGTATAAAGGAGCTCTCTTTACATAAAAAAGTTGATGGTTTTAGTGTTACCGATTCTCCTTTAGCGAAGATGAAGTACAGTTCGCTTTTTGCCGCGTTGAAACTTCAAAATATCTTCAAAAAACCGGCAATAGCGACGATCTCTATGCGCGATCGAAACAAAATTGCTCTTCAATCGGGACTTCTTGGAGCGAATGACTTTGATATACGGGCTATTTTGGCGCTTACCGGAGACCCCGCGTCTATGAGTGATCAGCCTTTGGCAAAAGGGGTTTTCGAAGGAAATTCGACACTTCTTTTGGATATTATCAAATGTTTCAACGGCGGAATCGATTATGCCGGCAAACCTCTGGATGTTCGTCCAAAACAGATATATCCCTTTGCCGTTTCGAACGCTTTTGCCAAAAATCCTAAAAATTTGCAAAAAAAGATGCGTCTAAAACTGGAACATAACGCTTTGGCTATTATAACTCAGCCGGTTTACAGTGCACAAAATGCTGCTATGCTTTTGGAGCTTTTTGAAAAAGCGAAAGTCGAAGTAGGCTCAAAAGCTAAAGACGCCCAACTCGTTTTGGGATTTTTCCCCATTACGAAATTGCGAACGGCTCAATTTTTAACCGCTCATGTTCCCGGTGTGGAAGTTCCCAAGATATGGCATGAGAGACTTTTTGAAGCGAAAAATATAAGTACCCTAGAACAAGAAAAAGTCGGTCTTGAGTTAAGTCAAAAAGCTTTTGAGAGTATTTATCAACTGCATCCGAAGATGCATGTTATGGCGGCAAATAATTTTTCACTTGCCGCGAAGATAATTTCAGTTAAAAGATAAGAGTTAAAAATCTCTCTTTAAAAGTGCGGAAACTTTTAAAATCGTAAGAATCGTCTTATCTCTTTTACCTATTCCGTAAATCATGCCCTGATCTTTATGAAGAGTTTCGGGTGTCGGATCTATCGAACTTTTTTTAAGCCTTATGGCTTCGGTCAATTTGTCGATGACAAATCCGGCGATATTGTCACCGTCTTTCATGACGATGTATCTTGTCGCGTCGTCTTCATCTTTTTTCGGAAGATTGAACTTCATTCTAAGATCGATAAGAGGTATGACGTTTCCTCTTAGATTGAATGCTCCCAAAACATAGTTCGGAGTGCTCGGAATTCTGGTATATTCTATCGGTTTTATGATCTCTTGAATACTTAAAATGGGAACGGCGTACTCCTCTTCACCGGCGATGAAACCTACAAGTTGTATGATCTCCTCTTCCTGCTCGGCATTGTGAATATTTCCGTTTCCGTCATGATTTTGTTGTTGTTCTTGCTGCTTTTTGAGAACTTGATCTAATTGTGCGTTCATTATGCAACCTCCATCATCGGTAATTTTATATTTTTTCTGACCGTCTCTTTAAGATACTCGGCGGAGTAAGGTTTTGTTATATACTCTGTCATTCCGGCCTCTACGCCTCTTAATCTATCCGCTTTCGAAACTCTTGAGGTAACCGCTAGTAGCGGTAGATTTTTATATTTTGAATATTTTCGAATCTCAGCCGCCAGCGTATATCCGTCCATCTGCGGCATCTCTATATCTATGAGAACGGCATCAAAACTCTTATCTCCCGATTTTAAGAGATTTAACGCTTCCACTCCGTTTGTCGCTTCTGTGAGCGTAAGCCCAAGAGGCGCCAAAGATTTTTTCATAATCGTTCTATCCGTTTTACTATCGTCAACTATGAGTATATTATAATCTTCCGGAGAATCTTTCTTTGTTGCGGTTGTAGCCGCGATTTGCTGCGTAAGATCGACATTTATCTCTTTTGCAAGTTTCATCATCGCCGCAACATCCGTGATCAGCGTAACTCCGCCGTCTCCTCTGATGGTAGCGCCCGCGATTCCTTCGATTCCTTGCAGATAGTCTCCCATCGATTTTATAACGATCTCCTCTTGTCCTACAAGTCCATCGACTATGATTCCAAGTTTGCTCTCCGCAAGTCCGATGATGACGACATATACATGCTCTCCGGTCTCAAAAACCTGCTCGACTCCGAACATATCGGAGAGTCTTACGAGTGATAGTATCTCGTTTCTAAGTCTTAAAACATTTTTACCCTCGACTGTATAGATCTCATCTATCGAAATTCTAACGGTCTCGAGTACGGAAGCCAGAGGAATGGCGAAATACTCTTCCTGTACTGATACCAAAAGCGACTGCATGATTGCTAGTGTCAAAGGAATTTTTAGTTTAAAAACGGATCCTTTTCCATATTCGCTGTCGATATCTATAATTCCGTTTAGTTTTTCTATGTTGGTTTTAACGACATCCATTCCCACACCTCTACCAGATACTCCCGTAACCTGTGCGGCGGTCGAAAAGCCCGGTCTAAATATAAGACTATAAGCCTCTTTGTCGCTTAATTGTTCAGCGTCTCTCTCCGTTATTATATTTTTCTCGAGAGCTTTCATCTTCAAAAACTCAGGATCCATTCCGGCACCGTCATCTTCTATGGCGATAACGATTTGATTTCCTTCGTTGTAAGCTTTTAGATGAACCGTTCCTTTTTCGGGTTTGCCTTTTGCTCTTCTCTCTTCGGGTGATTCTATACCGTGATCGCAAGAGTTTCTGATCATGTGAACTAAAGGATCTCCTATCTCTTCGACGATCGATTTGTCAAGTTCAGTCTCTTCTCCGGTCGTGATGAGTTCTATCTCTTTATTTAACTCTCTTGAGAGATCTCTTACAAGTCTTGGGAATTTATTGAAAACTTTGGATACGGGAAGCATTCTCGTTTTCATAACGGCAATTTGCAAATCGGTCGTAACAAGCGATACCGCCGATACGACTTGGTTTAGCTCTTCCAAAAACTTTTCGCCCTCATATCTCTCTTCTACATCGTCATATATTTTAAGAAGTCTGTTTTTGCCAAGTACCAGTTCACCGATGAGGTTCATAAGATGATCGAGTCTCTTTACCTCCACGCGAATCGTCTGTTCAGGAGTGGATGAAACTTTTTTTGCAGGCTCTTTATCGCTCTTGTTCTCTTTGACGATATTTTGTTTGGGTTTGGCGACAGCTTCGATCGGAGCGCTGGCTTTTTGAGCCTTTTTAAGCTCTTTTTCTTTCATTTTCTCTTCAAGAAGTCTTTGGATTTCAGCTTCGACTTCGTCATCGCTCATATTCGAATAATCCGGTTCCTCAATAGGTTCACTTTTCTCTTGTGTTTCTTGCGTCTCTTGGACTTTTTCAATCTCTTCATCTTTTGTCTCGTTCGAATCCGAAGGCGTAACTTCGGTATTTAACTCTTTACCCTGAGATATCATATCGAATCTATTGCAGATATCTTCTATATCCACTCCGCATTCTGTATCTGTACCGCTTTGCTTGATACCTTCTAAAAGCGCCTTCATCATATCTATCGATTCGAGTATGACGTCCATTACATCGGGTGTGATTTTCAACTCGTCTCTTCTGGCTTTGTTCAATACATCTTCCATATGATGCGTAAGCTTTGTTAGAACGTCAAAGTTTAAAAACGAACTGGAACCTTTCACCGTATGGGCGACTCTGAATATCCTGTTTAAAAGTTCAAGATCTTCCGGATTATGTTCAAGCTCGACCAGATCCTGATCGATCTGTTCGACAAGCTCAAATGCTTCAATCAAAAAGTCTTCTAAAATTTCTTGTAAATCATCCATGATCTCTCCTTTATGCCGTTACTGTTATATTTGTATTGTTTTTCGTGTGAATAGCTTTTGCTATTTCCGAATAAAAAGTGGATGCGTCGAATTTAGTCAAATATGCCTCGGCTCCGGCCTCTTTGCCTCTTATATCGCTAAAATGGTCGCTGATAGACGAGTTGAATACGATCGGAATATCTTTTAATCTCTCGTCGTTTTTTACATGAGATGCAAAATGAAAACCATCCATTTGCGGCATCTCCACATCACTTACAATGATCTTAAGTTCATCTTGAATGTTGTCGCCGAAGATGCTTATAAGCTCTTGAAGTTTTTGCAGTCCCTCTTTGCCGTCTTGAGCTTCTATGACGTTAAAGCCCATTTTCTGCATAGCTTCTTTGACGATTCTTCTTGCGGTCGAGCTGTCGTCAAGAATCAAAGCCGAGCCGGAGAACTGCTCTATTTCGGTTGTAACTTCGGTAGATGGAGTATAAAGACCGATCTCTTCTATGATGCTTTCAAGATCTAGTATCAAAAGCACTTCGTCGTTTTCTATTTTTGTAACGCCTGTGATTCTTGTTTGTGAAAAAGGACCGCTTTGAGCCGAAGCGAACGAAGCCGACTCTATATCGCCCCAGTTTACTCTTCTAATTCTTCTTGCTTCATGAACTACAAAACCTATGAGGATGTTGTTAAATTCGGTAATGATGACTCTTTTGTGAAGCTTTGCCTCTTCCGGCTCTTTAGCGTTCATCCATCTAGCCAGATTGATCACCGGTATGACGACACCTCTTAATTCAAAAATTCCGTCGATGTATTCGGGAGCTCCCGGAAGTTCGGTCAATGTCGGAAGTTTGATTATCTCCCTGACTTTGGCGACATTGACACCGTAAACACCTTCATATGTTTTACCGTTTTCCTCTTTTACCAGACGAAAATCGACCAGTTCCATCTCATTCGAACCGACTTTTAAGATGTTGTCATCATTCATATTTTATCCCCTTACATAGACTTCTTTGAAAACAATTTTATCAGTGAAGGAGATTTGGTAGTAACTTTTATCGCACGCAAAAGAGGAAAAATTTTTATATTTGAAAGATTCAAACATAAATTCCCTGTTTTGATGATGGTGCCCTTCACAGACAAAATCAATTTTACTTATCCCTATATCGTACTTTTGGATTTTTTGTTTAATATTTTCATAAAAAAAGCGATCTTTTTTACAAATGAATTTATTTTTCTGTTTTGTGAGGATCGAGTTTGAGATTTTGTAGCCTAAAAGGAGATCAAGAAGATTAAGAAGAGTGAGAAAGTAGCGATTTCGAATGATCTTCGTGTAGCGTAAGTAAGCTTCGTCTTCGTATATATCGCCATGAGAGAGTAGTAGAGAGAAGTTTTTAAATTTCCATAAAGAGGGTTGCTTTTGTATAGGTATAACGGTAACATTCGAAAATAAGGTATTTAAATTGAAATCATGATTTCCTTCGAAATAGATGATTTGAATTTTTTTTGATAGTTTGTCGATCAAATTTATCGTCTTTTGATAATGTTTTTTCGTATAGGAGATCTCACCGACTAACAGATCGAACATATCGCCCATCAAAAAGAGTTGAGAAGTTTTTATCTCCTCTTTATCTATTTTTTGTAAAAAATTATAAAACCCCTCTCTTATTTCATTATCATGAGAGTCGGAGATGAAAAGCGCGCCATCTTTGATCTCGTTCATGGCACATAAGCGATGAATGGGATACCTAAGTTTTCTTCAAAACCGCACATCAGATTGGCGTTTACCACGGCTTGAGACGAAGCGCCTCTTAAGATATTGTCGATAGCCGCGTTGACATATAACTTTTTATCGACGCATTTTGCGAAAATATCACAAAAATTCGTGCCCGAAGGTGATTTGATATCTACAGGTTTGTCAAAAACTCTTATAAATCTCTCGTTTTTATAAAACTCTTTTAAAATTTTTAGAGGATCAATAGACTCTTTTAAAAGCATATAAGAGTCGGTCATTTCACCTCGTGTCAGCGGGAGCAGGTGAGGGACGAAATTTATATCAAAACTTTTCGAACTAAAAAGCTTTAATTTTTCGGCGATTTCGGGCTGATGACGATGCGAAAGGGGATTGTAAGCAAAAGTGTTTTCGTTTATAGAGACAAAGTGTGTATTTGAGGTACATTTTTTACCTGCTCCCGAGACTCCGCTTTTTGCGTCTATGAAGATCGGAAAATTTTCATCTATATACTTTGCAAACGGAAGTAGTCCCAGAAGTACGGCGGTAGGGTAGCATCCGGGATTTGCGACAAGCGAGCTTTTTTTTATCTGTCGGCGATAGAGTTCAGGTAGTCCGTAAACAGCTTCTTTTAAATGTTCTTTATCTTCATGCGGACAATAGTGTTTTTCATAGGTTTCAAGTTTTAGTCTATAATCGGCCGATAAATCGACCACCTTTACGCCTAAATTAAGTAGCTCTTTTGCAAATCCCATAGATGTTTTATGAGGAAGTGCCAAAAAAGCTATTTTTGCTATTTTTGCGATCTCTTTTGCATCGGCTTTGTTCACTTGACGGTCAAATACCGATTTTAACGACGGGTGAAGATCGCTTAAAGTCGTATCGCCTTCGCTGGTAGCGATATAAGTTAACTCGAACTTAGGGTGTGAGAGAAGGATTTTTATCAGTTCAAGACCCGTAAAACCGCTCGCACCGATAACGGCGACCTTTATCATAATTTTATCTCTTTGTAACAGATGTTTACGATCTCGAAAGTTTTTTCGCCTCCAGGAAGTTGTACCGTTACCTCTTCCTCCTCCTCTTTACCGATGAGTTGGCGTGCGAGAGGAGATACGATGGAGATGAGTCCCTTATCGGGATTACTCTCATAAGTACCTACTATGGTATAAGTCGCTTCTTCTTGCGTATCAAGGTCTTCGAGCGTTACGGTCGAACCGAACATCACCTTGTCATGAGCGAATTTTGACGGATCGACCTCTTGAGAGTTATCGTAAATTTCGGCTAGTTCTGCCATTCTCGATTCGATGAAACGAAGTTTTTCGCGTGCGGCGTGGTATTCCGCGTTCTCTTTTAAATCTCCATGACTTCTGGCTATATCGATCTCTTCTACTGTTTTTGGGCGTTGATTCATTTTGAGATCATGAAGCTCTTCTCCGAGCCTCAGCCGTCCCTCTTTAGTGATGGGTTGTTTGTTTTGCATAGCTTTCCTTTAATTATCTTCAGTGCTATAAGTATATTGGAGTATTATAACATTTTCATTAAATTTTTTGCACTACCGTATTTTAAAATATCTTTTAATACTTGGGCATTTTTTGTAAAATACTCTTTATTGAAATTCTTATAAGCATTTAAAAGATTTTGTTTTGTTACATCGTCTTGTATAAATTCCTGATGAAGCTCTTTTTTGCCATCAAAATCCATGATGATGTTCGCCAAACCTATATGTTTTAGTTTTACGACCATCGAACCTATTAGATAGTCCAATTTTTTCGCTTTATACGCAAGTACGAAAGGTGTTCCGATCAAAGCGGCTTCAAGAGTCGCGGTTCCTGAACATATAAATGCGAAATCGCTTTTGACAAGAGTCTCTTGAAGATCGTATGATATTTTAAAACCTTTTGTATCTCCGTAAATTTTTTCAAGATTTTTGTCTTTAAAAAATGAGGGTATTACCAAAACTTTTTCAGCCTCTATCTCATTTTTTAATTCACGAAATATCGGCATAAGTTTTTTGATTTCACTCTTTCTGCTGCCCGGAAGAAAAGCTATTTGATTGTGGGTTTTGGTATTGTCATGTAGGAGTGTTATTTCGTCTAAAAGCGGGTTTCCTACATAGACGCAATCTTTGTAAAACTTCTTTTCAAAAGGAAATATCGAGGCTTGTATATCGGTATAAGCTTCTACTTTTTTAACTCGTTTTCTGTTCCAAGCCCAGACCTTCGGAAGTATATAGTAGATGATTTTTTTATTCGGATATCTCTTTTTTATCGCTTTTGCAAGAGGGAGATTAAAAGCCGGAGAGTCAATTAAAAGTATCGTATCGACATCTTTTGCCAAAAAGACCATCTCCGATATCGCCTCTTTGGCTTTGAAAATTTTGGGAATTACATCTAAAAATCCCATTACCGAAAAGTCGTTGGAATCAAAAAGAGCCGAGCCTAATTTGGGATCGAAGATACCGAAAATTTCTATATCTTTGCCGTTAGAAGCTTCTAAAAGAGATTTCAGATGTAGATTTGCCGACGGCTCAAGAGCATTAACAAGCAACTTCATTTACAATCCTAATTGTTTATAAAATTCAATTGTTACTACTTTACAACAATATTTTGTAGCTAAAAAATATACTATTACTATTATGAATAATGCTATTGAGAGTTTACCTAAAAATATCCAAAATTTATCCATTGATGACATAGTTGACTCCTCCTTTTTTATAAAAATTATACTAGTTATGAGTATTTATTATTAATCTTTCTCCAAAATGAACTTTCTCTTTTTTTGGTATAACCCAAAGTGTATCAAAAAAGGGTTTTTGTTTAGGAAAAATGCCTTGTGCATCCGTGAAGTAGATCAAAAGTGAGGGATTGTCGATATTTCGTTCGATATACTCGAATACCGGTCGAAAATCGGTCGCTCCGCCCCCTTTTGTCTTATGGACAAGATTATCTCCCGGATAAAAAGTTTGATGGTATTGTATTTTGCTGTCACAGGCTATAAGCTCAATCTCATAGTTTGAGAAACTATGCATAATCGCTTCGAATTCAGCAAAAAATTTTCCGAGCAACTCTTTGTC
>CAZNIT010000053.1:0-13508 GCA_964573205.1 uncultured Sulfurospirillum sp. | reverse complement strand
TTATTTTTATAGTTAAAAGCTTGGTTTACGATGCTATCCATCGACTTGGTTTTAGTGGACTTTAACTCTATGACGGCTATGGCTTTGTTCTCTTTTAGTATCGCACCATCTGCTTTTTTACTGTCTGTTTGGTTTTTAAGTTCAGTCGTAAGGTCAAAGTTTTCGGCTGGGTTTAGTGTGTAGCCTAAGACTTTTACGAAGATATCTTCTAAAAAGCCATATTGGTACTGTTCTTCTTTGGAAGTTTTGATGTTTCCTACTTTTGCAAGAAAGTTAGCTTGATAACTTCTAAAAGCTCTTTGAACAATACTATCATCAAGGTTTTGCAAATACCGTTGCACAACCGAATTTTGAAAAAGCGGCATAACATCTCCGTAATTTTTACAATAGATTTCTATTATACATTTTTTTGAAATAAAAAAAACATTTTTACACTATTTCGTAACTTATCTCAAACTCAACCTCCACAAAAGAGCTCTCTAGCAAAGACTCTATTTTTTGCAGTTTTTTTAGTGCCGACTCTTCGTCGATACTAAGATAGACAATCGCCAAAGTCGCGTTTTTCGGATATTCGCCGCTTATATCCAATATTGAAAGATTCTGTTTTTTTAGTTTTTCTTTTATCGAATTTAAAACTTTTCTCCGCCCTTTGAGCGAATTGGCATAAGGCAGGTTCATCTCTATAAACGCGTTTAAAAGTGTCATAACCTCTTCAACTCTCTTTTTATGATATCCGCGACACGAAAGGAGTTGGCGTAAATCGTCCAAGTATATGGCACGCTTCCGCCCGTTGGCATGAACGATCCGTCGGTGATGAAAAGATTTTTTACTTCATGCGCTCTGCACTCACGATCAAGCACCGATGTTTTGGGATCGTCTCCAAATCTACATCCCCCCGCTTGAAGATTTTGCGGCGGATATGAGGATATGGACGAGCGGATATTTTTCGCCCCCATCTTCTTTAAAATTTCTACGGTTTTCTCAGCCAAAATATTTCCGATCTCTTCATTTTTCGGATGAGAACCTATACGGATTTTAGCTACCGGTATGCCGTATTTGTCTTTGTATCTTCGATCGACCGTTACAAAGCAGTCGTCATTTGGCAGCCAATCGTTAAATATCTCAAACTGCAAGGTTTTGATCTTCGTAAACTTATGAAGAAGTCTATTTTGAAGCCTCTCCCCCCAAAGGATGTCACCTTTTTCATCCCATTTTTGACGATTCGCCTTTAGAATCGGATTTGCATGTTCGAGAATCGCTTCGCAAATTCCTCCCTTTTTGCCATCTAAAAAATACCACTCTTTGACGGTTCTATTTATAAACAGCCCATCATACCGATGAGACTCTATGTCGTCTTTTTTGACTTCCAGATCTCCGCTTACTATGCCGCCGGCTGAAAAGAGCAGGTTTTTACCGACTTGATTGTTATTGTTTGCGAGACCGTAAGGAAATCTTTTGGAGATCGAGTTTAACAAAAGACGAGAGCTCTCTACGGCCTGTGCGGCTAGAACGAAGATTTTCGCTTCTATCTTTACCTCTTTATCGCCGCAACGGCAGACGGCGTATTTTATCTTATCCTTTTCATCCGCTAAAAGCCTTGTTACTTGATGGTTCGTTTTTATAGTAAGATTTTTACTCTTTAGCGCCGGCTGTAGGAGTGCCGCTCTACCGCTTCCTTTCGCACCGCTGCCGCATCCGTAACTTCCGCAAAAGTTGGAGTAGTAACAAGGCGACCTATCTTCTTTTGATTTACTAAGTATCGCTCTTGGCGTCTTTATGAGATCAATTTTCAACTCTTTGCAGGCATTGTCTATTTTAGCCGAGAGGGGATGCTCTTTTGTGGCGGGATACGGAAAATCTTTAGTAGATCTAGGCTCCAAAGATTTATGCATCTGCACTTTGCCGCTAACCCCGACCACTCTCTCAACCTTTTCATAGTACGGCTCAAGCTCGTCATAAGTTATAGGCCAGTCGGCTACATTTGCCCCTTTTATCTTTCCGAACTCGCTTAAGAGCCTGAAATCTTTCGGATGAAGTCTATGGAAAAAACCGCTCATAAAATTTGACGAACCTCCAACAACATTTCCGTTCCAAAAATCCCATCCCGATTTATATGTCGCGGTCGTTTCGTATTTACCGCCATCTTTTTCCTCTATCAGATGATACTCGTCCTTTAGATTCGGTGTTACGATACTTCTTCTGCAAAATGCGATCTCATCTTTTGAAAAATCTTTCTCTCGGTAAAAATCCCCCTTTTCCAAAACGACTACTTTCGCCCCCGCCCCGCTTAGCTCGTAAGCTATCGGCGAAGCGCCCGCCCCGCTACCTACAATACAGACATCATATATCATGGTAGTTTTGCAAACCTAACGGTCGGTCTAGGTATGCCCGCTTTGTGATCAAGACTCCTCCATCCTTTTTGAGCGACATTCCCACCATACAGAGGATCGCTCAAAAGCGCTTCGAGCGTATAGTTTAACACCGTAGATATCCAGTTTTTTCCAAAAGTCGTTTTTGAAAAATTCATCATGATCTTCTCTTTTTCATCCTTTGCGAGAGTATTTTTCCAGCCGACTCTTACGATCTCGTCCACCCCATCAAAGATAAATCTCAGATCATCTTTATCAAAAGAGGGATGAGAGCTTACGATCTTTAGATACCTGATAGAAGAAAACTCTTCGGCGGAAGGAAAAGAGCCGTTTTTTGGAAAAATATGGTTTTGAACGCTTTGAAGTATCCGCCATTTTTTTTCACTCTCGTTTGCACAAAGACAACTCGTAATCGTACCGGCTCCAAGAAAGATAAACGATCTCCTGTTCATGATACTCCTTTTAAAAATCTATTATACCAACAGTATGTGTAGTAATAATGTAACATTATTGAATTATTTTTATTTTTTATAGTTGACTACACAGTTTCTACACAAGAATTTACTATAATTTCCCGTACCACAAAAATTTGAGGAGAAAAGATCATGATATTAAAAACTACAAAAGCATTGCTTATAAGTTCACTTTTAGCGTTTGGAACACTCTCGTTACAAGCTTGTAACGATCAAGCAAAAGAGATAAAAACCGAAAAAGGTTTAAGTTCAAACTGTGCCACCGCAAAATGCAAAGAGGGTAAATGCGGCAACACGAAAGCTATGAAGTGTCAAGCGGGAAAATGCCAAAGCGGAAAATGCGGTAACGCTAAAAAAGAGGCTCCGGCTATGAAATGCCAAGCCGGCAAATGCGGACAAGGTAAATAATTTATTACCTATAGTAGCAGTTTTAGCCCTTTATGCTAAAATTAGATAATTTTTATTGACTAAATAGATATTGTATAGATAAACTTTTGATATCAAACATCAAAGGAGTCTTTATGAAAAATCTAGTTTTAGCTTCAATTTTGGCTATAAGCGTATTGACAATCAGCGGTTGCAGTTTCAAAAGCAAATGCGGATGCAGCGCACCTAGCTTTCCAACCTGTACGGCTAAACCTTCATGCGGATGCAAATAGTCAAACCAAGAGACAGTGAAATCTGTCTCTTAAACAAAATTTATGTAAAAAATCTTCATAATTTCTTTCCAATCTTTACCGCTTAAGAAAACATAAAGCCGTTAAACTTATTTTAAAAATTTCCGATTTTATAATTATCGATCATCGTATCGAAAAAATAAAATCCGTTTACCCATAGATCATTCTTATGATCTATTGCGTAAACGATATTTAACAAAGGAGTGTTATGAAAAATGTAGTTTTAGCTTCAGTTTTGGCTATAGGTGTGCTTGCGATGAGCGGATGCAGTATCAAAAAGGCCGGTTGCGGATGTGGCGCACCCAGTTATCCTACTTGTGTCGCAAAGCCCGCTTGCGGTTGTAAGTAAGCGACCACCACAAGATAGCGAATTCGCTATCTTGTGGACTAAAAAACTTTATCTTCATTTTCTTAAAATCTGATATTCTTTATCTTTTTTATTAAATTATTAAACTTTTTATTAAAAATACCGATTTATATTTTGTATCGGTGAAATTTTGCCGATCATTACTTTTTAGCGGGAGTTTTTTAAACTTTCTCGAAACGATTAGTTGCGATAAGTTACATAAAGGTATATTTTTTATTACCATTATGTTATAGTTTGCTATTTTATAGCTTTTTTGGTAAAGTATATTTACCCATTTAGAAATCTTAAGGAGAGAATTATGAAAAAGATGTTCATTGGTCTTGTATTAGTTTCTGCGATGTTTGCAGTCACAGGCTGTACGATCAAAACCGCAGCTACTAAACCTGCCGCAAAACCTACTTGTATCGGTTGTGAAAATCTTCCCGATTGTGTCCCAGGACCTTACGGCGACTGTATCAAAAAATAAGTAGAGGTACAAACCTCTACTTTCCCGTATATAACTGTCTGGGTCTTGCTATCTTCGAGAGAGGATCTTTTTTAAACTCTATCCACTGAGTTACCCATCCCACCGTTCTTCCTATGACAAATATAGGGGTAAACATATTTCTTGGAATTTTAAGCGCATATAGTATGACACCTGAATAAAAGTCGATATTCGGATATAAATTTCTACTTACAAAATAACTATCATTTAATGCAATATGTTCTATCTCATGAGCTATTTCGAGAAGTTTGGCATTTAGCCCCATCTGCTCTTTTAACTCATCCTGAAGTTTTTTCAACACTTTTGCGCGAGGATCAAAGTTTTTATAGACTCTATGTCCAAAACCCATCAAACGAAACGGATCGTTTTTATCTTTTGCTTTTTTTATATATTTTGGTACATTTTTTACATCGCCTATCATCTCAAGCTGCGCTATAACCGACTCGTTAGCACCTCCATGTGCTCTTCCCCAAAGTGCCGATATTCCTGCGGATATGGCAACATACGGGTGAGCTCCTGTTGATGCTACGCCTCTTACCGTTGTTGTGGATGCATTTTGTTCATGGTCAGCGTGAAGAGTAAAAATGGTATCTAACGCTTCTATCTCGACCTCTTTTATCTTTTGTTCGCCCTCGATTGTAATCTTCATTTTATCATGAGGATATGCACGCATCATATATAAAAAATTTTCTGTAAAACTTTTAGATATATTCGGGTAAATAAGAGGAATACCCAAAGAGTGACGATATGCAAAAGCCGCAAGAGTAGGAATCTTGGCGATTATTCGCATAGCCATCTCATGATATTCCGCTTCATCGTTTATATCAAGATGCTCATAATAAAAAGATGCAAGAGCTGAAACCGAAGATGAAAGAATCGACATAGGATGAGCATTATCAGGGAAACTTCCTATCAAATTTGTCAAACCTTCATGAACAAAACTTCTATGACGAATCTCCAAATCAAACTCTTTTGACTCTTTTTCATCAGGCAAGCGACCTTTTAAAAGTAAAAAACACACTTCCATAAAGGTATAACTTTGCGCCAGTTCTTCAATGGGCATACCTCTATATAAGAGCTCTCCTTTAAATCCGTCGATAAAAGTTATTCCGGATTCGCAACTAGCGGTAGAAGTAAATCCCGGGTCATATGTAAACATTCCCGTATCTTTATAAAAAGTGCGAATATCCACGACATCCGGACCTCTCGAAGCTTCAAGAATCGGATACTCATAAACTTCACCATCTCTGTTATCCGTAACGGTTACACTTTTTTTTGCCATCTATATCCCCTAAAAGCAGATTAAGTTTAAATTATACTAAAGTTATGCTGTATTATATAAAATTAAAATTTTCTTCAGAGAGAAAAAAGGACTAATATAGTTTTCTGAAACGGATTATTATTATCATCGCTGATCATTAAAAAAAGATTATCTTTTATATGCGCCAATCCTTCGAAATTGTCTAACGCCCAACCGTCATTTGTAGAGACATTTAAAATATCTTCACTTTTACAAATTCCATTTTTTACATCATTTAAATCGATCTTTATAAGCATTAAATCGATGTTCAAATGAGGAATCAGATCGAAATCCCTTCCAAGTGCCAATAAAGAACCGTCAGGTAGTGTCTCAAGCTCAGTAATAGCTATATAAGGATTGCTTTTTTTTACATAACATATCCTGCCTTTTTGATTATATAGTCCGTGATAGCCGAATTTCGTCGTCTTTAGAGGAAACTCGGGAGTCGTTACCATACCGAACTTTTCCGTAACCGTTACGGACTCCAACATAGAGTTTGCACTTTTATAAAGTTTTTTTGTTTGCAAAATCTTCGGAAGTTTTTTCAAACGAAGATCCCTTTTTACATCTTCAAGAGATTTCTCTTTTTTTTCAATCTCGTTTCCCGTCAGGTCAAACTCCGTAACACGAACCTGATGCTCGAAAGAGATCAAAAGAGATTTACGATCGTTTTCTTCAACAAGAGTCATCCCTTCGGAGTCGCTTTTTTTGATAAAAAATTTATGTCCGTATTTATCTCTCAAACGCTTGCCGTATAAAGGAGTCAGAGTCTTTATTTTATCGTTTTTTAAAACCAATTTGAAAGCAAAAAGTCTCGATCTGTCGCTTAACATATAGAGTATCGAGCTCTGTTTATCGTAAGCCAATGCGGAGATACCGAAAAACTTCTGCGAATCGATCCGATCAAAATCCAAAATCACACTATCGAGTATGTCTATTTTAACTTTATCGCTATTCTTCTTTTGAGGCGAAATGTCAAAATGTATCAACCCGGCAGAAAGCTGCAACGAAACAAGCGTAAAAATAAAAAAGATTTTTAAGAGCATATTTTCCTAACGGCCGCCGAGCAAATAGTAAGCCCGAAAGCTCCCGTGACTCCTACAAACGAACCCAAATCTTTACACAAAGGAAGCTCAGGCGAATAAGCGACCGTAAAATCCCCCTTAAAACCGCTTTTTTTGAGTTCATAACGAAATTTTTTCGCCAAAGGATCACCGCTGGTTTTCCAGATCGATACAAGCTCTATTTTGGTAGGATCCAGCTTCTTGGCACCGCCCGTAGCGCTTATGAGTTTTTTGTGAGTTTTATGGGCTATAGCCACTTTCGCCGGCATGTCGTCTATGGCGTCTATAACCAAATCGTAAGAAGAAAAGTCAAACTCCTCACACCATTTTGGGGTGATCTTCTCTTTTATGGGTGTAACTGTGGGATAGAGCTCTTTCATCCGCTCCACTTTAACGAAGCCCACATTTTCACTGCCGATTTGGCGGTTTTGATTACTCAATTCAAAAATATCGAAATCAACGATCGTCACATCTTTAAATCCGCTGCGAATAAGACAATCAAGACAAAATCCGCCTATTCCACCCACTCCAAGAAGTAGCACTTTCGCATTTTGAAGTTTCTCGAAATCATCTTTCAAAAGACGCTTTATACGATCATATCTCATATCCACTTCTTAAGAGCACTTATATCTTCATACGATGTCATATCCAGATGAATCGGAGTTATAGATACATATCCTTGATGCACAGCTTCAAGATCACACATATGCTCATCTCCTCTTTTGTCCCACTCAAACGCCGGAAGTCCTATCCAATAGAACTCTTCTCCTCTTGGATTTCTGTGTAGATGAGCGCTGTTTGCGTATATTCTTTTTCCCGCATTCGTAACTTTATAACCTTTGCACTCGCTTTTTGGAATCGGCGGTACATTTACATTTAAAAGTTTTCTTTCACCAAGCGGATAACTTCCGCTAAGCACCTTTAAAGCCAGATCTTTTGCGACATCCGCGGCAAGATCGTAACCGAAATCGAAAATATTTTGACACTTGTCTTTGCATACTTGCGAGATCGCGATGGAGGGAATTCCCTGAAGCACCCCTTCCATAGCGCCGCCGACGGTACCGCTGTATGTGATATCTTCACCCATATTCGAGCCTCTATTTATACCGCTTACTATGAGATCCGGTTTTTGCCCCTCATCAAAATGTGCATTTAGCGCCAAAAAGATACAATCGGTCGGAGTACCGTCATCGAGCTTGTAAAAATCGTCATCTATCTCTATAAATCTAAGAGGTTTGGAGAGCGTCATACTGTGCGCGCAAGCGGATTTTTCCGATGTCGGAGCTGTAACGATAACTCTTGCGATCTCTTTTAAGGAGTTGGCAAGCGCAAGCAAACCGGGACTTTCAAATCCATCGTCGTTTGTAATTAAAATAGTGTTCTTTTTGTTCATAAAGATATTATAGCATATAAATTTTTTATATAAATGTCCGATTTTACAAAACAGGGGAATAACCCAAAGTTTATCGGGAGAATCGGATGTTATCATTTAAAAAAAAAGAACGACAAGAACAAAACGGCATACTGGAAGAGGAGAATAGATTTTTAAAGGAGGAAAATCTTCGTTTAAAACAGGAGATCGAAAGATTGACCATCGAAGATAGCCAAAATAAAAAGGAGTGCCACAGACCAAAAGGGTTGATGGAGTATCAAAACGAACAGTTGAAAAAAAATCTTATGGATATCCAAGGAAATATGGCCGAATCCGTAAGCAACGCGAAAGAGGGAAATAAAAAACTCGGTGATCTTATCGAGAGCATATCGGAGTTCAATGAAAAAACGACTTGCGTATCGAATTATCTCGAAGAGTTGAGCGTCTTTTCGTGTGAATCTTCACATGCGGTAGAGGGACTCTCAAGCAGAACCAACGAAATAGAAAATGTTCTCTCCCTCATAAAGGATATATCCGATCAGACAAATCTTTTGGCTTTAAATGCCGCCATAGAAGCGGCTCGTGCGGGAGAACACGGACGAGGATTTGCGGTAGTTGCCGATGAAGTTAGAAAACTAGCCGATAGAACGGTACAAGCCGTTAGCGAAATAAACATTTCACTTCAGACAATGAAACAAGATGTCGTAAGCATTAGCAATCAATTTAGCCAAATGTCCGACAATATCAAAAACTCAAATGAAAGTATTATCGAGATAAACAAGATACTAAAAGAAAATGCCGATTTGATGAAAGACACACAACATTTTAACCGCCATACAAATGATCGAATATTTATGACATTGGCAAAAATCGATCATATTGTTTGGAAAATCAATACTTACCTATCCGCTATTACAAGAAAAGAGCAGTTTACATTCGTAAATCACCACAACTGCCGACTCGGTAAATGGTACGAAGAGGGAGAGGGAGTGAGACATTTTAAAGATACTCCGAGCTATAAATCGTTAAACGAGCCGCATAAAACCGTACACAACGCCACACTTAAAGTTTTCGAAACCATAAAAGACGGAAATTTCAATTTCGACAGAGTCATTGAAGAATTAAAAGAGATGGAAAGAGGAAGCGATCAAGTATTTGAAAAACTAGATAAAATACTTCGAGAAAAAGAGTAAAAGACAAGGGCAACGCTCTCTTGCGTTACCCTTAATTACCGCTTTAGTTTAATTTTGAAATCCGTAAGGATTGAAATCTCCCTCTTTATATTCACGATATAACGGCGTATCTTTAGATACCGCTTCGTAAGCGTACGATTTTACATCTGAACTTTTAACTTCAACTTCTTGAAACCAGTACGGGTTGAAGTCACCTTTTTTAAATTCCACATAGAGTTTCGCATCTTTTGTCGCTTCTTCAAAAGAGTACGCGTTAACGCTCGCACCGGCAAAAGATGCCGTTACTACACTTCCTAGAAGCGCAACTGATAATAGAGTCTTTTTTGTTATATTTTTCATTTAAATCCCTTAAAAAAATTTAAATAAGATATTTTTTGTCTTATTTATAAATCGAAGTATATTACAACTATTCTTAAAAACAACTTAACCTATTTTTCTCTTTTACGAAGCTATTTTTAAAGTTTATGCTATAATAATTTTCTATTATAGAAGGAGTGAATTTATGAAATATTTTTTATATATACTCTTTGCATTTTTGATAGGTGCTTGTGGAGATTCCGAGAAAAAAGCGTCCGAAGATTTCGTCAGCGACAACTATATTTTAAAAACCGATGAAAACAACCATACGATTATCAAAGATATAAGGCAAAATCTTATCTTTGTCAACAGCAAACAAGGGTGCAAAGCACTTCACGACGATAACGACACGCCATTACAAGATGCTAAAGATTTTTGTGAAAATCTCTCTTTTTTCGGTTTTGATAACTGGCGCATTCCGACACTCCAAGAGATACGAAACTTTTCAAAAGGGATGGATAGCGAAGGACTCGTACCCTACTTTACATTTGCAAAATGCAAACGAATCACAGGCTTAAAATCAGACGGTACGCTAGGAGCTATCAACACGCACAACGCCACCCCTAAATTTGAAGAAATTCCTCTGACGCTACCGGCCGGAATCAGATGCGTTAAAGAGATGGAATCATTTTGAAAGATATAAATATCGATTTTCAAAAAGCCGTTGGCAAATCCATACTTTTTTTGGGACGCTTAAGCTCTTTTAGCGATGAAGAGATCAAACTGTTTTTAGAAAAATTCGATATCGCTTATACCAAGACTCTTGATGAAAATGTCGTAATGGCGGTTGAGAGTACCCTCTTGTCGCCTTTGGAGGAGGAGATAGCGACAAAAGCGTATCAAAATAAAATTCCTCTCTACACGATCGAGAGTTTCGAAAGGCTCTATGCAAAAGAACTTAACCGTGATAGTATTTTGATGAGCTTAAAGCTCTCCGACAATCAACAAAGACTTTTTAGACTCTTGCACAACACTTATCTTGAAGACGAGCTCTTTATAAAACTCTTTTCTATGTATGACTGGGGTAACGAGGGAATGTTCGACAACTCCCAAAACATGAAAATTTCCACACTATTTGCAAAAAGATTTTTCAAAAAAGAGAGATTCGATCCCGCAACTTACTACTCTCCCGTTTCCATATTCGAGATAGCTCTTTTGAACAAAAACCCCGATCTTTTGGAAGTTATGTTCGATCTACCCGACATAAAGATCAAACGAAGCAAAAGCGGCATCAAAAGAGCGTCCACTTTGAAAGAGGCCGTATCTTTCAACCCTTTTGCAAATAAAAAAACTCTCACAAAAGCGTTTCGTTTAAATGACGAAGAGATCGACTATTTTTTGGCTCAAAATCCCTCTCTTGCGCCGCATTTACAAGAGCGAATTTTTGAAAGGGCAGATATTAAGATAAAAGAGAGCCTTTGTAAAAACAGAAATCTGACAAATGAACTTTTTGAGAAATTAACGGATATAGAAGCACTCTGGCGATACCAAAAAATCGACAAAAAGAGATTTCTACTTTTAAAGACTTCAATTTCGATCATAGGCGAAAACGAAAATATCGAAAAAGAGGTCGCCGATACGCTCATAGAGCAAAATGACGAAGAGACTCTTAAGCATCTATGCTCAAACCCGGTCTTAACTCGACACCAACTAAAAAGACTTTACAACTTAAAAAATAAAAATCTATATGCGCATATAGCCGCAAATCCGAATACGCCTGTAAATATCCTTGAAAAACTCTTTGAAGAAAACGACAAAGAGATCGACTCCTCTTTAGCTTTAAATCAAAACACTCCTACAGAGATTTTAGAAGTTCTCTACAACAAAGACGACTTCGAGATAAACTGCCACTTAGCCCTTAACGAAGCGTTGGATATAAAGTGGCTTCAACAACTTCAAATCGATCATAGATTATTGAACTATCTAAAAGAGAATAAGACCTTTACACAGAACATACTTAACAATTTAGGAATATGACTTTATGAAATCATCACAAATATATGAAGCTCTCACTCACTTTACAAAAGAGAAACTTCCCACTTTCATTTGGGGACCTCCGGGAATCGGAAAATCCTCCGTAGTAAAACAGATCGCAAACGATTATGACTATGAGTTCATCGATCTTAGACTCTCGCTTTTGGATCCCACCGATTTAAAAGGGATACCCTTTTTCGATAAACAGAACAATCAAGCCGCATGGGCATCTCCCGATTTTCTGCCAAAAGATAGAAACTCAAAAGGTATTCTTTTTCTCGATGAGATAAATACGGCCGCCCCCTCGGTTCAAGCATCCGCATATCAACTGGTACTTGATCGAAAAGTCGGAAACTACAAATTACCGGAAAACTGGAGTATAGTTGCCGCCGGAAACCGTGAAAACGATAGAGGTGTTACATATCGTATGCCGCCGCCTTTGGCGAATCGTTTCGTACATTTGGAGATGTCGGTGGATTTTGAGGATTGGAAAGAGTGGGCGTATAAAAACGATATAGACTCCACCCTCATCGGATATTTGGAATTTGATCAAAGCCGTCTTTTTAATTTTGATCCGACAAAAAATGAAAAATCTTTTCCGACACCGAGATCATGGGAGTATGTACACAAAATCCTCTCAAGCGGCATCAGCGAATCACTCATGATAGAAGCAATCACCGCAGCCGTAGGAAAAGAGAGCGCCGTCGATTTTATGGCGTTTAAAAAGGTAATGCATAAACTACCGGATATAAAATCGATATTAGAAGCGAAGATAAAAGAGATCGACGAAGAGGATACGAAAGTACTTTTCGCGCTATGCGCCGCAATAGTAAATAGCTTGAAAAACTCTTACAAAAAGGAGGAGATAGACAATGTCTTGGAGTTTTCACTCACTCTTCCTAGCGAGTTTTCGATCATGCTTGTAAAAGATATGCAAAAAAACTCTATTAATGTGGAGAACTCTCCCATCTGGCAAAAATGGGTGGAGAAGTTCAGTTATCTTTTGTCATGAACACTATCGCAAAAAAACTTGAAAAAGCAAAATCCAAACTAATGCTGGAGCACCCCTACTTCGGCTCTATCGCCTCCGCGCTGAAATTTGAACAAAATGACGATATAGAATCTTTCGAAAGTAACGGCATATTGTTTAAATACAACAGCGACTTTTTAAACGAATGCGGTATCGAGGAGATCGAATTTATGTTGGCAAACGCCGGTATGCACTATGCCCTTTGCCATCAAAATCGCGAACAAAAAAGAGAATCGCGGCTTTGGCAACTTGCAACCGACTACGCGATAAACTCCATGCTTTTAAAGAACAATCTCTATCCGCCCGAAAGAATCAACTATCAAAGCAGATTTGACGGAATGTACGCAGAAGAGATATATGCCGTTTTAGAGAGTGAAATCGATGAAAAAGATTATATAGAGCAAGATCGAAAAAGTGAAAAAATAGTAGATCAAGAGAGTGTCGATATCGAATTTCTTGAACAACTTTTACAAAAAACTATAAACAGCAACGAACTGCCGAAAGATCTTGAGAGATTTTTTCCAAAAATATATGAGAGTCAAATCGATTGGAGAGATGAACTTCACAAATATTTAGATCACTTTAGAAAAGACGATTATCGCTTTTTCCCTCCGAACAAACGCTACATCCATCAAGGAATCGCCCTCCCCTCTCTTGGAAGCGAACTTCTTAAAATAATCGTCGCAATTGATACTTCAGGCTCGATCGACAAAGAGTTGCTCGGAAAATTTTTTGCTGAATTCGAAGCGATTATGCATAGTTTCTCAAACTATGAGATTGAGCTTATAGCCTGTGACAGCAAAATACAATACCATCAAACTTTTTATCCGGGAGATAATCTTGTCCAT
>CAZNIT010000052.1:0-15226 GCA_964573205.1 uncultured Sulfurospirillum sp. | reverse complement strand
ATAGCATCCGCCTTCAAAGTTAAAAATACCTTCATCATCCCAGCCATGCTCGTCATCGCCGATCAATCTTCTTTTCGGATCGGCCGAAAGTGTCGTTTTACCTGTTCCCGAGAGCCCGAAAAAAAGAGCCGTATCGTTATCGTCACCTACATTGGCCGAACAGTGCATCGGAAGTTTCCCTTCTAAAGGAAGCCAATAATTCATCATCGAAAAGATACCCTTCTTCATCTCCCCGCCATACCAAGTACCGCCGATAATCGCGACATTTTCCTCAATGTTAAAAACTACGAAAACTTCTGAATTTAGTCCGTGTTTTCGCCACTGATCGTCAACGACTTTACAAGCGTTATATAAAACGAAATCGGGTTTAAAATCTTCAAGTTCCTCTTGCGTCGGTCTTATGAACATATTTCTGACAAAATGAGCCTGCCAAGCTATCTCGGTTATAACTCTAATTTTTTTCTTGCTACTTTCGCTCGCACCGCAAAAGAGATCTTGAACATAGATATCTTTTCCCTCGAACTCTTTTCTCGCTTTATCGTAAAGCTCGTCAAAGACCTCTTTAGAGACGGGTTGGTTTATATCACCCCATGAAATATACTGATTTGAAGGCGGTTGATTGACAAAATACTTATCTTTTGGACTTCTTCCGGTAAAAATACCCGTATCAACCATCACGGCACCGTTGGCGGAAACTCCCTCTTTGTCTTGCTCCACTTCGTGTCTATATAGTTCATCATAATCCGTATTGTAATAGATATTTTTTACATCAGATATACCCAACGCCTGAAGATCCGCTTTTGTGATCATCTTATATCCCTTATTTCTAAAATTTATATATAAAATCGGAAATGCGATTTATTATTTAAATATTGACAAAAGCACACCGGCCGCAACCGCCGACCCGATAACTCCTGCGACGTTCGGCCCCATAGCATGCATTAGCAATATATTGGACTTGTTATACTCCTGTCCGACTTTACTCACGACTCTTGCCGACATAGGAACAGCTGAAACACCGGCCGCACCGATAAGCGGATTTATAGGCTCTTTTGAAAGCTTGTTCATAAGCTTCGCCATCAAAACACCCGCAGCCGTACCGGCGGCAAATGCAAGAAGACCTATTACCATGATTCCAAGAGTCTCCGCCACTAAAAACTTATCCGACGCAAGCTTCGATCCCACACCGAGTCCCAAAAAGATCGTAACTATATTAATAAGCGAATTTTGCATCGTATCGCTTAATCTGTCAACAACCCCGGTCTCTTTTGCGAAGTTACCAAAACACAACGCTCCGATCAACGGTGTCGCATCGGGAAGTATTAAAATCGTCAACATCAAAACTATCAACGGAAAAAGCATTTTTTCCAATTTAGAAACTTGTCTTGTCGTCACCATTTTAATTTGACGCTCTTTTTCGGTAGTAAGAGCTTTCATAATCGGCGGTTGAATAACAGGAACAAGCGCCATATACGAATATGCCGCAACGGCTATGGCTCCAAGAAGCTCGGGCGCCAACTCCGTCGCAATAAATATGGACGTAGGACCGTCGGCTCCTCCGATAATACTAATAGCCGAAGCTTGTTTCATACTGAAGTCGAAAACACCCGCTTGAGCAAGCGCCGCGGCTCCGACAAGCGATCCGAATATCCCAAATTGAGCCGCACCGCCCAATAGAGCGGTTTTAGGATTTGCAAGTAAAGGACCAAAATCCGTCATCGCTCCAACTCCCATAAATATCAATAAAGGAAAAAATTCATTCGCGATACCCATATTATATATGATACCGAGCATTCCATGGTCACCCGCTAGATTTGCGATGGGGATATTAGCCAAAATACCGCCGAATCCTATCGGAATTAACAAAAGAGGTTCGAACCCTTTTGCGACAGCAAGATAAAGTAGTATAAAACAGACGATAAACATGATGATTCTACCGCCGCTTTGAGCGAAAGTCGTCATCTCTTGACCATCCGCCGCCTTTACTCCCTCTTTCGGATTAAATATGGCGTTCAATCCTGTTGTATGATAAAAACTTTTAAACAGTTCCGTTACCGTTTTGTGTTCATATGCGTCATCCTGCGAAACAGCTGTTTTAGTTACCTCTTCATGCACCGCGGTACCGCCGGCATTTAAGAAACTCGGCAATACCAACGTCAATGAGACAAAAAGAGATAAAAGAAAATTCTTTATTTTCATGGATTACTCCATCGTCGCTAAAAGTTGACCGTCCGTCACCGCATCGTTAGGATTTACCTCCAAACTTTTGAGCACACCATCTTTTGGTGCCGGAATATCGATCTCCATCTTCATAGCCTCGAGAATCATAATAGTATCTCCCTCTTTAAGAGCGTCGCCGATATTGGCTACGATTTTCCAAACATTTCCGGGTGTTTGAGAATGTACTTCTACACTCCCCTTCCCTCCGCCGGTTGCAGGCTCTGCGGCAGCGGGAGCGCCGCTTTGTACGGGAGCGGCGTTCGTAACCGCGACTTGACCGTCATGACCTTCCGTCACATCTACATTATATTTCTTACCGTTTACGACTACCGTATATTGACCAGCCATTTCATTACTTCCTTTTGTTGTATTCTGTGTACTGTTTTTTCTTACGTTTACTTTCGCTTCGCCTTTTAGGAAAGTTATACCTTTATCTCCGCAAGACGCAGCTATAAAAAGATTTTCATCCGTCAGATCTATACCATTTTGTTTTAAAATATCTTCAAAATGTTTCATCGATTTTTCCGGATCGGCATCGGCTAGCTCGAGTGCACTTTTTGTCGTAGGTTCGAGCTTGAGTTGTTTACTCGCCAATTCGACAACTTCAGGATCCGGTTTTACAGGAGTTTTACCGAAATATCCCAGTACCATTCTACCGTATCCCGGCGCTATCTGTTTCCAAGGTCCGAACATGACATTCGCATATGCCTGCTGCCAATAAAACTGCGATACGGGTGTTACGGACGTTCCGTATCCTCCCTTCTCGACAACCTCTCTCATCGCTTTGATCACTTCAGGAAACTTATCAAGCGAGTCGTTATCTCTCATCATTTGAGTATTTGCCGTCAATGCGCCGCCAGGCATCGGAGAGAAGGGAATAAGCGGTGAAACCTGAGTGGCTTCGGGCGGTATGAAATAATCACTCAGACAATCTTTAAGTACCTCTTCGTACTCCAATACCTTCTCTATATCAAGCCCTCCCAAATCGAAATTAGATCCTTTCGTGGCATGAAGCAGAGTAAGGATATCGGGTTGCGAAGTCCCTCCGCTAACGGGGCTCGCAGCCAAATCTATACCGTCAACTCCGGCGTCCAATGCGGCAAGATAACAAGCAACACTAACCCCTGCGGTTTCATGCGTATGAAGTCTGACATGAACATCTTCGGGAAGAAGCCCTTTAGCCATTTTTATGGTTTCATAAACTTTATGAGGACTCGAAGTTCCACTTGCGTCTTTAAAACAAACACTGTCATACTCTATTCCGGAATCAAGAATCTCTCTTAAAACTTTTTCATAAAAGGCCACATCATGTGCACCGCTACATCCTGGAGGCAGATCCATAAGTGTGACGACCACTTCATGGTTTAATCCGTGTTTTTTTATACACTCGCCGCTATATTTCAAGTTTTCGACGTCATTCAGCGCATCAAAATTACGGATTGTAGTGGTACCGTGTTTTTTAAAAAGTTTTGCATGAAGATCGATAAGCTCACTACTTCCGGTATCAAGCATCACGGTGTTTACACCTCTAGCGAGTGTTTGAAGATTCGCCTCGGGACCTACGATTTCTCTAAATCTATCCATCATATCGAAAGCGTTTTCATTGAGATAGAAGAAAAGACTCTGAAATCTTGCCCCGCCGCCGAACTCAAAATGGCTAATTCCCACATGTTTTGCCGCCTCAAGCGCAGGGAAGAAATCTTCCATCAATACACGACCGCCGAATACGGACTGAAAACCGTCCCTGAACGTCGTATCCATTATATCAATAAGTTTTTTTGCCATACTTTATTTATCCTTTTTTGTACTCTGTTATAGCCGCCGTAATCGCCGCTATAACCTCTTCATCTTCGGAAACTGCCGCCTTTTTGCTTACAGCTTTTACCGGAGCTACCGATGCGGGTTTTTGGGGGAAATATTTGTTTACGAGTTTTGCCTGTAGTTTCAATATATTTATAAGCAAAAGCAAGAAAAGAAAGACCGTCGTCATACCGAGAAACATAAATTTCAGTCCCTCTATAGCGAAATTCACTTCCATCTAGCCTCCTAGTTTAAGGTATCTTTTAATAGTAACACAAGATACTTTAAATGGGGATAAGTAGCAAATGGTTACATTGGCAAAACGAACTTTAACTTTTATTTGTCATGGTAATGTTACTTTTCGTGATAGTTTATATATCAGCGGTTAGAGATATACTCTTCCAAAAAATTTTGCATAGATTTTCTACGAAGTTTTTTCGTATATTCCATTACGTTCAGATTTGTCGAATCTTTGGCATTTATGTCAGCGCCTTTATCGAGCAAATAACCGGCGATCTCCTCATATCCGTAACAAGCCGCTTGCATAAGAGGAGTAAAACCGCTCTTTCTTTTCGTAATATTTACATCCATATTTTTCTCTTCGACAAGATATTTGACAAGCTCGAGATCACCGTTTACTATCGCTTCATCAAGTAAAGAGACGCCTTGTGCGTCGGTAGAGTAAATATCCATACTATTATCTATAAGTAGTTTCATACTCTCGAACGAACATTTATGGTGCAAAGCATAAAACAAAAGAGTCTCTTCGTTTTCATTTAATTCGTTTTCAACGATCATATCAAGATTCGCTCCGTTTTTTATAGCTTTTTTTATCGCGATATAATTATCTTCCTTTATCGCTTCGACGATCCCGTATTCGTCCATATTTAGTTATTCCCTTTCTTTAGAAGTTCGATTTGGAGTATAGCATAAGTATAGCATAAAAGATTAGAATTTCTGATAATTAGAAAATTTCGAAGTGGATTCGAATAAGAAATTGAGAGAGATGAGTTTTTCATCCCGGATAAACTTCCGGAATGAAAATTTTAGTTATTTTAGACCATGAATATATTCGGCAACGGCTTTCATATCCGCATCGGAATAAGAAGCTACTTGGCCTTTCATAAGACCGCCCATTCCGTGTTGATTTAAAGTACCCGCTTTGTAACCTTTTAGTTGTTCTACTGTTTTCGCAACATCTTGACCGGAGATAACAGCTGATTTACCAAGAGCTTTTTTCTCACCTTTTGCACCATGGCATCCCGCACATTTCTTATAAAGCGCCGCACCGTCAGCCGCTAAAAAACTCATCGCACCTAATGCTAAAACCGTTAAAACTACTTTTTTCATATTTTCTCCTTAATTATTTTGATTTTTATTATATATTTATTACTTTAAACTTTGGATATACTCGGCAACGGCTTTCATATCCGCATCGGAATAAGAAGCTACTTGGCCTTTCATAAGACCGCCCATTCCATGAAGGTTAAGTGTTCCCGCTTTGTAACCTTTAAGATCTTCAACGATCTTGTCGGCACTCAAACCGGCAATTACCGCAGATTTACCAAGAGCTTTTTTCTCACCTTTTGCACCATGGCATCCCGCACATTTCTTATAAAGCGCCGCACCGTCAGCCGCTAAAAAACTCATCGCACCTAGTGCTAAAACCGTTAAAACCACTTTTTTCATATTTTCTCCTTGTTTAAGTTTGATTTAAATTATAATGCTAAAAATTTAGCAAGATGGGACATTTCCACTGTCACTGCCGTACTCATAGAGGAAATCGAACAGATCATCAAGATATTTATCTTTTACATCCTTAACGTTAGGACATATTTTCTTTATTTCATCTTCAAGTTTACCGCCCTCTTTCAACTCTTCCCATTCATCCTGAGTATGTTTAGCCGCCATTTTGGCACCGTTTATTCCACAGGGTTTTTTCAGCTTTTTAAGGTAAAGCTTTTGACCTTTCGCGGGATCAGCTGATACCGTTGTCGTAGCAAAGCTTGCAAGAAGCAAGGCGGTAGCTGCAACACCCGAAACTTTTCTCATCTGTTCTCCTTAAATTTTAATTACAACACAATTATAAAATACAAAAGTGAAGTAATCGTGGAAATTATATTGTTTTTTATTTAAATTTTCACTTTAATTTACCAAATATCTTATATTTTTCCCAATAAATATCGACGGCCTTCTCCAACTCTTCATCCGTCAGGGTGGTTTTCGTCTTCAATCCGTAACGTGCAATCTGATCTTTTCTTAGTGCGGACGTAAAATAGTTCGGATTTTTTAAGAAGTCTATTATAGCCGATTTAACCGGCATTTCACTGCTATATTTCAAAAGATACCTCATAAAGATCTTCTGCATTCCCAAAGACATCTGCTTGTGACATCTCATGCAATTCTCTTCATATATATTCTCTTTCGCAAAACCTTGTATCTTCATACCTAAAAAAGAGAGCAAAAAGATTACATTTATAATTTTTCCCAATATACCCTCACTTTTGTTCCTTTATTTACTTTAGAAATGAATTTAATCTTTATGCCGTACTCGTCCAATATGGACTTTACGATATTCAATCCCAATCCAAATCCCCCCTCACTGGAGTTAAATCTGGAAAATCTATCGAAAACCGCATCGATATCTTTTTGCGAAATACCAATACCCCCGTCTTCTATCTCTATATAGCCATCTTCAAGCGTCACTTTAATATAACCGGCTTTTTTATTGTATTTTATCGCATTTGAAAGTAGGTTGTCTATGACTCTGGTCATCTTCGTTCTATCAATATATATAAAAACATTCCGCTTTAAACTCGTAATAAACTCTATATTTTTCGATAAAGCTATAATTTTGAAGTATTCTATTCGTTCGCTTAATAATTTATAAAGATCTATACTTTCATCTTTAGATATAACTTTATTGCCAAGAGCCGTAAATGTCAAATCTTTATAGATATTTGAAATTGTTCTTGATGCTATATCTATACGCCTGATCTTCTTGGCCACAATCGGATCGAGCTTCTTTTGATCGATCATCTCGATATTTGTCAAAATCGCGGTTACGGGCGTATTTAACTCATGTGTCGTATCTTTAATAAAGCGATCCAAAAAACTAAGAGTGTTTCTCATCGGACGAAGCATCAATTTAAGAAGATAATACCCCACAAATAGAAAAATCAAAAACAGTATGGTACCGTAAGCTATAACCTCCGTTTTGACGAAATTTAGCCAAACACCGTCATCGCTTATCTCGATGACTACATACATCGTACCAAGATAGTACGATTCAAGAAGCCTTATATAATGTATGTTGTCATTAACGGAGTACAATGTTTTGTCGAGGTTCACGCTCTCCTCTTTGAGCGTAGTAAAAATTAGCTTTTTACTACTGTCGTAGATAGCGGATCTAAAATTTTCAAACCGGGGATATACCTGCTCCTCTTCAAAGTGTTCATGAAGATATTTTAGCTTGGATATCAATAAAAACGAATCTTCCTGAAGGCGATTTGTTTGTCCCTCCAGCATCAAATCTTTTTGAAGGTTATAATATATAAAAGCCAAAAATGCCAATATAATGATTGAAAATATCGAGTAGAGAAACAAAAACGCAAAAAGCGTCTTTCTCTCAGCCCTGTGTAAATTTGTAGCCCTGCTTCTTGATACTGACAATTTTTTCTTTACCTAATACTTTTCTTAAATTTTTTATATATGTCCTAAGCGACGCTTCGGACGCGTTTTCATCATAGTCCCACACGGTATCGTATATTCTCTCATGAGAGATAATCTGTTCTCTATTTTGCAAAAAAAGTTTTAACAATCTTGACTCTTTTTTATTTAGCACCACCTTTTCACCGTCTATATATAAAAGGTTTCCGCTTATGTCATATTCGATGTTCTCGTCTATTTTGATTTTTTCACTATTGGAATGAAAAAAATCTCTCTTTAAAATCGTCTCCATTCTAACTAAAAGCTCTTTGAGTTCGAATGGTTTTCTTATATAATCGTCACATCCGCTCTCATATCCTTTGCTCAAATCATCTATCGAATCAAACGATGTGATGAAAATCGCCGGTGTGGTGATCTCTCTTTTTCGAATTTCCGTCAAAAGATCGAAACCGTTCATCTGAGGCACTTTTACATCAAGTAGTAAAATGTCGTAACTATTTTCATATATCAAATCAAGAGCTTCCTCTCCATCTTCCACGCATTCTACATCGTATCCTTGTTCTTGAAGATACTCTTCAACCGTTTCATTGAGCATTACATCATCTTCCAATAGCAACACTTTTTTCTTTTTCATCTATCTTCTCACATTTATAAACTTAATTAAAACCTCTTTTCCTTATGATAGCATAAAATTTATTTGGTATAATAGTAAGCTTTTATTAAGAAGATTTTTACAAATAAAACGAAAGAACCGAATTTGAACAAAAAAAGAGACGCTTTTACCCTATTTGAACTGATGATAGTCGTCGTCATTATAGGTATAGTATATTCTCTAGTTCTTGGACGCTTCGATACAAAACGGTATATGAAAATAGCCGAACTCGGCTCTTTACGTGAGATTATGCGCACAAAACATAAGGAGGGAGTGAGAGTTGATCTATACCTATATGACAACTGCGAAAAAAGCGCACTCTTTTTAAACGGGGAATATCAAGAGGATATGAAGATCGATATAAAACCGAAAATGTTCAAAAACCTGAAAGTTTATAAAAGCGACCAATTCGCAAACGAAAGGGAGATAAACTTTTCTCCCGTAGTTATAGACGATAAACTTTACAAAGTCTGCTTTCAATTTACGGTATTTCCAAACGGAAGCAGCTCCAACTATATAGTAGAACAAGATGGACGCTATATCATATTCCCTCCATATTTCGAAGATGTAAACCAAACTAATAGCCTACAAGAAGCGCTCACACTATTTACGCACAAAAATCAAAAACGGATCGATAGTTATGAGTAGAAGCGCTTTCACTCTCATAGAAGTACTCGTAAGCGTCGCTATTTTAGCGGTAGTGGCCACCGGACTTTTCCAAATCTCGTTAAACGGTAAAAATAATTTCGAATTTCTTTACGAAAAAGCTAAGTTCGATCGAAAAAGTTCCATCGCACTTATGCATAACAACCCGAAATATCACCATAAAGAAAAAGAGTTCTACGAATTTTTAAGAGACGGTTACGACATAAAAGATGATGAGATAAGACAATACCTAAAAAAAGAGAAGGTATCATATTCGCAGGAAGAATACACAACGTTCTCGCCTTTGGGCGAATATGACGGCGACTTGACACAAAACCAAAATCCTTTGGCACAAAGCGTAACACTGATCTTCAATAAAATCGTCGTCTCAAATAAAAATCAATCGACTTATGCATATAAGATAGAGATAAAATGAAAAAATCAAGAAACGCTTTCACACTTATAGAACTTATCATATCGGTTTTTTTACTCGGAATGATCGTCTATTTTTTATATACAAGTGTTGCGAATCTACAAAAATCAAATCAAATTTTCGAAAAAAAGAGTCAAAGCGCTTTCACAAACCAAAGAATCCTTGCGATGATGCAAAAAGATATATTTTATGCCACAAAGTTCTCGATACGCGGTCAAGAAAACTCTCTCGTCGATATGCAAAGCACAAATTCGATTTTCGATATAGACTATCCGTATGTAACTTGGCTTTTGAAACCTGATCTAAAGAAGCTGGTTCGCTTTGAATCGATACTGCCTTTTAAAGATATGAATGCCAAAAATAATCCTTATTTTCATATGAGCATCATAAATAAAGAGTGTGAAAAATATAAAGTTTATCAATCAAAAGATAAAGAAAATATATTAATCTATATCAAATTCAAAGATGAAAATCCATTGGTTTATGAGTTTTTTAAACCTCTTAAACCGATGGATGCCAATAAAACGAAAAGAAGAGGTTCTTTAGTCTCTTCTACATATTCTGGTCAGTAGTAGTATCGCTTACATCGCTTTTGTGGGTGATGCTTGGTCCGAAAACTTTTTTGATAACCGTTTTGAGACCTTTTTCATTCTCTTCGTACTCTCTTTCCGCCTCTTGCATAGAGAGTTCCCATCCTTGCGCAAAGCCCGGGGCTTTTAGCATCATCTTTCTAAGAGCGGAGTCATATATATTTAAAAGTCTAAGTTCGTTTCTACCCGGTTTTTGACCAAGCGTTTTTACGGTTACACGAAGATTTTCATTCTCTTTTTTTAGTTTTTCAAAATCTTCTTCAAGCTTCTTGCTTCCCTCTTGCGTCAGTTTCATCTGTCTCTCAAGATGATTTTTATAATCCTTCAACTCCTTTTTATAGTGCCTTACGGTAAAAAAACTTTTTATGCCCCACAACAAAATACCGACACCAACTCCTATTCCCAAGGATAGATAATCCAGATTCTCCATCTTCAATACTCCATAATATATAATTTTATTGATTATAACATCTTCGAGATATGTTTTAAAGAAAATTGGTAAAATAAAGTATAAGTTTGAGATTTTGTTTAGTGTGGTAATAAAAGTGGCGCGCCCTGCAGGAGTCGAACCTGCGACCTTTGGTACCGCAAACCAATGCTCTATCCAGCTGAGCTAAGGGCGCAAAATTATTTGAGCAGTGATATTATACAAAAGAAACTTAAAAGCTTATTGGTTTTATTCTCAAATGACAAAATTTTAGTATAATTTAATAATAATGTAAAATTTTATTTGCTAAAATCATATCGTTATGAAATAATATTTTACTTATGGAGACAATTTTGCGATTCAAAACACTCTTTTTCTCACTCCTCCTTTTATCAGGCATCTTATATGCGGATATCTCCATAAAAAACGACAAATGCGGTTACGGTTACGACAGTTATGAGGGCACGATAAAAAAAACTCCCTTTTTCAAACCAAAATGTACCACACTTGTCCAAAACTCAAATCATAAATTGAAGCTTATACGAATAACTGATTTACAATATCTATTTAAGCATTTAGGCATTACTAAAAATAGACAATTTTTCAACAACCATTTCGTCAAAAAGATTTTTGACAATCCCCATATCAACAGTTATACCCTGACATACATGATCTATCAAGATATCACCGTATTTAAAAAGGTCTTACAAAATGATAAAATAGAGTTTGATTTACATAATCCGGGTTTTTTATCCGAATTCGGAGATAGCTATATAAAGGAGGTGAAAAGCGGAGGTGAACATATTCTGTTTTTTCATATTCTAACAGACTCGCTCTTAGAGTATGAAAAATCTAAAAAGACTATAAAACGCTCGCTTAGGAACATAGAGGAGTTTAAAAGAGCGATTGAAAAGGTATCGAAAAATCAACAGGTAGTAGTAAAAGAGCTTTTTACGAAATCTCTTGACTTTATTCCTCAAAACGAATTATCTAACTCTTTTACATCCTTGAAAAATTTTGAGAAGATGATCAAAAAGAACAGTATTCCCTACAAATATTCGACCCAACCTTATCTTGATTTAAATACAACACTCATAGAAGAAAAAAAGAGAGATCTCCAAAAAAAAATAGACGATATTCTTCTTATTAAATCCGAGCTGAACGATTACAATTATTACAGGCACAACCCCGAACTATTTCTGCCGATTGATACGAACAACTCAAGATATATTCGCAAAATTTACGAGAAAAATAAAGAACTGTTAAAACATGTCCGACAAAACCCGACCATTTTTACCGAATTAAATACAACTCTACCGAAAAAAGAGTTACCCATAAGATACAAAGCCTCGCGACTTGATCAAACGATAAATCTCAACCCTCAATATATAACTCTAAATACAAAAGAGTCCGTTACAAAAATCAAACCCGACAAAAAGATAAAAATATACCTTCTAAGCAAGCTGGATATACAAAATAAAGGACAGCTTCTTAGAATTAAAAACACCATTATCTGTGAAACGGACGGGAAAAGATATAAAAAAACCGACACAGGAATTCTTTTTGATACCTACGTCAATTTTAGCGGTCTAAGATTTGAATCGATTTTAAACGATTACGGCACGACTATGCTCTCTCTACCTTTTAATAAGTATGAACAATTCATAGACACCGAAGGAGTAGGTATAATAGATAAAGCTAATTGCGGATATGAAATATCCGAGAAAAACGAACTTAAAATTTCTTGTAAAAACATTATCTACAAACCTATTAGGCTAAAATTTGTTCATGAAGAAGATTTTTAAAATCTATACCGGCAAAATATAGTGCTTTTTTTATTTGATGTTCGTCATATACCGAAATCCCGTTCAATTCCAAAATTTTTGATGTTACTCCTTTGCCCTTTTTTAACTTTCCTTCAAACGTACCGTCGTAAATCAAACCGCTAGAACAAGAAGGGCTCTTTGATTTTAATATCGCCACTTTTATATTGTATTTCATACAAAGATCAAGCGCAACATCTGCTCCTTTAAGAAAATACGAAGTAACATCTTTACCGTTTTTATTTATAACCTTGTTTGTATCTACGGAAATTTCACTCTGTAATCTCGGAACTGCGAGTCCCCCGGCTATTTCCGGACAAATAGGTACGACAAAACCCTTTTTATATAATTTATAAAGCGATTCGTTTCTCTTTTTTACTATACCGTCATAACGAACTCGTTCCCCTAATAAACAACTGCTGACTAATATTTTTATTTTCATCGTCAACTCCTAAAACTATTTTTCAAAAAGTCGATATCCATAGTATATCAATATATAGAAGGTAGCATATGAAACATAAAAAATTGACTAAAAACGATGCACCAAAAAATATCACTAACAACGAGAAGGTTTTATCCGAAAACGATTTTATCGTATCTAAAACCGACTCAAAAGGTGTTATTACATACGGTAACCGTATCTTTATAAATATTAGTGGCTATGAAAAAAATGAAATTATAGGAGCAAATCATAATTTGATAAGACATCCCTTTATGCCTAGAGTGGCATTTAAACTCGTATGGGATCTGATCTCGCAAAAAAAGGAGTTTTTCGGCTTTGTAAAAAATCTCGCAAAAGATGGAGGGTACTACTGGGTATTTGCATATATTACAGCCGATCTCGATTCTAACGGAAATATATTAGGATACACATCGGTCAGAAGAAAACCCTCATCCGATGCGATCGAAGAAATAACGAAAATATATAAACTATTAAACGATGCGGAGAGTAGAGGCGGGATCAGCGCTTCCGAAAAACTTCTAAACGAATATTTAAACGACAATAAAACCACTTATGAAAAATTTATACATCAACTTCAAATGGGAGCTTTGGCATGAGTAAGAATTTCAAAAATATTAACTTTACTATTTTATTTATTACCGCAGTTTCACTCGCGCTATTTATGCTCGTAAATGAAAATTTCATCGCATTTACCGGTGGTATTGTAATGATCGGATTATCTCTTTTTCTATCCTCAAGCGATGATTCGCATAGTGATAAAGAGCTTTTAAAACAGATATATAAAGTATCTACGCTTGCAAGCGAAGGAAAATTATCGTCACGCATCTGGGTTACAAACGATAAAAGCGACCTTGAAAAGACTGCTTGGGCGATCAACGATATGCTCGATCAAACCGAAGTTCTCCTTCGTGAAACAAGAAATACTATAAAAGAGATAAATCAGGGGAAACTATATAGAAGTACTTTTCCTCAAGGTCTTCACAGCGAATTCAACATCACGGCTCGCGCAATAGAACAAGCGGTAAACGTTATGAAACACAATGTCAAAGATCAGATAAGAGGAAGCCTTACTTCAAAATTCAGTAAAATTGGAAACGGTATCAAGGGTGGTCTTGACGTTATTACCAAAGATTTAAAAATTACAAATAGCGTCTCGGATGAAATTTCAAAAGAGTTGCAGAAAGTTTCCGAAAACTCACGACGAACATCTTATGATATCAAAAAAGTTATTAACGAACTCGAAAATTTGAACGATATGATATCGCAAAGCGGAATCTCCATCCAATCTCTAAATGAGAATGTAGGCACGATAACTTCCGTAGTAAATCTCATAAAAGATATCGCCGATCAAACAAACCTTTTGGCATTGAACGCCGCAATTGAAGCGGCGCGTGCCGGAGAACACGGTCGAGGTTTTGCCGTAGTCGCCGATGAAGTCAGAAAACTGGCTGAAAATACGCAAAAAGCAACCTCCGAAATTTCTCTGACGATTCAAACCCTACAACAACAAGCAAGTGAAATTCAAACAAACTCCCAAGAGATGAATACTCTATCGACAAATGTTCAAAACACCATCAATAATTTCGACAACACAATTCAAATACTAGATCATGATATCACTCAAACAAACGAAAAAGCACAATATAGCTATTATAAACTTTTAACGACTCTACTTAAAATCGATCATATATATTTTAAAAATAGAGCATTTTCAAGTGTGGCAAACGCAAACGTTAACCCTGCGGAATTTGCGGATGAAACAAAGTGTAATTTTGGAAAATGGTTGAATAACGAAGGGAAAAAACTTTTCAGTCATTCACCTTTTTATTCAAAAATAACAACTCATCATACACAATTGCACAAACTCGTAGCAAGCAATATCAATTGCGTACAAGATGGAACCTGTTTAGCAAATAAAAACAATCATGATAAAATAATAAATGTCTTCCAAGAAGCTGAAGAACATAGTTTAGCACTATTTAGCAATATAGATAAAATGGTAGATGAATACAAAAATAGAAAAATAGAAAAAGTAGCGATACCGGCTATATAAACGAACGGGCGGCGACCTACATTCCCACACCAGTAAGGTGCAGTATTATCGGCGAAGAGGGTCTTAGCTTCCTGGTTCGAAATGGAGCAGGGCGTTTCCCCCTCTCTATAGCCACCCGAATCGTTTGGAAAAAGCTTTTGAATCATTGAAAATTGAAAATATAAAGCCTTTTCCAAACGATTTATCGTTTTTAGAGAAGTTAATATGTTAATGTCTATTATCTAATTAAAAATTCATAATTCATCATTAAAACTTATTGTGTAACATTACACTTAATAAGGAAGTGATGCTCTTAGAATTGTAGTTTGTTTATAAGTAAGACAAACGATCTATTAGTACTGGTCAGCTAAATGGCTTTCACCACTTACACACCCAGCCTATCAACCTCGTAGTCTTCGAGGGATCTTCAGGGAAGATTAATCTTGGAGTTGGCTTCCCGCTTAGATGCTTT
>CAZNIT010000051.1:0-31952 GCA_964573205.1 uncultured Sulfurospirillum sp. | reverse complement strand
CCTTTTAAAAATAGACACCTCCTATCTGGAATTCGAACTCACAGAAGGTGTTTTCAGTAGTAACATAAAAGAGATAATAGAGAAAATGCATCAGCTAAAAGAGATGGGTATAACGATCTCCTTGGATGATTTTGGAACCGGTTACTCCTCTTTACAATATCTAAAAGATCTACCTATCGATACGGTAAAAATCGATCGAGCTTTCATCTCGAACGTTCAACACAATAAAGAGGATCAACTACTTGCATCAACCATCATACAACTTTCAAAAAATATGCAGTGCAAAATTGTAGCCGAAGGTGTTGAAAATATAGAGCAGCTTGCGTTTTTGGAGCAAAACAACTGCTCCACTTATCAGGGATTTTATTTTAGCGAACCTATAACTTTCGACTCCCTGAAAAAACTTTTGATCAAGCAGACAGATAAAGAGATGGTCGATTAAAAATCATGATTTTATCGCATTTAGTCGAAGTAGAGCCTCGATATCGGGCTCGTTTTTACTAAAAGCGATAAAACTTCGCATCGCTTCTCTACTTCCTCCTTTTTGTAGTATCTCTTCAAGATAGGCATTACTGATGTTTTGGCTGAAAATCCCCTGATCTATAAACTTGAAAAAGGCGTCGGCACTTAAAACTTCGGCCCATTTATAGCTATAGTATCCAGCGGCATATCCACCGGCGAAAATATGTGAAAATCCCCACTGAAATCTATTGTAACTTGGAACTTTTACAACACTTATCTCCGCTCTGACGCTATCTAAAATCTTTTGTACCCCTTTTGCGTCAAACTTTTTCATATGAATTTTCATATCAAACAGTGCGAACTCTATCTGCCTTATCATAGCCATCGCCGATTGAAAATTTTTGGAGTTTTGAAGTTTTTCGATCATTTTGCGACTCAAAGCTTCGCCGCTTCGATAATGTTTAGCAAAAGATTTCAATATTTTCGCTTCATAGGCAAAATTTTCCAGAAACTGGCTCGGAAACTCCACAGCATCCCATTCCACCCCGTTTATACCGCTAACAAAAGGCTCCTCAACCGTACTTAACATATGATGAAGTGCATGCCCCATCTCATGAAAAAGCGTAACGACATCGTCAGGCCTTAAAAGTGACGGTGTCTCTTGTGACGCAGGTGAAAAATTTGCGACGATAAAAGCGATCGGAAGTACTTTTTCTCCTCTTTCGTTCCTATGGTGCGTTACCCAATCACTCATCCATGCACCGCCTCTTTTTCCTTTTCGATTTTCAAGATCGATATAAACTCTAGCGATTTTCTCATCCTCTTTTAAAAGATCGTAAACTTCCACGCTTTCATGCCATGTCGGAGTATGCGCTTTTGTAAACTCTATGCCAAAAAGCTTGTTTAAAAAACGAAACAACCCTTTTACTGTTCGCTCTTTTTCGAAATAGGGTTTATAGACCTCGTCGGCCACATCCAAAGAGGCGATTTTCAGTTTCTCGCTATAATAGGCTATATCCCAAGCTTCAAGTTCTCCCTCAAATCCAAGCGTAGCGGCAAATTTTTGAAGCTCTTTCAACTCCTTTTTAGCTTGAGGTTTGCTTTTTTGAGCCAAACGGCTTAAAAACGAGATCACCTTTTCAGGATCTTTCGCCATCTTCGTCTCAAGACTCAAAGAGGCGAAATTCTCGAATCCGAGCAATTTAGCCTCCTCGTCGCGAAGAGATAAGATTTTTGTTATCAATTCGTCGTTTTGCGGCGCTCTTGTAGTATATGCTTTATATAGTCTCTCTTTAAGCTCTCTATTTTTAGAGTATGTCATAAAGGCTATGAATGAAGGTTGTTGTAGAGTAAATTTATATTTTATCTCTCCTTCTTCTTCAAATTTAGCCGCTTCAAGATCGCTTTTTGGAAGCTCTTTTACCGCCTCGTAATCTTCAACGATCATTTCGTAGGAATCCGTAGCTTTCAAAAGATTTTGCGCATATGCGGTGGTCAATTCGCTAAGTTCCAAATTTATCCTCGCCAAACGCTCTTTTTTCTCTTTTTCAAGTGCGACACCGCTTAATTCGAATGATTTTATACTATCTTGAAGCACTTTTTTTTGTTGTGCGTTTAAAGATGACTCCTCATTTTCGGCTATCTCTTTAAAAACACGATAAATATTTTCGTTTTGCGATAGTTTGGTCGAATATTCCGTTAGTACCGGTAAAAGCTCGTTATAGACCTCTTCGCTCTCTTTCGTATTGTTGACATAGTTTAGATGAGATATCGGCGTAAAAAGATATTCAAGCTCTTGCGACATCATTTGATAGGGGGTTATGAAATTTCGGTAATTCTTGTTTTTTAGCTTCAAAAGCTCATCTATCTTCTTTTTGTTCTCTTTAATCTTTTCAAGAACAACCTCTTTTTGCTCATAAAGTTTGTCGTTAGTTAATACGAAAGGTTGAAATGACATAATCGCTCTCTTTTAAATTTTTGGACTATTATAATATAAGATTGACACTTTTTAACATAAACAAGGATAAAACTACTCTTATTTTATATAAAAATAGAGATTTAAATTAGGTTACAAATGTAAATTTATCTCCAAAAAGCTCAAATCGTTAAATTTTTTCTCTTAAAGTCGATATTAACTCCAATAGCACACTTTAGGAGAATCTAAATATGAATATTCATAAAAAACTACTATTGACCTTGTCACTTACGGCGATCGTTTTAACAACCGGCTGTGAAACATCGGTAAGAGATTTTGAGGACGAACTATCAAGAGCGGCTTTACAAAATCCCCAAACTGCTCCGAATATCGACACCCCTGAACAAAACCAGTCACAAGAGGCTCCAAATACCGGCGGAACGATAACAAGCGACGAAAACACAACCGTCGGCGAGATAAAGATAGACGCTAAAAATGCATACCGAGTAAGTCTCAGCTTTTCGGACGCATATAATCAAAAAGGATTTTATTCAACCGAAGAGATCGGTCAAATTTACTTTGATATTACCAATATCTACACGAACTCGCCGGCAAATGTCGCTATCATAGACTCCATCACTCTCGAAGCGGAAGAGAGAAACGCTACCGAGGGTAAATATTTCAACTTCATCACTTATACGGGCGAACAAGGACCTATCTATACCATTCCCAAAGAGTCTATAAAAGCTTCCGACAACGTAGCCATTAAAATAAACAAGTTATCCGGTACGACAAATTTGGTTTTTAAAGCGAAAATAAAACTAAAAGATGAAGAGGTTTCCGACTATGAGTTGAAAATTCCTCTTGTTATCGAAAAAAATAAAAGTTCAAGTATGGCAATCGTACCCATCGGCACCAGATTCGAAAACGGTCTTTTTATAGATAGATTCGTAATTCATGTAGTCGATAGTTATGGAAATAAAGCAAAAGACGGCACAAGTATTTCTACCGGGGTTATAAACAATCCCAAACTATACTCAAACGCCTTTAGAAATACCGTTTTCAACAAGAACGATCGATATACTCTCCGCGATATCATAAAAAGCGAAGATCCTATCTATTTTTACGACGACCGCGGAACTTTCGACAAAAACAACGCCAAATTTACGTTTCCCTACACGATAGATCTACTGGACGATCCCATAACTACGGACGATACTCTCGTACTGCTTGCAAACGAAAACCAATACAAACCGGAAAATCTCGGAGGTTGGGATATAAAAGATTTGGATTTTACGGACAACAGCGTATCTTTAATAACTACGGACAAAACAAGCTCGATCGACAATGTCAGCTTCGCGATAGGAAACGAATATCGTTACGACGAGTGCAGCCAGACACTAATGAACGCCGCCGCCTCATCATTTGAAATTACGGAAGTTAAAGACGGCGTAGCTTATGCGGAGCTAAGATATGTGCCGGCGATGGTAGGAAAATCGGTGTTTATCTATGCGAATGCTCAACTGGAAAACAAACATATAGGCATCTCCAGAAAAGTAACGCTAACAGGTCTTGGATTAACACAATATACACTCACCTGTGACTATAAAGACACAGGCTCATACTGTGATATCAGATTCAAGATGATGTTAAACGGCATAGAAAACACTCCGGCACAAAACGTCTATCTCGAACAACCGAAACTAGCCGGTCCGCAAGTCTTTGGAACTACAACGGCATCCCGGACGGATTGTAACGGATGGACGACCGTAACGATCGAAGGTATCGACGAAAACAAAACGGCTTCCGTTACCGTAGGTGACTTCATAGCCGATGAATTGATCATAAATAAACAATAGCATAAAGCAACACTTGACACTTTATAAATAAAAAAGTATCATGACGATATCCGAACAAAAGGAGTCGTCATGAGATTTAAAATGTCCGAACTTACCGCAAAAAGCGGTATAAGCAAATCTACAATCTTATACTACGTCAAAGAGGGACTACTCCCTCAACCTCACAAACCGAAACCAAACGTGCACCTATATGATGAAAAAACATTGAAAATACTGGAATTTATAAAATATTTTCAAGAGACCCTAGGCTACTCTATCTCACATATCAAAGAGATTCTAAACGACAACAACATCGATTTTGACAGCGATAGCGATATTATCATCGGTTATCTAAAAGCGATGCAGAATAAAAACGGTGAAAGAGAGGCCAAAAAGATAGCAAAATTAGCAAAAGAGATGGGTATAGACGAAAATCTTTTTGAGGCTTACCAAAAGTGCGCGAAAGAGCTTGCGAAACTGGAGTACGAGACGGGAGCCAAACTCTTAAGTTCAAAAACAAAAAATAAAAACAATGAACTGCAAAAAGTGATATTCGATATCATACTTACACTAAAACCTTTTATCTTTAACCGCGCAACGCTTCAAGAACATAAAAAAAGAGTGGCGGCGAACGTAAACAAGGAACGAAAATGAAAAAGCTTTTGAAAATAGAAGGCGCCCTGCCCTACATCTTCGTCATATTTTTAAACGCTATTGTTGATCTTGGTGATAAAATCATCCTTCAAAATACGATCTTTAAAGTGTATGAGGGTACAACTCAAATAGTTTTAACAGCTTTTGTAAACGCTTTGATACTACTGCCTTTTATCATGCTCTTTACACCCGCCGGATTTTTGAGCGACAGATTTTCAAAAAGTAAAGTTTTACACCACTCTTCGAAAATAGCGCTGTTTATAACCGTTTTGATCGCTCTATCTTACTTCTTCGGAATGTTCAAAACCGCTCTCTTTTTGACATTTTTACTCGCGGCTCAAAGTGCAATTTTTTCACCGGCAAAATACGGACTTATAAAAGAGATGTTCGGCAAAGATCATCTGACGGAAGGAAACGGTATCGTTCAAGCGGTTACTATCTTGGCGATTTTAATCAGTTCCGTGCTATTTTCTCTACTATTTGAATCTCTTATCGACTCAACGCATACCTCCGCGGATCAAATACTCTCTCAAGTCTGGCCAATCGCACTTATATTGATAACGCTTGCGGCATTTCAGGTAAAACTAACGAAAAAAATACCCACATTTTTAAATGGAGATAAAAACTTAAAATTCGACAAACAAAAATATTTAAAACTCGGATATCTAAAAGAGAACTTTTCTATCGCCCTTTCAAATAGAGTCATAATGGAGAGTATCGTCGGTCTTGGCATCTTTTTCGGTGTCGCTCAAGTCGTACTCGCCATATTCGGCGTTCACTTAAAAGAGGTGAGTAACGAAACAAATACGATCGTCGCACAATCGATAATGGCTCTTGCCGGTTTGGGAATCGCCGTAGGTTCCGTTCTTACGGCAAAACTTTCCGAAAAATATATAGAAACAGGATTGATTCCAATAGGCGCAATCGGAATCGCGTTTGTAATTTATGCCATAACGAAAACTTCGAATATCTATCTTCTGGGGGCGGAGTTTTTAATTTTCGGAATATTCGGCGGTTTTTTGATAGTCGTATTAAACGCCCTAATCCAATACCGCGCAAAAGCTCATGAATTAGGACGGGTCATGGCAACAAGCAACTTCGTCCAAAACTGGTTTATGTTGATTTTCCTAGTTTTAACGATGTTTAGTGCATTAAACGGATTAGGTACCGACACGCTTTTTAAAATACTTATATTCATAGTCTCACTAGGAGCGCTTTACGCATTTGTCACGCTACCTCAATTTCTGTTAAGACTGATCTTTAAAATCATCGCTCTTTTTCGATACCATCTTAGATTGTCCGGAGTCGAGAACTTCCCAAAAGATGGCGCAGCTTTACTTCTTGGAAATCATGTAAGCTATATCGACTGGATCATTCTCTCCATCGCCAGTCCCAGAAGAGTTAGTTTTGTTATGGAAAGAAGTATATACCAAAAGTGGTATTTAAAGCCATTTTTCAAATTTTTCGGCGTTATTCCGATCTCCGCAAGAGCCAGTAAAGACTCTTTCAACGCCGTAAAGAGGAAATTGGAAGAGGGAAAAATAGTAGCGCTTTTCCCCGAAGGGGCAATCACACGAAACGGTCATCTGGGTAAATTTCAAAAAGGATTCGAACTAATATGCAAAGACAAAGATATAGATGTACCAATCATCCCCTTTTATATAAGAGGTCTATGGGGGAGTAGATTCTCTTTTGCTAGAGAAAAACTTAAATACAATGTATCCTTAAGAGAGAGAGATATCGGCGTCTCTTTCGGCAAACCTATGCCGTCGAATACAAATGCGGGGATGTTGAAAAAAGCGATATTCGAACTTCAAATAGAGTCTTGGAGTAAATATATAGACAGACTCCAACCTCTTCATTACAGTTGGCTGAGAATGGCTAAAATTCAAGGAGAAAAGCTTTGCGTTGCCGATGCAACCGGAACTAAACTTAGCAATCACAAATTAGCCGCGGTAGTTTTCGCTTTTGCTCAAAAAATAGAGGAGATCTCCCAAGAGGAGCAAAATATAGGAATAGTCTTGCCGACTTCCGCCGGGGGCGTCATCGTAAATCTAGCTACTTTGAGCCTGGCAAAAACCGTGGTAAATTTAAACTATACCGCAAACAATCTCTCTATTGCTCATGCGATAACTCTAGCCGATATAAAAACCGTTTATACTTCAAAACAATTTCTAACGAAACTAAAAGCCAAAGGTATGGATATAGAAGAGGTTTTGAAAGATGTAAACGTCGTATATGTAGAAGATTTGAAACTCAAAATCAAAAAAAGCACGATCCTTAAAAACTGGGCGTTGATGAAAGTTCTGCCCGGCTTCTTACTGGAGAAAATCTTCTTAAAACCTTGTGATTTAAACGAAACCGCGGCTATTTTATTCAGCAGCGGAAGCGAAGGCTCTCCAAAAGGGATAGAGCTGACTCACAAAAATTTTATGGCGAACATCAAGCAATTTACCAATCTTTTAAATTTTAAGGAAGATGACGTGATTATGGCTACGCTGCCTATCTTTCATTCGTTCGGATTGACGGTGGCTACACTCGCTCCTCTACTCGAGGGGGTGGCGTTTGTTTGTCAACCCGATCCCACGGATGCCGAGAGTGTCGGAAAACTTGCGGCAAAATACAGAGGAACGGTACTTTTTGGAACATCCACCTTTTTTAGGATATATGCAAAAAGCAAAAAACTTCATCCTCTTATGTTCGAGAGTATCAGTTTCGTAGTCGCGGGAGCGGAGAAACTCTCAACCGACATAAGAGAAGCTTTCAAAAAGAAATTCGGTCTCGTAATCTACGAAGCGTACGGTACGACGGAGACTACTCCCGGAATTTCGGCAAATATCCCCGATGTTCTTAATACCGACTTTTGGCATCTTCAAATAGGAAATAAAATCGGAACGGTCGGCATGCCCTTTCCCGGTTCCTCTTTAAAAATTACCGATCCGGATACATTTGAAGAATTACCTGTAGGTGAGGAAGGAATGGTGCTAATAGGCGGAACGCAAGTTATGAAAGGATATCTAAAAGATCCGAAAAAGACGGCTGAAGTGATAAAAGAGATCGACGGCGTTAGATGGTATATAACGGGCGATAAAGGCAAGCTGGACGAAGACGGCTTTTTAACGATAGTCGATAGATACTCGAGGTTCGTAAAAATAGGCGGCGAGATGGTTTCGCTAGGAGGCGTCGAAGAGGAGATACGAAAAATTATTCCGGAAGATATCGATATAGTCGCGGCAGGAGTGCCCGACTCAAAAAAAGGAGAAAAGATAGTTCTTCTTTATCACGGCGAAATAGATAAAAAAGAGTTAAAAGACCTCATCGACAAAAGCAATCTAAATCCGCTTATGAGACCTTCGGCCTATTTTTATCTCGAAGAGATGCCAAAACTCGGAAGCGGCAAAACCGATCTGAAAAAAGCCAAATCGATAGCTTTGAAATTGAGCCCAAAGAGTTCATCTTAAAAAGAGGAACTCTTAAACTAAAACGGCTTTATTTTTTAGGTAAATCGATTTTCGGTTTTACCTTCAAAATACAACGAGAACTGTGAAATTTTCTGGAATAACCAGGATTGCTAAACTCCGCATTTTCAAGTTTCCAACCGAGTTTTTTACTGACTATGACCGATTGTGCAGCTTTTCTGTTCATTCTGCTTTCGCACTCCACCTCTTTGCCGGCTTCAAAAGCCTCTTTTACGCTTTGCATACGATCGATCGTAATTTTATAATGTCCGGCTATAAGCAGGGCAAAAACGCTTATCGTGGTAAAAAGAACGAACTTTTTTACATTGCTTCTCACAAAAGGCCTGGTAGCTACGATTATCGCAATAACGAGAAAAAAGAAGGCAATCGAAAGATTACCGGCCTCTAATTCTAAAAAAGTATTCATCTTGTCTCTCCGCTCATTTCATTTTCCCAGCGCTCAAATTCAGGCGTATAGTATTTGATGCGCACCTTTTTAAACTCTCTCGTTGAGTATAGCGGTCTTTTGCTTTTATGTTCTATCTCTCGAGCTATGGACTCTATGACGGCGTTAGTCTCATCCGTCGTTTTTCCGTGAACCATCGTAAAGAGATTATATGGCCAATTTTTATATTTTGGACGAAGATAACAGTGACTCACGGCCGAAAACTCAGCCGCTTTTTTACCTATGCTCTCTCCCTTATCCGCATCAACATCCCAAACCACCATCGCATTGGCGTTAAAACCGGCTTTTCTATGATTTAAAATAGCGGCAAAGCGCCTCATGACGCCGGCGTTTTTCAATTCGTTCAAAGTCTTAAAAAGCGTATCGTAAGAGATGTTTTCACTCTCCACTATCTCTGCGAAGGGTTCATGACATATCGGAAGGTCGTATTGCGTTTTTCTTATTATATTATGATGAAACGGCGTAAGCTCCATCTCTTTGAACTCTCTTCTTGTAACCTTCTCTTTTTTGGCATCCTTTCCGGTCGTATCCAACTTCACGGCTATTTTAAACATTTTCAGAGTCGGAAGAATAATCGAGTCTTTCGCCCCGCTCTTTTTAGCCATCAACTCCACCGTCTTCTCAAGTCCCAATTTAGACTGAGGCGAAACCGCAAGCGTAAACCAGATGTTGAAATCATGATCTCTTTCGTAATTGTGCGAAACTCCGGGATGAGAATTTATAACCTCCACAGCCTTGTCGATATCCTCTTCCTCCACCATAAACGCGACTAGTGAAGAGCTGTAGCCGAGTCTTTTCGTATCGTAAATAGGAGAGATCTGCCTGATAATCGATTCTCTTTTCTGCTCTTTCAGCGTCTTTAATATCTCATCTTCACTTACATCGAGCATCTTAGCTATCTTTTCGTACGGATATCTGCTCAACGGGAAACTTTTTTGTATAATCGATAATAACTCAGCTGTTAACGCCTCTGACATATATAACCCTTTAAAAATTAAATGATAAAATTATACTTTAACAATTTCCCCCTTTTTTTGACCTGTATCAATTCAAATTTATCTCAAATCTGATAAAGTAGCCAAAAAGGAGAAACATTGAGTAAATATCTGGGTATTGCGCTTGCAACCGCATTTTTGTTTTTGGCGATCGTAGCTTTTATGCAAAGTCAACCCCAAAGCCGCGATAAAAGAGTCTATCATCTTCTACAGCCGTACATTCCCTACAAAATAGAGAAAAAAATGAGCGGACTTTTTATTAGAGATACGATAACCGACGAAAAGATCGAACCCTCTAATATGGAGGTCTATCATGTATTGGACAATCTTGAAAAAGCATGGGGTAAAAAACATTTGCGATTAAAAGAGAACACTTTGATAATCGTCGACGATACGAATAAAACCGTCGCGACCATAACTTTACAAAATGAAAAAGAGAGAGCTTATATCCACAATTTTTTCGGTCTTTAAAATCCATGCTCTAACTTTTTTATGCTATACTAGCTCAAAAATATCAGGTTGGATAAAAGTTGAAAAGTGCGATCGTTACGGGCTGCTCAAGCGGTATAGGTCTTAGCTGTGCAAAAAAGCTCCTTAGTATGGATTACAAGGTCATAGGTATCTCGAAAACCGTTGACGACAAAACGATAAAAGAGAAAAATTTCACGCCCTATATTTGTGATTTGTCGAATATGAAAGAGCTTGAAAAACTTGAAAAAGAGATCGGTAAAACCGAAATTCACACTCTTGTCAATGCGGCCGGAGTCGGTTATTTCGCTCCGCATGAAGAGTTGAGTCTAAAAAAAATCGAAAAGATGATCTTTTTAAACTTGAGCAGCGTTTTAATTTTGACGAAGATATTTCTTCGTACGCTTAAAAAAAACGGCGGATATATTTTCAATATAAGCTCTATCTGCGCGAAAGAACCGGCCGTTTTCGGAGCGGCATACGCCGCTTCCAAAGCCGGAGTCAGCCACTTCAGCGCATCACTTTTCAAAGAGGCTAGAAAAAGTTCGCTCAAAGTCATAAATATCGCACCCGACATAACCGATACCGCTTTTTTCGACGATCTACACTTCAAACCGACATCAGATCCGTTGAGTTATATCGATCCTAACGACATAGCCGATATCATCAAACATGTTCTGACCTCTCGAGAGGGAACCGTTATGACGGATATCACTCTGCAACCGCAACTTTTCAAACTTCAAAAGATCAAAAGACATTGAAAAAGATCAGAGTTTTCATAAACGGCTTCGGCCGCATAGGCAGAGTAAGCGCAAAAATATTAAGTCAGGAACCCGATGTCGAAATAGTCGGAATAAACGACCTATACGATAAAGAGCAAATGCTCCATCTTTTTCGGTACGATACGATCTACAAAGAATTTGATCGAGATATTTTAAAAAATACCCTCTTTTTCAAGGAACAAAATCCGAAAAATCTCAAAATAGAAGAACTTGAGATAGATATACTTCTACAATGCAGCGGAGTATATCTAAGCAAAAAAAGCAATGAAATTTTTTTGGAAAAGGGAGTTAAAAGAGTCATCGTCTCAGCCCCTTGCAAAGATAACACCAAAACCTTTATAATGGGAATAAACGAACATCTGTACGACGGTGAAACGATAATCTCCGCATCAAGTTGTTCAGCGAACGCCATAGTCACCGCATTGGCTCCGCTACAAAAAAGATACGGCATAAAATCCGCACAATTTAGTATGATTCACAGTTATACCGCCGATCAAAATCTACTCGATCTAAAACACTCCTCAAACGACCTAAGAAGAGCCAGATCCGCGAGTATGAACGTTCTTCCCCTTCAAAGTTCGGCAAGTAAAGCGGTCGAAAATATCTTAAGGGAGCTAAAGGGAAAAACCACCGCAATAAGCGTACGGGTACCTCTTGCATCTTGCACTTTTTACGACTTGACTCTTTTTTTAGAAAAAGACTCAAGCTATAAAAGTCTATACGAAATATTTAAAAACGCTAAATCCAACTATCTTGACATCACCGACAAACCGTGTGTCAGCAGCGATTTTATCAAAAATACGCACAGTTGCGTGATTGATATGGCATATACGACACAAATCAAAAAGAATCTTGTAAAAATCGGAGCTTGGCAAGACAACGAATACGCTTACGCCGCCAGACTTAGCGAACTCTCGCTACTAATAGCGAAGTCTCTCTAAAGTCTCAAGCTCCACCCTCTTATCTTCCGCAAACGGCTTGATTTTTTGAAGAATCTTCGTTTTTAATAGCGCTCTTTCGGTTTTATCAAAATGAGCCTCGCTTATAAGATCGCAACGAATAAATATCTTTTTGTTCTCTCTGTTATGAGAGATATAAATCTTTTCGAGAATCACTTTTTTACCGTTTATAACGAAACTATTTTTTTCCAACGCCTCTTTTATTCTCGCATCTTTCACCATCATAGAGAACGAAAAATATAGCGGTATAGAGATAAGCATAACGATTCCAAGGGATATCAAAAGTCCGTTTTTAGCTCTTTTTACCGGCGAAAAACCTAGTACCATAAATGTAAGAGCCGCCGCAAAAGCTATGCCCGCGAAGTTGGTTAAAAATAGTAAAAAAGCATTCATAAATATAGACCAGTCACCCCATCCCATACCTATACCGGCGGTAGAGAGCGGTGGAACTAACGCCACGGCGATAGAAACGCCGGCAAGCGAACCGACTATCTTTTGATTATTCTTTGCATAAGCCGCCGCTATCCCCGAAACGATAGCTACGATCAAATCAAGTAAAGATGGATGAAGACGCCCTGCAATCTCGGGTGTAATATTTTCAAAAGGTAAAAGCAGAGCCAAAACCGAAGATGCTCCAAGAACCAAAGCAATTCCCGTAATAACACTTTTTAGACCATGAACAAACAGATCCATATCAAACCGCAAAAGTCCCATCGAAAACGAAACTATCGGCTGCATCAAAGGAGCCAGAAGCATCGCACCGATAATGACGGAAGCGGAGTTTAAAAAGAGTCCTACAGTAGCCAAAATCGTACTTAATATCATAAGAGTGATAAAAGTGGAATTTGCCCTCGCCTCCTCTCTCAGAGCACTGAAAAGTTCTTGGTACTGTTTATTGTCGGCATGAGTGAAAAGAGGTATATGCGTATTTTTAGAATACTCCAAAGCATCTTTACTAACGGGAAGAGATCCTAACTTCACGACCTCTTTTTCATCACTTTGGCGAAAATTTTCCTTCTCCCAGAACTCTTCGCTCGCACAAAGTTTAACGGCCTTTTTATGCACGTCAAAAACTACGGGAGTCTCTCCGCAAACTTCGGCATCTATCTGTACGGGAAGGGGAGGTTTGCACTCGATCTCGAGTCTTTCGCTCAAAACTACCCCAGCAGCTTTGGGAAGATTTTTCGTACGTTTGAAGATAGCTTTGTACAGATACTCCAAATACTCTACGACCGAAGAAGGAGATATCAAAAGGGCGACCACTTTACCGTTACTAACGGACATAAACTCCTCTATTAAGTTCGACGCGCAGGAGTGATCGTCATGTTCTAATATAACTATACCGGTAACCGCGGTATTTATCTCTTGTTCTTTGTATGTCTTTATCGTTACATGAGACTTTTTAAGTCTTATGATCTTTTTAAAGCCCTGAAAAAGAGCTTTGAGTTTATTGGATCCGCCCTCTTTTAACATCGTCGTACTTATACTACCGTGAGGCGGCGCTTCACCTATCAAAGCGCCCCATAAAACTATCTCATCCTGACAGTAGATAAGATCGACAGGTTTCACCTCCCCTCTTAGAGCAACTTTCAAAGCTTTTACCGGATCTTTAGGTATCTCGAACGTCTGCCTCAAAAACTCTTGTTCGGCTCTAGCTATAAGAGCTATACTAAACCCGTAAATAAACGACTCCTCGAAGATTCTCTTTATCTCATTCTTCGTTCCGTAAACGATTACTTTATCGTTTTGCGTCGCTTCCTTGCTTTGTAGGAAATCGTTTATGTTCATAAAAACGAGATTCACGGCAAACTCGGAATGTCTAAAATGTATGTTTATATCTTCTTCGAAATCACAACCGTATACAAGATAGTTTTTAGGCATATCGTTCCTTTTATGATTTGGATAATTGTATCGAAATTAGAGTGATTTGAAACTGATAACATATGGATTACGAAAGATATATTTTATGTGAAAGAAGGAGATTTACCGCTAGATATAGATATATCCGCCGCGATAAATCGCTTCTTTAAAAAAAGATCGCGATGCGGCGGTTATCCGTCAATTACAACAACAAACCGTTTTTTTCACGGTTACTTTTTTATATTTTGTCGTGCACTTCTTGACACTTTTGTAGCAGACAATATTTCCGCAAGCGTCATATACCGGTTCGCATACGGTTTTACATGACTGATATGGAACGCATTTGGTGATAGTTTTGACACACTTGGTGACATTGCAACAATTTGTCGTACAGCAGTCGGCACTCGCACTCACACCGACTAGCAAAGCTATTGAGACCAGAACGGTTTTTAGATTTTTCATTTTTACCTCCTTAAAAAACCTATGTCATTATCATAACAACAAAACAGTAAAGAAAGTAATAATTATTTTACATAATCAACCTACTTAAGCGTATTTGGTAAATTTATTTTTTACCAATAAAATAAATAAATATATGCAAGAAACTATGCTAATAATACAGCTGTTTCAATCGATGCGATTTTATATTTGCAAATCACGCAAAATCATCTCTTTTTAAGCAGTATATAGATGAACAGACTCCCTCCGATCAAAGAGGTTATGATTCCGACCGGAATCTCCGAAATCGACGGTAAGACTCTAGCGACGGTATCGCAAAGCAGTAAAAATATCCCGCCGCTTACGAACGTTAGCGTTAAAAGTTCGTCTATACTCCTTCTCAATACTCTCTTAACCATATGAGGCACTATCAACCCTATGAAACCGATCGGTCCGGTTACGCTCACCAAAAGTCCGACGCTAAAGGAGATAACTATAAACAAAGTCATTATCTTTTTTTCCACGTCTATACCTTTTAAAAAGGCGAAATCGTATGAAACGGATATATATTTTAAAGTTCGGCGAAAGTAAAACGAAACGACCAAAAGTAAAACGGCACCCGTAAAGACGATAAATAGATCCCGATACCCGACCGTCAAAAGCGATCCCATCGTATATCGCAAAATCTGATAACTCTGTTCAAAACTACTCAAATAGTAAAATATGAGCAAAAAAGATGAATACAAAAAAGAGAGAGCTATACCCACCAGTACAAGTCTGGTCGTCGATATATCACCCAATCTTTTCGATATGAAATAGATCAAAAAAAGAGTAAAAAGCGCTCCTACGAACGAGAAGATCGTAATATACGAAATACCTAAAAACCCGCTCGATCCAAATCCCGCCAAAATAACCGAAGAAGCCCCGAGCGTCGCGCCTCCGGAGATACCTAGCGTAAAAGGAGTGGTCAAATCGTTTCTAAATATGTTTTGAAACAACAAACCGCTAAGAGAGAGTACTCCTCCGCTTAAAAAAGCAAGCAGAACTCGAGGAAACCGCACCTGTGTCAATATATGAAAATCGACTGACGAAGAGTCGAAGATCTTTCCGATATCCAAAGAGACCTTACCGAAAAAAGTGGATACGATTATCAACGAAAAAACCAAAAAAATCCAAAAATACTTCAAAGCTCTATCACCACGATATCATCCCTTTTTACGACACTCCCTCCAAAAAGCCGAAAAAGATTCTCTTTGTCGAAAAACTCGTCGCAATCATCATACAATCTCGCCCCGCTTTTTTGCATGAAGAAAATAGGATATCCCAACTTATAAGCAAACTGCAAATTGTGAGTTATTACTATCTTTTGTAAAAGCATATCGCCTTTTAAAATGTCGAAAACGGTTTTTACTTTCTTGGGATCGAGATTGCTAACCGGCTCGTCAAATACGGTAATCTCTCCGCCATGACATAGAGCCGAGGCCACAAGCAAAAGCTGAGCCTCTCCGCTACTTAGATCTTTGCAATAAAGATCTTGTTTCTCATATAATCCGCTTACGGTCAACGCCGATTCTATCTCACCCCTTATACGGCTAAGACGCAGATACTCCTTTACACTCACATAACTATCATATATCTGAAGTTTGGGAGGTATATAGTTTATCTTCAAAGCTCTCTTTTTATCACTTATTCTCTCGACATACTCACCGTCTATTTTAACGCTCTTTTTCGTTTTGTAGAGTGCACACATAATCTTTGCCAGAGTACTTTTTCCGCATCCGTTAGCTCCCATAATAGTGAGATTTCGATCTTTTTCCAAAGTTAAGGAGATATCTTTCAAAACCGTTTTATCACCGAATGCGAACCTATCTAAATCGACTTGCAGCATCTTTCAAAATCCTCTTGAAATCTTCTATAAACAAAACAACCCTTTGACTCGGCATAGAGGCGTATTTTTTATCGTTTATATAAATCGTACCTCTTTTTGCGGCTGTTACGGGCAATTTGCCCCAAACCTCAAGAAGTTGGTTTCTTTGGCGCGCATCATTTAAATCATGCGCTAAAATATAAATTATATCCGCATTTACCGCAACTACGCCTTCGTATGAGAGTATCGGCTGTTTATCGCTATTTGAGGCGACGGCGTTTTTATTTCCGGACGCTTTTACGATATCTTGAAAATACAAATTATTTCCGCTGACATATATCTCGTCTGATAGATCGAAACAGTTACCAAATACGATCAAAATTTTTTTATTTTCCACTATACCTTTTAAACTCTTTAAAGCCGAATCGATCTCTTTTATAATCCGCCGCGCTCTGTTTGTTTTGTCGATGATTTCGGAGATCTCCATAATGGCTTTTTTTATATCGTCCATCGTGGATATCGAAATAAGTTTTACTTTTATACCCAACTTCTGAAGTTTCGGTTTCAGCGAAAGGTTGTTTCTTTGCATCAAAACGAGAGTCGGTTTTTGAAGCATTATCTTCTCAAGCGAGACCGAAAAATATCCTCCCACTTTGGGCTTACTTTCCGACTCTTTCGGAAATGTCGAATAAGAGGTATTGGCCACTATCTCATCCCCCGCCCCTAGAGCGTAAACGATCTCGTTTATTGCGGGAGATAAAACCACTATTCTCTCTTTCGAATACGAATAGGGAGCAAACAATAAAAGAAGCGTTATTAAAAACGATTTCACCCTATTATCTTGCCTCGTATCTAAAACCGAGATAAAAAGCCCTTTTTGACGTCGCATATCCGCTGATCTGCTGATATCTTTTATCAAGAAGATTATCTATTTTCGCATATAATGAAAACTTCGGATCTATTTTGTAGTCCGCACTCAAATCAACAACCGTAAAACTCGGATACTCTCTTTGATCGACCGCAAAGGACGATTTTTCCCTCTTACCTAAAAAGTGTGCCAAAATACCGATATGAGCATCATCCACACCATAATAATCGAGTGTAAAATTGGCGCTGTTTTTGGCTCTTCTTGGTAATCTCTTATCATCTTTATCTTTAGCTTGAAGATAAGTATAGTTGAAACTATATATAATAGCCAAATCCTCCATGGCTCCTTCGTATGAGAGTTCCACTCCTTTTAGAGTACTTTCGCCGGCTATATTCGCATACTTGGAGGTAGTGAAATCATAATCTATTATATCCTCGACGGAGTTGTCGAAATAAGTGATTGCGACTCCTTTGTAATTTACGGTTACATCCCACCCTTTCGTCTTTTGGGGATTTAGCTCTTCGTTACCGACGTAAAGATCATGAAGTTGATAGAGCGTCGGAACATTGTAAGCAGTGGCATAATTAAAAGAACTCCATAATCCGTCTATCTTTTTATGTATATGTTTAATCCCGATCTTATAAGTGACCTTGTTTTCAAAAGCATCGAATTTATCATATCTCAAAGATTCGGTTAAAACTCCGGCACCGTCTATTAAACCGTCAAATTCGTTACTGTTTGTTAAAAAAATCCCCTCATTTTTATATGATTTATCGATCTTATTTTCATGCTCGAATCTTTTATAATCGACTCCGAAAGAGACGAAGCCGTCACTTGTGTAATCTATTTTCGAATTTATCCCGGTCTCATCGACACTTCCGTCAAAATTCGTACTATAACTTGAAACATACTCCCTACTAAATTTTGAGCGGTTGGCATAAATTTTCAAATCCGCGTTTGTAAATATATGTTTATATTTCAATCCGTAAAGCTTCTCTTTGATATTCGCTTTTGAAAGGGCATCGTTCGCGGCGGCGACGGCATCTTTGTCGTAACCGTCATATTCGTTTACGGCGTCAGTATAGTTGAAAAAACCTTCCACCCTATCTTTATCGGTTATATCGTATCCCAACTTTATATTCGAGGTCGTATTTTCATAACCGTCATCTTCAAAATCATCTACTTTCGCACCAGATGGTACCTTCGCGCTGAAACCGTCACTATCCAGCCTAACGACATCGAATGAAAAATCAAAACCCCCTCTTTTAAAAGCGCTGTTCAAACCGTATTTTTTGGTATTGAAACTGCCGTATTCTCCGAAAATAGAGACCGAAGTTGAATCTTTATACGCTCTTTTGGTTATGATGTTTATAACTCCGGCACTCGCATCGGCTCCCCAGACACCGGATTGAGCGCCTTTTAGTATCTCTATACGATCGATATCGTCGATCAAAATATTGGAAAAATTGGCACCACTCACTGAGGTCGGATCATTATACCTGACTCCGTCGATCAAGACCAAAACGGCTTTAGAATCAAAACCTCTTACTTTAACGGAACTACTTTTTCCAAGCCCTCCGTTTTGAAGAACCTGTATTCCCGAAACCGCTGACAACACTTGAGGAAGAGTGAAAAATCCTCTCTCTCTTATCTGTTGGGAAGTGATTATATCTATATTCGAAGTGACACTTTTTAAAGATTGAGTACTTTTTGAAGCCGTTACGACGATGGGGGCTACTCTGATTTGTGAAGAAAATGCCGCGCTGCAAAAGCACGAAACTAAAAAGATAGATAATTTTTTCATATGATTTTCCTTTATATTATATTTTTATTTTTGATAGATTTGATTTTGGTTGACGCTTTTCTTCTCGATATGAACATAAATCTTTTGATTTAACATATAAAGATCTTTTTCATATGCGAAGATCGAAGCGAAAAACTTTTGTATTTGTACATTTACGACACAAAGTAAAATGCCGAACATACTAAAGTAGTGTTTACACCCTTTGATCATCTTTTCCTCCTTACGTAAGATTTGTAAAACGTTATTTATTTTTGGATAAATTTTCCACACCCTTTCTCTTTCGTTCCGCCGAAAGTTTTCACCTCTCTTGCGGTACCGTTTCTAGCAATTTCGTTTCTTTTGCATTGATCTCTTTTGATGCACTCTTTGTTGTTGCATCCTACATCTTCCGGTACGCTCATAATATCTCCTTGAATTTTTTAGGAAAAGATTATATCAAAACAAAAGCACAATTCATAAAGGCGCGATATTTTAATTTTACTTTTTAAGCCGAAAGTACCCTAAACTTTCTCTCCAAAAAACCGATAATGTATATATTGCATATCTTGAAAAAGGGAAGTTTTAAAGTGATCGTAAAAGAATTCGAATTTGACGTTTTAACCGATAGCGCATCTTCCAGGGGATCACTCGTAGCGCTTGAAGAGAAGATAAACATCCCTTTTGAATTAAAAAGAGTTTTCTATATCTACAATCTAAACTCATTCGCTTCAAGAGGAGCGCATGCCCATAAAATCTCGAATCAAATTCTAATCTGCGTAAATGGCAGCTGCGAAGTTCTTCTGGACGACGGCAAAGAGAACAGATCCATACTGCTAAACAAACCTAACAAAGGTATCTTGCAAGAAAATATGATCTGGGGAGAGATGTATAACTTCTCCAAAGATTGCATACTAATGGTTCTTTCCGACACGCACTACGACGCAAACGACTATATAACCGACTATAACGAATTTTTAGAACTATGCAAAGCGGTCTCATGAACGTAAAAAGATACGACCGATCCTTTTATCGTATATGGAATGAATTTTTGGTAAACTCTAAAAATCGTCACTTTTTCTTCGACAGAGACTACCTCTCATACCATCAGGGTAAACTAACGGATCACTCTCTTTTGATATTCGACGAAGATGACAAGCTAACGGCGCTTTTTCCGGCAAATATCGAAAACACGACGCTCTACTCCCACGGCGGACTCACATTCGGAGGATTTGTCTTTAAAGAGAAGATAACCACGAAAAAGACGATAGATATCTTTAAGAGTGTTAAAGAGTATCTAAAAGAGCGGCGCGTCGAAAAAGTATATTATAAAGCTCTACCCTACATTCACCATATTAAACCCTCGCAAGAAGATCTTTACGCACTTTTTTTACAAAAAGCTACTCTAGTCAAAAGGGATATATCTTTGGTTATAGATCTAAATCAAAAGATTAGATACTCAAACGGAAGAAAATGGAGTGTAAAAAGAGCTCAAAAAGAGAACTTCTCCATAAATCGTTCATACGATTTCGACTCGTTTTGGAAGTTATTGGAAATAAACCTCGAAAACAGACATAACTCAACTCCGACACATTCGGTCGAAGAGATAAAATATCTTTCATCCAAATTTCCGAATAATATAAAACTATATACTTTGACAAAAGAGAATACTCTCGTTTGCGGTGGCGTAACTTATGAAAACTCGACCGTTACACATCTGCAATATGTAGCCAATTCTCCATACGGAAAAGAGCTTGGTGCGCTGGATCTTCTCATAGATCGTCTCATACGAATGAGCAAAGAAGATAAACGCTACTTCTCGTTCGGTACGAGCAGCCGAAAAAAAGATAATAAGTTAAATTACGGACTCATCGACCAAAAAGAGCGTTTTGGCGCCAGTTGCGTAGCGTACGATCACTATGAATGGAAAATATCATGATAGAGTTTTTAAATCTGAGATCACTCAACAAACGATACGACCGAGAACTTTTCGAAGCGGCTAAAAGAGTCATCGAAAGCGGCTGGTACATACTGGGAAAAGAGGTCGCGCAATTTGAAAAAAGTTTTGCCGACTATTGCCAATGCGATGAAGCCGTAGGCGTCTCAAGCGGTCTTGACGCACTCACACTGATCTTCGCCGCTTACAAACGGATGAAAGTCATAAGCGACAACGATGAAATCATAGTTCCCTCAAACAGCTATATAGCCTCCGTTTTATGCCTCGTACAAAACAATCTCGTTCCCGTCTTGGCGGAACCCGATCCACATACCTACAATATCGATCCTAAAAAGATAGAAGAGAAGATATCGCCGAAAACAAAAGCGATTTTAGCGATCCATCTATACGGCCAATGTGCGAATATGTACGAAATAAATAAAATAGCGAAAAAATATAATCTCAAGGTAATAGAAGATGCGGCACAAGCTCACGGCGCCACCCATTTTGGCAAAAAAAGCGGCAGCTTATCCGATGTCGCCGCCTTTAGTTTTTACCCTTCCAAAAATCTCGGAGCTTTCGGAGACGCAGGTTGCGTAACTACAAACGACAAAAAATTGGCCAAAACGATAAGAACTCTTAGAAATTACGGCTTCAAAGAGAAAAACCAAGCTCTTTACAAAGGCTACAACAGCAGACTCGATGAACTTCAAGCCGCAATGTTGAGCGTAAAATTGAAGTATCTCGATGAAATCAATGAAAAACGCTCGAATATAGCGAAGAGATATCTTCAATATATCGACAATCCCAAAATCACCCTTCCGAAGACTTTATCGCAAAACACTCATGTATGGCATCTATTCGTAATAAGAACAAAAGAGAGAGAAAAACTTAAAAAACATCTTCTTGCAAACTCGATCCAAAGCTCCGTACACTATCCCTTACCTCTTCATAAACAGGAAGCTTTCAGCGAATTAAATCATAAATCGTTTCCTATTAGCGAAAAAATCCATAACGAAGTTTTAAGCATACCGCTTTACGAATCGCTAAAAAACGATGAGATCGAATCGATCATAGAAGCTTTGAACGCTTTTTAAAAATGTCTTTTGAACACTTTATACAAATTCACCCGCATACTAAATTTCATAACACCCATATATAAAAGAAATTTATCGAATCTGTAGAAGTCGTCTCTAAACGAAAAAAGCACTTTTTTGCTATCTTCGAGCAATCTTATGAAATTTTCGTTTTTAACGGAACTCATATTGGTTTGATGAATTCTATAAGCACTCACCTTTTCGTCTATAAATCCGATAAGAGATTTAGAAGCGAGTTTTAGATACAGATGAAGATCTTCCATATAGATCTCCTCATCATATCCTCCGTACTCCTCGTAAAATCTCTTTCTTATCATAAGAACAGGCCCGGGAAGAGCGAAATTCGTTAAAAACTCTTTTCTTATACCCTCATCGCTAAAGAGTCTCTCTCTTCGCATATGACGAAACTTGAAAAGTGCGCTGGAGCTTATCGTATCGCCTTTTGCGTCTATTACGATACAATCGGCAAATACCGCATGTTTTCGTTTATGTTTTTTTAAATATTCATATCTCTTTCGTATTCCGCCTTCAAGCAGATAATCGTCACTTCCGAGAGTGACTATAAATTCACCTTTCGCCATAGAGACCAATTCGTTTAATGTTTTCGTCAATCCTCTATTTTTTCTGCTTTTATAGTTGACGAATATAAGGTCGCCGTTTTCATCGATCCACTCACGAATCATCCTATCGGTATCGTCCGTCGAACCGTCGTCGATAACTACGATCTCTTTGTTTGGAAAATCATCGTTCAATACGCTATCAAGAGTACGTTTTATATACTCTTGATGATTGTACGCCGGTATCAAAACCGAGACTAGTGCCATAGCGTTTCTACTTTACACTCGCGAAAGATCCGCCTTGCGGTAAAAAATGCGTCTGTGACCAATCTTCATTGTTGCTCTCCATATAGAGGTTGAAACCGTTCCCTTCGGGCAGGTTTATTCCCGCTCTATCTACGGATATTCTCATAGCCACTTTACCCTCTTCTCTCCATGATCTCACATAAAGAGGCTGAACATATACCCATCCCCATATATTTTGCTTGTTCGAACGATACAAAATACCATCTTCTATCATATAATCGGCTCCAAAACCCGGAATATCGGGATTTTTATAACCGGTCGTCGCATTTGAATCGGTATCAAGATATATCTGCATATATGGATCGTAAGCGACCGCCCAAACGTATAACTCGATCGCCGTATCGCTTTGGCGGACGGCGATTGTCTGTTCTTTATACTCTTGCGAAGCTAAAATCGGAGCGTCGTTGATGGAGTATTTTGTGTTGTCAACAACCAATTTCGTATAGTTTTGAGGCGACACCACTACCGGAATCCATCTCTTATCAAGCGCTTGCGCACTTACGGAAAACGGCTGAAACTCTCCGTTTTTTTTAAATAACTCCTTATTCAATCTAACGATATCCTCCTCACCCAGTCGGGTTATGGCGGATACTTTAGCGTTTTCTCCGCTCATCTCCCGCCAATTCCATACATTCGCGTCCAAAGATCTATAAAGTTTGTTGTTTTCTACGATATACTCGGCTCCACCCTCACTTTTGTACCCGGTGGAAAATGAGTTGTCGGCGTCAATGATAAACTGCATATTCGGCGCCGTTGATTTATGCTTGAAAACGAAATATACATATTTGGATGTTACTTTGACCGTAAACTTCTCGGAAGAATCCGAAATATCAAAGTCGGTCGTTTCGTATTCAACATCCTCATCTACCGAAAAATCCGATCTATTCTCTCTTTGCCCATCATCCCGTACATGTTTTGCCGGCTCTTTATCCATCGGATTGTTCATGTATTCGAAAAAACTATCCGGCGGCACTCTATCTTTACCGCATCCCGTTATAGACAACAAAACGACCGAAACCAAACTTAAAATTATACTTTTTTTCATAATATCCATCTTTCACGAAATTTTTTTTCATAAATCCATATATCAATATCGGCAAAAATTTTAAAAATTAAATATAGAGCGTTACAAACTTTGCTTCATAAAATAACTTTATTATTTTATTTCAAGAACAACAATAACTGGATATACTAATTATTACACCATTCTTAAAGGAGAAAAAAATGAGTAAACTCGACGATAAGATCGACTCATATCGACAAGAAGCTAAAAAATTGGGGCTGGATCTTAGTGACGATCTTATAGCGAAAGTGACAAAAGGGCTCGGACCATCTATTTACAAAAAAGATGCCGAATCGGTCTCTTGCTCGCAAGCAAGCGAACTTGAGACCATCAAAAAAAACTTCTTAAGAAAAAAACTCTCGATAACGGACGATGATGATAAGCTCGACGCCGCGATCAAAGAAGTTTGTGAAGAGATGGGCACTTCGAACAAAAATAAAAAAAGAGCTCTCTTCTACGCCCTTTTGACAAAGAAATTTTCGAAACAGAGCGTTTACGACGCTTAAAATCCGCAGGCTAAAACCTGCGGTCAATTCCGCCTATATAGACTCTCTTCGCCTCTTTCGTATGCAAAAGCACCTCGAGTGCAAGATCGTTCTTTGAAGCTTTATCGGGAAGTTTGAGAATGATGATATCCGCATCGAAATTTTTACCTATCTCACCGCTCTCTCTTTTCAAACTTTTAGCCCCCTCTTTAGTTGCACCGATCAATAATTTTTTGGAGAGTTCGTAAAGATCTACATTCGCATGCATAAAAAGGGCGGTACGCATCTCGTCCCAAAGATTTAACGAGAAGTTCGAGCTTAGCCCGTCGGTACCGATAGTAAGGTTTCGTACTTTGTAGATATCCAAAATACCGTTGCCCAAAAGCCTGTTCGAAACGGGACAATGAGTGATATATCCGATATTTTGCATAAGTCTCAACTCTTTTTCGTTCGCGTAAACGGCATGTGTGAAGAGTGTATGAACACCTCTAAAAAGCTCGATATACGAGATCGGATCGTTAACCGGTTTGGAACCTGGTAAAAACTCTTCGAAAAAAGCGGCGAAATCTCCCTCCGCTTTATCGATCCACTCTCTTTCGGCTCGACTCTCCATAAAATGCGTCGAAACTATCATCTTCTCGCTTTTAGCTATATCAAGAACCTTTTTAGCAAGCAGTGGATGCGTAGAGTAAGGACTGTGAATCGATACCGCCGGAACAAAACTCTTTTTCGAATATTTTCTACTCTCACTCAAACGACTTTTAAAATCACTAAAAAGAGCGTCTACCATAGCGGGATTTGAACCTAAAATTTCATTGAAATAGATCACGTTCAAAGGTGTTTGAACGCAAGATTTCAAATCGGCTCCGAAACTACTTATGGCACCGATCGTAGTGGTTCCCGATCTTAACATATTCAAAAGAGCGTCGAATATACACTCATCGGAGCACTTTTTGATCAACTCTTCGCGATGAGATATGACACTTTTAAGCCAAGTAATAAAATCACCGTATTTTAGCGTAGTTTTATTTGCCGAAAACTCCAAATGCACATGAGGATTTACAAGTCCGGGCATCAAAACCGAATTCTCTCCGGCATCTATGAAAAGTGCGTCGGAAAATCTGTCCCGAAGCTCTCTTTCGCCGCCGACGGCAACTATTTTATCGTCGAAAGCCACCGCACTATTTTGCAAAATATCGAATTTCTCATTCATCGTCATTATAAAGTCCGCTCGCAATATAGTCATAAACTTATCTCCTTTTTATTCTTGAATAATATTAATGTAGATATCCTTTAGGGCAAATTGGCTAAAATGAGCCGTTAATAAAACTCAAAAGGAAAAGAATGAAAATAGTCGTTATACAAGGACCCAACTTAAATATGCTCGGACTAAGAGAACAAAATCTATACGGACCGATGAAGCTGGAAGATATTCACACACAGATGGAGACTTATGCGAAACAGAGCAATCATGAGATAGAATTTTTTCAATCTAACCTTGAAGGTGAAATCGTCGATAAAATTCAAGAGTGTATGGGAGACGCCAACGGTATCATCATCAACGCGGCGGCATATACTCATACCTCCATCGCCATAAGAGATGCCATAAAAGCGGTACAGATGCCGACTATAGAAGTGCACATAACAAATATCTACGCCAGAGAAGAGTTCAGACACAAAAGCCTCATCGCACCGGTATGCTCCGGACAAATCAGCGGTTTCGGCCCTTTTAGCTACCACCTCGCCATGGTAAGCATGATACAGATTTTAAGTGAGATTCAAGCTATGCAAGAGGCTCAAGCACAAGCTCAAAAGCAGCCCAAAAACCAATAGCAAAATCATGACCAACTTTATCCTCAAAGATGAAAACGCCGTATATTACGAATGCGGTTTCTCATGTGATAACGAACTATATCTGAAATTCGGTGAAGAAAGTTTCTTTATCACGGATGCACGCTACACGACGGAAGCGAAACAAAAGATCAAAAAAGCCAAAGTCGTAGAAGCCAAGAACCTCTTTGAGGAGGCGGCAAAGTTACTGCAAAAATATAAAATAAGAAAACTTCACTTCGATCCTATCGAGCTTAGCGTAAAAGAGTTGGAAACTCTAAAAGAATCAAAATACACTTACTTCGAACAAGCTCCCGACTTCTCGAAGAAAAAAAGAATCATAAAGACGAATAAAGAGATCAAACTTATCAAAGAGGCGGCACGATTGACGAATAACGCCTTCGATCAATTCTCCTCCTATCTAAAACGCCACGGACTCGGTAAAAATGAAAAAAGGCTATTTTTCGAGTGCTGTGCAAAATTAAGCGACTACGGAGAATACGAGCTGAGTTTCGAACCGATCGTAGCTATAAACGAAAATGCGGCGAAGCCTCACGCTTTGGCTACGAATAAAGAGCTTAAAATCGGTTCGCTAATCCTGGTGGACGCTGGAATGAAATACGAAAGATATTGCAGTGACAGAACTAGAGTAGCGCAATACAATCAAGATATATCTTTTGATAAAAAAGATCAGAGTTTTCTCTCCTCAAAACGTCAAAAAGTTTACGATACCCTATTGAGAGCGCAAGAGAGAGCCATCAAAGCGGCGAAACCCGGCGTAAAAGCTTCCAGCATCGATAAAGCGGCTAGAGATGTGATAGAAAAAGCCGGATTCGGAAACTACTTCGTACACTCTACCGGACACGGCGTGGGACTGGATATTCACGAACTTCCTATCATCTCCTCCAAATCACAAACGATTATCGAGGAGAATATGGTCTTTACGATCGAGCCTGGTATCTATTTGCCCGGAGAATTCGGCATACGTATAGAAGACATGGTGCGAATAGCACACACCAGAGCCGTTTTGCTTTAGATGTGAAAAAAAGACTCTCAAAAGATTTGACACTCTATTTCGAGAAAAATTTTCCGTATCGAAATGTCGTAAAAAGCGCAAAAAGACATACCGCACTTCTTGGTATAGGATCGAATGTAGGAAATAGCCGAAAGAGGTTTCAAAAACTCTTTTTATATTTGCGAAAAAACTGCCTCGTGGATATAGTGGAAACTTCTCCTATACTCAAGAATCCCCCTTTCGGATTTACGGAGCAAGATGATTTTTTCAACTGCGTTTTTTTGATCAAAACGAACCTTTCACCTTATCGACTCTTGCGCTTTACTCAAAGAGTCGAATATATCTTTAAAAGAAAAAGAGTTTTTAAAAATAGTCCCAGAACTTTAGACATCGATATAATAGTTTTTGATAAAATAGCTATTAATAAAAGGCATTTGACACTTCCGCATCCGAAGTTCAGCGAGCGTAAAAGTGTACTCATCCCGTTATCTTATCTCAAAAGAGGGCTATATGAAACTTTACACATTCACGGCACCTACTCCCGCACAGGCGCTAAAAAAGGCTCAGCGCGCCTGCGGCGAGGAGGCGCTAGTTGTCAGTACTAAACAGATCAAGAAAAAGACACTCGCCGAAGAGGGGCTTTATGAAGTGGTCGTCGCCGTAAAAGGTACGAAAAAAGAGCCTCAAAAAGTACGAAAAAACGATGATATCGGCTTTGACGATGAGATACTTCTGAACATATCAAAGACCGCCCGCCAACTCTCCGATCTTCAATCCGAGAAATCCCATGAGAGTGATTCGCAAATCGTCGAAACTATAAAAAACGAAATAAAAGAAGACGAATACAAAGTTTTAAAAAGCGATATAGCACTTCTAACAGACAAGATCAAACTTCTACAAACTATGCTGTGGGATCAAAAAACACAATCAAGAGAAGTTGATATTCCACCCGAATTTGCGGAAATTTACGACATAGCGAAAAAAAGCGGCATTGATAAAGAACATATAAAAGCCATATTGGAAGAGACTTTGGCGCATATGCCTCTTCATATGAGGCAAAACAGCACCACGATAAAGCGATATTTTCAAGTTTTACTAAAAAAATTGATCCCGGTAAGAATCGAAAAAGAGATTCCCAAATCTAAACAGAAAATCATGATGCTTGTCGGCTCGACGGGAGTCGGAAAGACTACGACGCTTGCGAAACTCGCGGCAAGATACTCTATACTGGAGTATCGCTATAAAGTCGGAATCATCACTCTTGATACTTATAGAATCGGTGCCGTGGAACAACTCTTTCAATATGCGCAGATGATGAAACTCCCCTTTGAAGACGTAATAGATATAGAGGATTTTAAAAAAGCTCTTGACTCTCTCTCTTACTGCGATATCATTCTAATAGATACGGTCGGCAGCTCCCAACATGACAGAAAGAAAATAGAAAAACTCGCAGCTTTTTTAACGCAGACAAATCATCCCATAGATGTCAGTTTAGTCGTTTCGGCTTCCGCAAAATACGATGATCTGAAGGATATATATAAAAATTTCTCTTATTTGGATATAGATACTATGATTGTGACGAAATTCGACGAAACATCTAATTTCGGCAATATCTTCTCCTTGATTTATGAAACTCAAAAACCGATCAGTTACTTTTCTACCGGACAAGAGGTTCCTGATGATATAGAGACGGCAAACGGAGATTTTCTGATAGAGTGCCTTTTTGACGGATTTCGCCATAAGGTAAACGCATGACCCACACACAGGCGTCGAAACTGCACAATATATTAAATAATACGAACAAACGACAATCAAGTCAACCGGATACGAAGATCATCACGATAACAAGCGGCAAAGGCGGCGTAGGAAAAAGTACTTTCACGGCAAATATCGCTTATCTGCTCTCTCAAATGAATTATAAAGTCGGGGTATTCGACGCGGATCTAGGACTTGCCAATTTGGATATAATTTTCAACGTCAAAGTGCAAAAAAATCTTCTTCATGTTTTAAAGGGAGAATCTTCTCTTGAAGATATCGTCATAAATATAAACGATAATCTTTTGCTCATTCCCTCCGAAAGCGGAGATGAGATCTTTGACTACAATACGAAAGAAATAATCGATCGTTTTGCGAAAGAGGCGGCTTTTTTGGACGGTCTTGATTTTCTTCTCATCGACACGGGCGCCGGAATCGGTAAAAACGTTCAAACTTTCTTGAAACAATCGGACGAAATAATAGTCTTAACCGTTCCCGATCCCTCGGCTATAACGGATGCGTACGCCACTGTCAAAGTGACAAACTCTTTTCATCCCGATATAAATATGGCTTTAAACATGACAAGAAACGAAAAAGAGGGAGAATTAATTTTTGAGAAAATTCAAAAGGTGGCGCAAAACAATATAACAAATCCGCCGAGCCTACACTATCTAGGATCCGTCAGTCAGGATCCGGTTATAACTAAAAGCTCAAAATATAGGGTTCTCTTTTGCGAGGAGTATCCTAATAATCTCTGCTCATACGAACTATCGCTCATCACTTCAAATCTCTTACAAAAGTTGGAACACAAGGTGCTTTTACCTCCTCAAAGAAAGAGTTTCGCTCTGTTTATAAGACGAATTTTAGATCACTTTTAGGAATCACTATGCAAATCAACTTCGATCAAGAAAAAGCATCATACTTTATGACACTGCAAAGTGTACTCGAAAACCACAGCTTAAACGAACTCACGCAAGACGAGATCACTTTTTTACAACTCTATTTTTTAGAAAAACTCTCTATAAAAGAGATCAGCCGATTAACCGGAAAAGATCATCTTTATATAAAATCGTTATCGGATAAATTTAAACTCCAAAGTATGTTATAATACCCGTATCAAATCTCATGATACGGGTAGAAAATGAAAACGATTACTCTCTTTACGCTATTTTTTGTACTTATACTCGCATTAAACTCTTGCGGCTCCTCAGGAGACGATAAAAATGACAACTCAAACGGCTCACAACAAGTAAAGGATGAGGAATCGTCTTATCCAAAGAGCGATCAAAAAAACATTTACGAATGTGACGCCACAAAAACGACTGAAAACAGGTTTTCAGATACCTTCGTTACTTACGGTAAAGAGGATATTAGATATGAGGATTCGAAAAATTATTCCTCTCTTAGCGTGAAAGATATAGAGGATATTTTCAACTATGCCAGAGCTTTGGATCCAAGTATCTCTAACGATAAGAAAATGACACTTCCTTCACAGCGAATATGGGATGAGATGGATGCCGGTCAAAAAATACTCTATCTCGCAAATTCGGAAAGATGCGCCAGAGGAATAAGACCTTTTGAGGGTATAGACACCACACTTGAAAACGAGGTGGTCAAGCCGTATGCCGATTATATCTCGACACATATCGACGACTTTGAAAAGGATCCCCACAACGCGGACGGAAAAACTCCGCAAGAGAGAATAGAGTCTTCCACCGATTTGAAGCTTGGAACGAATATGCAGTCTCTGTTTGAAAATATCGCAACTTTCGCGGTCGGTTCGAGTATCGACTATCAAATCGTATATGAGAGTGAGGCGAAAGCCGTTTACGGTTGGATGTACACGGATAAATCGCAAAACTACGGACATAGAAAATCCCTACTAGTTACAGGATTGATCGACGACTCCGCAAAAAAGGACGAAGAGGGCATAATAGCCGCTTACACCGCCCAAAGTGAATATGAACAAAACGGTCTTTACTGGAGAAGAACATTTTGCGTTATGGATGGAGTCGATCCGACATCAAGCTGGGATAACGATCTTGAAAATATTAAAAGAGTTCCGCTTTATCGCTAAAAATTGGCACATTAGTTGCTTTTAAATTTATTAGTAAAACAGAAGATTTCTACATAAGGAATATAATAGAATATTTTTAGTAATATTTAATATATTGAATTTAAAGGGATGGCTTGAGAAGTGAAAACTATGTGGCGTTTTTTACCGTCAGCGGATTTTTCATCGGTCTGGTATTTTCTATCCTTAAATTCGACGAACTTTACGATATTCTTCTTTATACCGTGGTAATCACTCTGTTTTTCTATCTGTTTATCCATGTGGTTTTGATTTTTTATCTCGGTGTCATAGACAACACCATCTCCTTTTTCGATAAAGATGAGTTTGAACTCGACTGTAACGCGCAGATCAAACAGATCAAAGAGAGGGAGAATCAGATCAATGCAATGCTCAAAGCCATTCATGGTAACGACCAACAAAAAGAAGGAGTTTAATATCTATGAGTTGTAAAAATCCCGCAACAAAAAAGATCTGTTATGAAGAGAGTAATGAGATAGTTATCCAATATCTACCTGCGGTTAGAGCTATGTCATTTCGATTAAAAGAGAGGCTGCCTGCATCTGTTGATGTAAACGACCTGATATCAATAGGCATAGAGGAGATGGTCAAACTCTCAAGAAGATACGACACATCTCAAAACGACTCTTTTTGGGGATATGCAAAAAAGAGAGTTTATGGTTCAATGTTAGACTACCTAAGGAGTCTTGATGTTATCAGCAGAAACAACAGACGACTAGTAAAAGCCATTGATGTAGAGATAGGAAAACACCTCAGCGAAAATGCAACCGAACCGGATGACCACACTCTTGCAAAAAGACTCGGTGAAAGTGTAGCAAAGATCAGAGAAGCAAAAGCCGCTTCGCAGATAGCCACAAATGTTCCGTTGAACGAACAGATAGTTTCCGGACATGTAGAAAATCATGTAGAAAAAAAGATAGAACAAGATCAACTCATAGAATCCATAAAAGAGATACTAACAACTCTCTCGACAAGAGAACAGACCATAATAGAGCTCTACTACTTC
>CAZNIT010000050.1:0-5572 GCA_964573205.1 uncultured Sulfurospirillum sp. | reverse complement strand
GACAATAAATTTTACAACAACCGCGTCCACGACATCAAAGCTCCGATACAATTTAACGGACATGACAACGAGTTTTCAGGTAATGTGGTCGAAGATGTAAAAGTATCGATATTAAAACCCGACGAAACCGGATACGGAGTGATTTTGCAAGCTTATGCATCTCCTGTTTACAACAACAAAATAATAAACAACACTTTTAGAAGAATCGCAAAAGAAGCTATCATTATTTCTGATAATAACACTTATGAGATTAAGGACAATACAATCACGCCAAATACTATTGAGTAGTATAGTGCAGTATTTAATCGATATTAGACTAAAATAACTCTTATGAAAAGAGTTATTTTAGTTTTTTTTATTTTTGCCATATCCCTATCTGCAAAAACAGATATTTGCGTTTCTATACCACCTCAGGCATTTTTTCTCAAAAAGATAGCAAACGGCAAAGTAGATATAACGGTACTCATACCTCCAGGCTCTTCACCCGCAACTTATTCACCAAAACCTTCACAATTAAAAAGTATTAAAAAGTGTTCACTCTATTTCACCATAGGAGTACCTTTCGAAAAAAACTGGCTAAAAAGATTTTCAAGTATAAACCCATCTATGAGTGTCATAGATACCACAAAATTTATACAAAAAATTCCTTTGCAAAGCTCGTTGAAACACAAAGACCACGGACATAGACACGAAACACTTGATCCTCATGTATGGCTCGATCCAAAATGTGTATTAAAAATGTCAAAAGTTATAGAAACAACACTTAGCACATTAGACTCAAAAAACAAATCTTTATACGAAAAAAATTATCTAGCATTTTCAAAAGAGCTAGCCAAACTTCAATTAAAACTGAAAAAAGATCTTAAAAAAATAAAAAGAAAAGAGTTCATCGTCTTTCATCCCTCTTTTGGATACTTTGCAAAAGCGTTTGGATTAAAGCAGATAGCGATTGAAAAAAGTGGAAAAGAGCCTAGTCTGGGATATATAAAAAGAGTTTTGGATTTTGCAAAAGAGAAAAATATAAAAACAATCTTTGCAGAGCCTCAATTTTCTCAAAAATCAGCTAGATATATCGCAAAAAAGATAGGTGCGGATATAGTTATCTTAGATCCGTTAGCATACGAGTGGGATAAAAACCTGCTGAAAATCGCAAAAAGCCTTGAAAAAGCAAATTGAAATCAAAATCGAGAATCTCAGCTTCGCTTATGGAGATCATGAGGTTTTAAAAGATATAAATCTCGATATTTACGAAGGTGATTATGTAGCGATTATCGGTCCAAACGGTGGAGGAAAAACAACCCTTACAAAACTTCTTTTAGGTCTTATCAAACCCTCTTCGGGAGAGATAAAGATATTTGGCAAAAGCGTTTTACAAGCTAGAGAAAAAATAGGATATCTCCCGCAATATATAAACTTCAATATGGATATGCCTATAAATGTCTTTGATATCGTTTTACAAGGACGGCTAACCAAAAAAAAACTCTTCTACTCGAAAGAGGATAAGAAGATAGCGTTAGAGCAGCTAAAAAAGATGAATATTTACGATCTGAAAGAGAGAAAGATAAAAGAGCTCTCCGGAGGTCAGCGCCAAAGAGTACTCTTAGCTAGAGCTCTTACAAAACAACCGAAGATTCTTATTTTAGATGAACCCACAGCCTCCATAGATCCGGAAGGACAAAAAGATATATACACTCTTTTAAAGACTCTTCCTTTAACCAGACTAATAATAAGTCATGATATACAGGTACTCTTTGAAGGAGTAAACAAAGTGGCACATATAAATAAAACACTCTACCTTCACGAAGATATAGACACGACTATAAAGCGAAACGAAGGGCACTTTTGCGAAATGGAGCTACTAGAGTATATAAAGGGCAACACATGTTCGAATTGATGCAAAACCCAATACTCGCTTCCGTATTTTTATCCATAGCAATAGGCGTTATCGGATCTTTTATGCTTATCAATCGCTCCTCTTTCATAGCTGCCGCTATCGCGCATGGAAGCTATGGAGGAATCGGTATAGCAATATATTTCGGCTTATCTCTTCTTCTTACTACGACTCTTTTCGCTCTATTCTTAGCGATTTTGCTAGCTTATATAACTTATAACGATAAATACAGAAGCGACACCCTCATAGGCGTCATATGGGCGGTCGGTATGAGTGTGGGTATCGTTTTTATAGATCTTAGTCCCGGATATCATGCAAATATGATGAGTTTTCTTTTCGGCGATATTTTGATGGTACCTATGGAGGATATCTATTTTATGATGGGAGTGGATATTTTACTTCTTATATCCGTAATATTTTTTTATCATCGCTTTTTGACGATCTCGTACGATATGGATTTCGCATTATTAAACGGTTTGAATGTAAAGGCGATTTATACATATCTTTTAATTTTGATGGCACTTACGATAGTTATGAGTATCAGAAGCGTAGGGTTGATCCTTGTCATAGCGCTTTTTAGCATACCGCCTTTCATCGCCGAAAAATTCACATCTAATTTCAGAACAATGATGATAGGTTCGGCATTTTTAGCGCTCGTATTCTCGATAGCGGGGCTTTTTATCTCGTATGCGATGGATATATCTGCGACCGCGTCCATCATCCTAACGGCGGCAACGGCTTTTTTTGCGGTAATTTTATTAAAAAAAGGAGGATAGCATGAGAGGTCTAGGCATTGGTGTTGCGATAGGTTTACTCTTTTTTCTTGTCTCACTCGGAGCATTTTCAATAAATCATGCGATGATAATCGCGGTTGTGGCACTCTTGGTCACACTTTGGACAAACGGAGCGCTTCCTCTTGGCGTAGTTTCGCTTCTGCCCATCATCCTTTTTCCCGCTCTTGGAATTTTGGATGTCAAAGAGGTTGCTCCAAATTATTCCAAAACGATTATATTTTTATTTATCGGCGGTTTTATGGTAGCCATCGCGGTCGAGAAAATCGGACTCCATAAATTTTTCAGTACAAAACTTCTCTCCTATTTTCCAAACACTCCAACAGGCATCATTTACGCTCTTGCCATAACTTCGGCACTTCTAAGCGCGATACTTTCAAATACCACCATAACTTTGATGTTGCTCCCCATAGGTCTTTATTTGAGTGAAAACATCAAACTAAAGGTTAGATTTCTTCTGGCCATAGCCTACGGTGCCAGCATAGGAGGAATCATCACGCCAATCGGTACACCGCCGAATATGTTGCTTCTTGGATTTTTGGAAGACCAAGGCGTAACACCTCCCTCTTTCGGAGAGTGGGTGATTATGGTGGCGCCGGTAGCTATTTTGATGCTGTTTTTCGTTCCGTATTTCTTGTCAAGAAGCGTAAAAAACGAATCCGTACTGGAGATCGATACGACCGTACCGATTCTTGACGCCAAACAAAAAAGACTCATATTCATTCTCTCCTCTTTGGCGATTTTACTCATCATAAACACTCCTATCAAACCTTTCTATTCCGGACTGGGATTGAATGAAAAGCTTATTTTGCTGGGATACGGTCTTTTGATGTTTATGCCTAAAATCGGGTTTTTAGATTGGGAAGATACAAGAGATCTGCCTTATGAAATCATCTTTTTATTCGGTGCCGGTTTTAGTATAGCAACGGCATTTTCAAAAACCGGACTCGCCGCCGAAATCGCTCATAAAATCTCTTTCATATCTTCAATGCCTCTTTTTTGGATGCTTATACTTGTCGCTTTATTCGTCAGTTTTTCTACGGAAGTTACCAGCAATACGGCTCTTACCTCCATAGCTCTGCCGATATTTTACGAATTTGCCAAAGAGATGGGACATAACGGAGTGGTTTTGATGATGGTAGCGACAATCGCCGCAAGTTACGCTTTTATGCTCCCTATCGCCACACCTCCAAACGCGATTGTCATGAGTTCGAGAGTCATAAAGGTAGGAACTATGGCAAAAATCGGCGTAGTGGCGAATTTTGTCGGTGTCTTTGTTGTTGCGATTATCGGGTATTTTTTGTGGTAGGAGCTAAGATTCATACCGCCAAAAAGCAGTATGAATCGATCTCTTTTTTAGAAGTTATAGGTTAGATAAACTTGAATGTCGTTTTGGGTATCCGCCGCCGTATCGTCGTCAGTATAGACATACGCTAGCGTAGTATCGAGATTTCCGAACGATTTACCGGCGGTCACCACGATCTCGTTAACGGCATTACCGCTGGTTTGATTTTCCCAATTCGTATAATAAAGACCTAGATCGGCGACATCTTCGAGACTGTAAGTTGCGGTTATATTATAAGCGTCCGTATCGGAAGCTCCTTGTCCTCCAACATTCCACCAACCTGCCGTATATAGCGGTGTTTGCGCTCCGCCTAGGTTAACAAAACCAAGTGCCGCGGAAGTTCCCGTCATCTTATCAACCGTAGAGTAAGCGGCTGAGAGTCCAAGTCCTTCAAAATTGTATCCGATTTTTACACCGACAGCGTTACCGTCGGAATTATCATCACCGTCAAGCATACCGTACTGAGCACCTAAAGAAAAACCTTCATACTCGCCTTCCGCCTGAAGCCAGCCGACATTTGCGGTACTCGGAGCGATATAATACCAAGCCTGGGCAGTCACGGTGGGAATTAGCTTTGTAACGGCACCAAAAGCGTAAGCTCCTTCCGAAGTTAAGAAGTCTTTAAAACCGTTACCGATATTTCTGGCATTTACGGTTCTTCCGGCGGCTATATTGCTTCTTCCTACCCAGCCCGCTACCAATGTGGTTTCTTGAATGTCGTTATTTACGGCAACCGCGGCATCATATGTATTTCTTGCTATATTCCAGGTCTCCGTAAACACCATAGGTGTGGCAAGTTCCTGACGACCGATAACCATCGTAGTATTCGAGATACCACTTAACGGACTAAATGTAAGATTTAGCGTATCTATCCATACCGCATCTCTAAGTCTTGGACCAAAATCATCTCCCGAAGCAACCGCCGTAACATCATCACCTACCCATGTATCCGCAACAAGAGTATTTTCCAGTCCCATCGTAGAAACACCGGTAACTCCGTAGTTAAGTTTTACACATGTATCGCATGCTCCTACAGAGGCGCTTCCTCCAAAATGAACCGCCGCATTTCCGTAAGAAGTACCTTTGTTAAAAAGATCTCCGTTAGCCGCATCGTTGGTTCCGTAAAACAGACTCGCACTTCCCCCGAAGCTTTCATTTTTTATATCGGCGTTCGCCGCGCTCACCATCAAAACGATAGCCGCCATACTTAAAGTTATTTTTTTCATTTTTTATTCTCCTCTCGTTTTACTAAAAACAAAAAACTATGCTAGCGTAAAAAAACTTATCAAATACCAAATATTTGGGGGGATTTTTACAATATCATGAAGTTGATCATCACAAGAAAAGAGTAGATTATTATAATTATAATTAATATTATATTAGCTTTTTTATTTTTCGTACGGATTTCAAACCGCACTTTTTTAGGGCGTTTTATTATCCTAAAAACTTAAATATCTTTAAACAATACATTTTCAAAAAAAGAGTATAATTACTATATGGCTTTTAGGCATAAAGAGTGCCTTAATTTTCATTTGCTAACTTACT
>CAZNIT010000049.1:0-3706 GCA_964573205.1 uncultured Sulfurospirillum sp. | reverse complement strand
AAAAGTAATAGTAACTTTTTGATCATGTAGTCTCCTTTAAATAAAATTTTTCAGGAAAATTATATCTAAAGCTAAGTGAAATTATTGTGGAAAAGATGAAATATGATCTATTTAATTCGAAGTAAAACTAAAATACCTTTTCACTTCATAAAATAGATATATTTAAAAAAATGAGAAAAACAATAAATATCTATTTTATAAAAAGCTATAAATTATTAAGTATTTTTAATTATATTGAGAAAAAATACATAATACTTCATGCAACACTTTTAAAATTATATTAGTTTAATATTTTCAACATATTTTAAAAAGGAGAGTATCCATGAGAGTTCAATTTTTATCGACGATAACGGCGATCTTTCTTCTTGCCGGTTGCGGTAGCGGTGAAGGTTCAAAAAATGAAGATGGATTAAAGAGTGAGGAGGTAACACAAAGTGTTAAGGATACAAAAGTCAAAGTAAATAAGACTATAGTGGAAGCCGGAGAGACGATAGATTTTTCTCTATCCGATACAAAAGATATAAAGTCTATAGAGTGGAGAGATAAAAACGGACGACTTCTTTCAATCGATCCGAAATTTAACCGACTTTTTATAAATGAAGGAGAGTATGAGACCATTTTGGTCGTGACGGATAAAAACAACAATGTCAAAACCGATAAAGTTATCGTAAAAGTTACCAGACATTCAAATTCTGTGGAGACGACTTCAAATCAGCCGCCGATAGCCAAAGCAAAAGCACAGTCGGTAGATATTATGGATGAAGAGTTTATCCATTTAATTGATGACGGAAGTTACGATCCTGACGGAAGTATCGTCAGTTATGAGTGGAGAGATATGGACGGTATTCTTCTAAGCGATACGAAGAGACTCGATAGGATGCTTCACTATTGGCCTGAGTATGATTTTGATCATGACGGAACTACAAGATATGTAAAGACTCTTATCGTTACCGACGATAAAGGTAAAACCGCATCAAAAAGCTTTACTATCATAGTTCGTAAGAAACCCTCGTCAAATCAGATTCCTTCTGTGGATGCCGGAGCAAATCAAACTATCGATAAAGCCCAAAGCGTAACGCTAAATGCCGTTGCAAGCGATAGTGACGGCACGATTGTAAGTTATGAATGGAAAGAGGGAGGAGTCGTCAAGGGAAATAGTGCTAATTTGACGCTAAACAACTTATCTGTCGGAACACATTTTTTTACCGTAACCGTAACCGATGATGACGGTGCGGTAAATAGTGATACGGTTATAGTTGTTGTAAACGATCCTCCGGTGGCAGAAGATATACACATGACTAAAGAACATGGCATCGCTTTTGATATTACCCTTTTGGGAAGCGATAGTGACGGAGACAGTCTTACTTATGAGATAGTTAGCGACCCCGTACAAGGAGGAGCGGCCGTACTCGATGGGAATGTAGTTCATTTTCAACCTGCCGCGATTTATGATCAACCGGAAAGTTTCACATATAGAGTCTATGACGGTAGAGTTTACTCAAATACCGCTACCGTAACGATCGATATCGTACCTACTATCGATACGAATGAAGCTCCAAAAGCGAACGATCAAAATATCACGACAAATGAAGATGCTTCCGTAAATGTTATTTTATCGGCGACCGATGCAGATCATGATGCATTAACATTTACGGTGTTGACAAATCCCTCACATGGAACTTTGAGCGCAACTGCACCGAATCTCATATATACTCCCGATGCAAATTATCATGGAAGTGATAGTTTTACATATAAGGCAAATGACGGGACGGTTGATTCTATGCCTGCAACAGTAAATATAACCATCAACTCTGTCGATGATTTTCCAACGGCAGATGCAGGAGATGATCAAAGTGTAGTGCTTGGAGCAACAGTTTCTTTAGACGGTAGCGGTAGTTCGACGGTTGACGGTGCCATAACTAAATATATATGGTCTTTTAGTTCCAAACCGGTAGGTAGCGCGTCCGTTTTTTCGGATGAAAATGCCCAAAAGCCCACATTTGTACCGGATAAAGTCGGTACATATGTCATTCGTCTTAGTGTATTTGACGATAATCAAGATTTTGACGCCGGAAACGATGAAGTGATCGTTACTGTTTTACCGGCTCCTCTAGAGAGTAAACTTTTAAAAACAGGGCAGACAAAAAGTTTTGACGCTGATGGTATGGAAGTGAATGATGGAAGTATTAAAGATGACGGCTATTATCAAGCCGGTAGAGATAGAAATTTTACAAAAGATGATGCAAATAAGGTCATGATCGACAATATATCCGCAACCGTATGGCAAAATGACGCTGATGTCGGTTCTGTAACAAAATCATGGAGCGGGAGTGAAGCGATTAATTATTGTGAAGGTAAAGTGTATGATGGATTGCCGATGGATTTACCTAAAATTGCGGATCTCTTTTATCTTAAAAATCACGGTGCTATTTTGGATGATGGATTTGCAGGCGGAAGTCCGATCAAAGAGTTTTGGTCGTCAAATATAATAATTGAAGATACCGGTTATGCTTGGACTATGAAATACATTCAGGATCTTGATGGGTGGGCGGATATAACGGAAGACAGATACATCAGATGTGTTAAAAAAACCGGTAACGAATACAAAGGTGATTTTGTAAGAGACGATGCTAAAAATATCGTTGAAGATCGTGAAGCAAATTTAATTTGGGAAGACGGTACCGGAGTTAAGAGTGTAAAATATAATTGGCTTGTGGCCATTGACAGGTGTGAGGGATTAAATTTTGCGGGATATGATGACTGGCGACTTCCAAATATAAATGAACTCTACTCGACGGGAGATAGAAGTGTAAGTAGTCCGGCGATCAGAAGTCAGTTTGCGAATGTTGAACAAGATTATTACTGGTCGGCTACAACTGATTTTGAAGGCGAGTGGTTTCTAGCACAAGCGGTTGAGTTTAAAGAGGGAAATACTGCCGGACTCGATAAAAGATCTTTTATTGGAGATGAAGCTTATGTTCGTTGTGTAAGAGATAAATAATCTACTTCTTGCGAAAGTTTAGATTTTCGCAAGAGTGCAACGAATATGAAATTATTTTAAAATATACTATCTTTAATTGATTAATTATTAGGATAAAGACAATGAAAAGTTTGGTTGTATCGGCGCTAACGGTTTTGTTATGCTTAACGGGTTGCGGCGGCGGTTCGGATGTATTGAGGGAGGATGGAAATGTTTCGTCTGCCCTTAGTGATACGAATTTATTAAAAACAGGACAGACTAAAATGTATGTTGAGGGTGATGACGGTTACTATCAAAAGGGAATCTCAAGATCTTATAGCAGAGATGACGCAAAGCGGATAGTTATCGATCGTGTTACAAATTTGATGTGGCAGGATGATGCCAACGCTACGGTGACAAAAACTTTTCAAGAAGCCGTTGATTTTTGTCAAAATCTGGAACTTGGCGGCTTTTCGGACTGGAAATTGCCAAATATTTACGAGTTGGTTTCTTTGGTTGAGTACGGAAAATTAAGACCGTCAATAGATGCGGTTTTTCAGCATATAGCAAATAAAAACTACTGGTCGGCTACACATAGCGCGCGCAATTTGGCAAAAGTTAAATTTGTCTCTTTTGAAACGGGGATCGTATCTGTTGTTAGTGAGACATACGACTCTTACGGCGGTCTTCATTTTAAATGTGTCAGAAATGCCGGAGAAGAGAGATGAAAAAGATAGTAATAATAGT
>CAZNIT010000048.1:0-35036 GCA_964573205.1 uncultured Sulfurospirillum sp. | reverse complement strand
TTATGTGAAGATTTGCATAAATTTCTGATAGAGCCTGAACAGTCGTCATTGCTTCACGGAGATGTTTGGAGCGGAAATGTTCTCATACACAGAGGCGAAGTGGCAGCTTTTATAGATCCCGCCATATACTATGGTCATCATGAGGTGGATTTGGCTTTCATACTGATGTTCAGTACATTTGGAGATGCCTTTTTCCAACACTACCGAAAACTTTATCCGATAGAGGAAGATTTTGTCGAGGTGAGGGCGGATATTTACAATCTCTATCCGTATCTTGTTCATCTTAGAGCTTTTGGTGACGGTTATTTGCCATATATCGAGCGGACGCTTCAAAAATATGGATATTGAAAATCTTCAAACTCCTTTATATATTTTGGAAGAGGAGAAGCTGGAGAAAAATCTCAAACTCTTAAGTGAGGTAAAAAACAAAAGCGGCGCTAAGATACTTTTAGCGTTAAAAGGTTTTGCGTTTAGCGGTGCGATGGATATGGTATCGCACTATCTTGACGGATGTTGCGCCAGCGGGCTTTTCGAGGCCAAATACGCCAAAGAGAAAGTTTCCAAAGAGATTCACACTTACTCTCCCGCATTTAAAGATAGCGAAATAGATGAGATAATAAAACTGAGCGATCATATAGTATTCAACTCTTTTCGTCAATGGCAAAAATATAAAAAAAGAGCTTATTTAAAAACTTCTTGCGGACTTAGGATAAATCCGGAAGTTTCGGCTTCGCCCGCACAGATCTACAATCCGTGCTCTTTATATAGTCGTCTCGGTATTACCGAAAAAGAGTTCAAAGGCGATCTGTTGGAAGGAATACAGGGTCTTCATTTTCATGCACTTTGTGAACAGGGTGCCGATGAATTGGAGATGGTGTTAAAAGGCTTTAAAAAGAGATTCGGTGAATATATTCCGCTGATGAAGTGGGTTAATTTCGGAGGAGGGCATCATATAACCAAAGAGGGGTATGACATAGATAAGTTGATAAGGTTGATTTGTGATTTTAGAACCGAATATGATGTCGAAGTCTATCTTGAGCCAGGTGAAGCGGTGGGATGGCAGAGCGGCGTATTGGTCGCAACCGTTTTGGATATCGTCCATAATGAGATCGATATCGCCATTTTGGATACATCCGCCGAAGCTCATATGCCCGATACTATCATCATGCCTTATCGTCCGAGAGTGAGATTCGGCGGTAACAAGACGCAGAAAAAATATAGTTATAGACTTGCCGCAAATACCTGTTTAGCCGGAGATATTATGGGGGACTATTCGTTTGACAATCCCCTAAAAGTCGGTGACAAGATTATTTTCGAAGATCAAATTCACTACACTATAGTAAAAAATACCACTTTTAACGGTATCAAACTCCCGGATCTCGCCGTTATGAGAAAAGACGGGAGAGTGGAGCTTGTTAGAACATTCGGATATGAGGAGTATGAGAGAAGAAATTGATCATGCGTAAAATATTTGCATGATATTACATCTTCTGTTTCGCTTCAATACCCATAAGCTTCAATCCGACTCTGATTGTTACCGCAACCATTGCCGAGAGTTTTAAAAGTTTATCTTCGTTTTTCGTACCGACGATTTTGTGTTTGTTGTAAAACTGATGATAAAGAGCCGCTAGAGATTTTAGGTAATCGGTTAGTTTTTGAAGCTGTCTTGATTCGAATGCGTCATTTAGAACCTCAGGTAAAAGCAGAGCGCTAAAGAGTAGATTTTGTGCATCTTCGTCGAGTGTTTCAAGTTTTGTTTGTACTACCTGATGAGGGTCTTTTTTTGCCTTTTCAAATACTTGATTGATTCTCGCATGTGCGTACTGTATGTAGTAGATCGGATTTGAACTATCCTGGACTTTGAGTTGATCGATATCGAACTCCAAGTGAGTGTCGCTTTTTTTAGTCAAAAAGATAAAACGAAGCGCCTCGGCTCCGACCTCTTCGATGACATCACTCATAAGGATGAAGTTTCCGGCTCGTTTACTCATTTTATACGGTTCACCGCCTTTTAGTAGGGCGACCATTTGCGATAGTATGACTTCAAGTTTATTCGAATCGTATCCCAGAAAATCGATAGCCGCTTTGACACGGGCGATATATCCGTGGTGATCGGCGCCCCAGATATTGATATAACGGTCGTAACTTCTTGTAAACTTTTGGTCATGATATATGATATCACCCGCAAGGTATGTCGGTCTGCCGTCCTCTCTGACTATGACGCGATCTTTTTCATCTCCTTTTTCGCTCGATTTGAGCCATATTTTTCCGTCTTTTTCGTAAACGCCGTTATGGAGTTTTAGTTTTTTAAGAGTCGGATTCCATTTTTGAAAGAGCTCTTTTTCGCTGACGAAAGTATCGAAAACGATATTTGCATCCGAAAGATTTCGGCGGATGAGCTCAAGCATCTTCTCTTTGCCCCAGTCGCTTAATTTTTCGATATTTGCTTCGTTTGTAAAAATTTCAGAACCGAACTCCTCTTTAGCTTCACAAGCGAGATCGTAAATGTATTCGCCTCTGTAGTATTCATCGGGCCACTTTACATCATTTGCGGTAAATTTGTCTCTTCCCGCAAGATATATCGAGAGTCCTAAAAGTTCAATTTGATTTCCGGCATCGTTTACATAGTATTCCGCTGTTATATCGTAACCTAAATGTTTGCCGATCTTATATAGAGTATCTCCGAAAACCGCACCCCTTGCATGTCCTATATGCAAAGGTCCCGTAGGATTTGCACTGACAAATTCCAAAAGAATGCTTCGGTTTTTTTTATCTGTTGCAAACTCGTTTTCATTTAGTATGGCTTCGGTTGCTTTTTGATCCAAAAAAGAGTCGCTAAGTTTGAAGTTGAGGTAACCTTTGAGTGCTTCGACTTTGTTGAAAATATCCTCTTGTTCGAATTTTTCGGCGAGCTCTTGAGCTATGATTATCGGTGATTTTTTATGAATTTTCGCTAAAGAAAAAGCCGCCGGTGTGGCGTAATGACCAAAAGAGAGATCTTTTGGCTTCTCAAGAGCGAAATCGCCCTCGAGATGTTTTTGTATGGTGGCAAGGACACTTTTTTTCAAATTTCGTGTTCCTTAGGCTTTTGTAGAAGTTTCGGTTTCGCTTTTTTTCGCTACTTCCTCTTTTCCTTCGATCTTCTCACTTTTGTTTTCCGCTATCTCGTCATCCTCTTTGACAGCTTTTTTAAAGTTTTTTATACCGTTACCAAGACCTTTTGCAAGTTCGGGTATCTTCTTTCCTCCAAATAGTAAAAGCACGATAAGTGCGATGACTAAGAGTTCCATTCCGCTAGGCATTCCCATTTTAATTCCTTATTTTAGTTTTAGTAATTTGGGGTATTATAACATTTATAGTTAAATCTTTCTTGTTCAAGATATTTGAGCCTCTTTTCTAACTTTGCGGAAAGTTTTTACCAACTTTTTGCGAACGATTCTATATCTTCTTTGGAGAACTTAAGTCTTGCGGTTTGAATTATCGCTTTAAAATCGTCGAGCGTTTTATCAAAATCGTCGTTTACCAGCAGGTATTCGTACTCTTTGATTCTGCTCATCTCTTTTTTTGCGTTGTGTAATCTTTTTTTTATCGTATCTTTAGAGTCCGTTCCTCTGTGTAGCAGTCTTTTTTCAAGCTCCAGCTTGCTAGGTGTCGTCAAGAAAACGGATGTGAGAATTCTTTTAAACTTCTTTTTTACGATCTCATGACCTTGGACATCTATATCGAGAATTACGAGTTTGTTTTCATCTATCGCTTTGTAAATCGGTTTCAGCGAAGTACCGTAGTAATTTCCGTGAACATTCGCCCACTCTAAAAATTCACCTTCTTCTATCTCTTTTTCGAACCGCTCTTTTGTTATATAGTGATAGTTCACACCCTCTTTCTCTCCCTCTCTGATCTCCCTTGTCGTCGAGGAGAGAGAAAAGTAGATATCTTTTTGCGATTTTAGTATTTCATTTATCAGTGAGCTCTTTCCGCAGCCGCTTGGGCCGGATATGACTAAAATCTTACCGCCCACTCCTTTAGCTCTCTTTTTTAGTAAAATCGAGTGTAATATTTATTTTCATATCATTTAGCGCTTCTTTTATCATCTCAGGTGTTATCGCTTTTGCAACGGCTTCTTGTATCCATTGCTGTACATCGTTAGTTTCTACTACGGTTTCGGTAGCTTCGTCGATAATCTCCTCTTTGACGATCTGTGCGGTTTCAGCGTTTGGATCCAGCGCTTTTCGAACTTCCGTTTCATCTAGGGAATCTAACTCGTCAAGAGACTCTTTTGGTTCATCCTTAAGCTCTTCTTTGACTATATAATCGCTCTCTTTTTCTATATCTTCTATGCCTTCAAGTGTATCGAGGCTTGATTTATCGACCTCTTCCTGCGGTGTTATCTCTTGTAATATCTGTTCTTTTTCCGTCATTAATATCGCTCCTGCTGCCGCCGCAGCCGTGGCTGCGGCAATTGTTGTATCATTTTTTTCATCTTTTTCATCGGTTGGCGAGAGATCTTCTTGTTCCCGACCTTCCGGTAAATCCTCATTTTTAGGTTCGTCGTTTAGAGTTTCATCTTCTTCATGCAAAAACTGTTCCGCAACTCCCGTCGTCATCACGGCGCTTGAGTCCAAAGAGAGGTCAACATTCTCCAACTCTTCGTCCAGTTCATCCAGTTCTTTAAGAGCGTTTTCGGTTTTATCGATCTCTTTTAAAGCATTTTGATCCGTTTGGGTTTTCTTGAGTTCTTCTTCAACTTCATCTTCAAGATCCAAATCCTCAAGTTCGTCGAGTTCACCAAGTTCTTCAAGTTCTTCTTCAAGTGTTTCGTCTATATTTTCACTCTCCTCTTCAAGAAGTTTTTCCACGTTTTCATCAATTTCCGTTTCGTTATTTTCTATTTCATTATCGGTTTTTTGTATCTCTTGCGGCTCTAGGGTGGGGGAAGAGTTCTTTGATGCGGAGATATTGGCTTCTATCATAGCTACAAAATCGGAAGGTAGAAACGGCTTATCGAGACTTATATCAAATCCTTCGGGTACCGGCTCTTTTTTTATTCCTATGTATCCCGTTTTATCGAACGAGGTTTTATTTTTCAGCTCCTCAAGGAGATCGGGAGTATATTTGTCACTATCGATCAATACGATGTCGTAGTGCTCTTTGGATGGTTTTGGTTCTAGGTTTTCCTCGAGAAGATAACCGTGCTTATCCGAACTCAATTGCAATAATCGTGAAACGATTTTATTGTCATTTATGAGAAATATTGATGCCATGTTAGCTCCGTTTCTTTAATTATGTTATTATATAGCCATGACTAAAACAGAATTTGTGAAAAAATCCCTATCCGTCTTTTTTGTTATGGCTTTATTTATAAGACTTTCCGCATTTGCGTCAGAGCTGTTTTTTTTACCGCAAGATAGCGAACAAGCTCTCTCTACCATACTTAAGAGTATAGATAGTTCAAAAAAGTCTATAAAAATTACAATATATAATTTTACCCATAAAAAGATAGCAAATAGATTAAAAACGGCTGCAAAGAGAGGAGTTAGGGTGGAAATTATCTTTGACGCTAAAAGCGCGAGTCGTGATAGACGCAGAAGTATGTTTTATTATCTTGCGAAGTATAAAAATATTTCGGTTTATAAACTTAAAGGAAAGTTAATAAAAAAACAAAATCGCTATGCGATCATGCATCTTAAAAGCGCTCTCTTCGATCATAAAAGAGTTATATTCGGATCGGCCAATTGGACATATTCGGCTTTTGGAAAAAACTACGAGATGCTCTATGTCGATGACGATTATGCAAAGGCCAAACGATTCGACAAATACTTTGACGAATTAAAAAAACTAAGCCGACCGTTTAAATGAGGAGATTTTTCAAATATTCGTAAGATGAGAGGAACTCTTCTTTAAAAATACCCATAATTGCGGCCAATACCGATACCATAACCATAATAGATAAAAATATTTTTATCGGAAATCCGACTACGAGCAGATTGAATTGAGGCATTGTTTTCATAAGCATTCCGAAAATTACGTCGGCTAAAATAGATAAAGCTATAAACGGAAAAGAGAGGATAAGTCCCATCATAAACATATGAGTAACGGCTTTTGATAAATATGTCCAAATATCGGGATTCGGATAAAAAGCGCCAAGTTCGATATGAGTTACGCTGCCGCTTAAAAAGAGTAGCATAAGATGATGACCGTTAAATGCCAATAGAATTAAAATAGCCGTTAGCGTCAATATCTGTCCGATAATCGGGGTGTTTGATCCTGTTACAGGATCCATAACCGAAGCCATAGAAAATCCCATGATCATAGAAATTTGACTTCCGGCAAGTCCAAGTGCGGCAAAAACGAAATTCAAAATCAACGCCGCTATGAATCCCAGCATAAATTCACCCAGCACCAAAAGTGCGATGTTTCCTACTTCGTAAGGGATATTTGCGAGCGATGTGACGGGAAAGAACAGAATCGTCAAATAAAAAGCCAAAGCCGTTTTCACCGGGATTGGGATCGATATGTGAGAGAAGAAAGGGAAAAAAGCAATTACCCCGCTTATACGGGAAAAGAGCAGAAAAAATATAATAGCGTTATCGCTTGTAAGAAGATCCGCCAGCTGCACTTGTCGTCCTAGAGAATGACTGAAACCAGCCTTTTATTTTTTAATCTGTATATCGTATTACATCTGGATGCGATTTTTTCGTCATGTGTTACGATGAAAAGTCCGCGATCGTTCTGTCTTGTATATTCTAACATAACGTCCATAACGTCGTTGGCGGTTTCACGATCAAGATTTCCCGTCGGTTCGTCCGCAAAAATGAGCCTCGGTTTTTTTATGAGAACTCTGGCTATCGAAACTCGCTGCTGTTGTCCTCCTGAGAGCTCGGAGACATTTTGTTTTAGAGTATCTTCGATTTTTAGTCTTTTTATAAGATCCATATCTATTTTCTTTTTGGAAATCAAGGAGGAAATTTCGAGGTTTTCTTTGACACTGAATCCTTTGAAAAGATAGTGTGACTGAAAGATTATGCCGATCTCTTTTCGTCTGATTTCTAAAAGCTTTTTATCGTTCTGTGAGTACATATTTTGACCAAGATAATCGACAGTTCCTGTTTTAGGTTTTAATAATGTCGCTAAAATATGAAGGAGTGTCGATTTTCCGCTTCCACTGACGCCTAAAATAGCGATAGACTCTTTTTTATTTATGGATATATCAACATTTTCAAAAAGTGTATAGTCAAAACCATGTGTCAAACTCCTAGCTTGCAGGAGAGTATTTTTTGATAATTTCCTAGGAGAGGTATTTGCGAGTGTTCCTAACATCTGCAAATACCTCTTTTATCTTTATCTTTAGCCAAGTTGGGCGGCTACCTCTGCCGCGAAGTCGTCATCTTTTTTCTCTATACCTTCACCGAGTTCGTATCTGACAAATTTCGTGATCTCGATATTGTCACCTAGATCTTTCGATTTTTCAGCAACGACTTGCGATACCGTTTTTTTGTCGTCAAGCGCGTAAAATTGATCGAGCAGACAAAGCTGTTGATCCAAAAGCGTATTATCCGCGATATATCTTTCAATTTTACCAGGAAGGATTCTATCCCAGATTTTTTCCGGTTTGCCCTCGGCTTTTAACTCTTCTTTGATTTTCTCTTCAACTTTTGCCATAACTTCATCAGTCAACTGAAGTTTTGAGATGAAGTCCGGTACATTTTTAAGAGGTTTTCCAAGTCTTTTTAACTCTTCGTTCTCTTTTTCGATAGATTTTGATATACCTTCGGTCTCTTTTTCGACAAAATCTGCGTCAAGCTCTTTGTAGCTTAAAATTTGAGGTTTCAACGCCGCAATATGCATAGCAAGTTGTTTTAAAAAGTCTGTTACAGCATTTTTATTTTGCTCTTTTTCAAATTTTGCACTAACTAAAACCCCGATTTTACCGCCCATATGAATATAGCCGTTTACCACTTCGTTATCATCGGTTTTAATGATCTCAAATCGTCTTACGACCATATTTTCCCCGATTGTCGCTATATTCGATTTGACGAATTCGTCAAAAGATTGACCGTTGATTTCACTCTTATTGAGTTGGTCTATATCTGTAGGTTCGTTCGTATGGATATGAGATACCGTATTTTTCGCGAAGTTTTGAAACTGCTCGTTTTTTGCGACAAAATCCGTCTCCGCATTTACTTCGACCATCGTCGCTTTATTGAAACTAGGCTCTAATTCGATCGCTACCGTTCCTTCGGCCGCGATTCTGTCTGATTTTTTACCGGCGCTTGAGAGGCCTTTTTTCTTTAGCCAGTCAATAGCGCCTTCCATATCTCCGCCGCTTTCAACCAGCGCTTTTTTGCAGTCCATCATACCCGCACCGGTTTTCTCCCTCAACTCTTTTACCATTGCCGCAGTAACTGCCATTTTATTCTCCTGTTTCTTCTTTTTTCTCTTCATCGGCCGCTTCTTCTTGCGCCTCTTTGATCAAAGCCTCTTTCTCTTCGTCGGAGATATCGCCTGCCGCGACACTCTCTTGAGCATTCTCTTGCGTATCCTCTTCATCCTGCTCTCTTAAAGCTTTTCCTTCGTTGATAGCTTCCGCCATCTCTTTGCAGAAAAGTTGAACCGATCTGATCGCATCGTCATTTCCCGGAATAGGAAAATCGACTACATCGGGATCACAGTTCGTATCTATCGGGGCAACAACGGGTATATGAAGGTTGTTCGCCTCTTTTACGGCGATTCTCTCTTTTACGGTATCTATGATAAAGATCATATCCGGAGCTTTTTTCATATCTCTGATACCGCCGAGATAGTTAAGAAGTTTTTGCTTTTTTCTTTGAAGCATAAGAGCCTCTTTTTTCGTAAGAAGATCCATCTGTCCTTCTTCTTCCATCTTTTCAATGATATCAAGCTTTTTGATAGATTTTTTAATAGTTTGATAGTTTGTAAGCATACCGCCTAACCATCTATGGTTTACATACGGCATACCGCAGCTCTCGGCATACTCTTTTATAGCTCCGCTTGCCTGTTTTTTTGTACCCACAAAAAGGATGGTTTTTCCTTCAGCCGCCGCATCTCTAACGATATTGTAAGTATATCTGAAGTATCGAAGCGTTTTTTGTAGATCGATGATATAAATATTTTTTCTCTCACCGAAGATATAAGGTTTCATCTTCGGATTCCATCTTCTTGTCTGGTGTCCGAAATGTACACCGCACTCTAGTAAATCTTTCATTGTAACCATGACAATGCTCCTTGTTTTGTTTAAATTTGGTTTTGCCTCCACACCCCTTAACAGCTTCGCTGCAACCATTCAAGGATTGATGTGTGTGAAATTAAAGCGCGGTATTCTACATAAATTATGTTTAAAATACGGTTAAATGGCGATTTTGTAGAGGCAGAGGTTTTTTTAGTAATATATGCTAATATTTAAATATGAAAATTAGATTTTTATTTTTAATATTTATGCTTTTTTGTCGGATTCTTAATGCAGATTTACTTAAAGAAAATTTTATTACGTTCGATTTGAACAACTCTTTTGCCAAAGCTGTTATTGATTTTGAGTCCGACAATCTTGAAAAATTCATGAAGCTCGATGATAATGACAATGGTATAGTCTCTTGGAAAGAGATTAAAGCTCACAAAGAAGAGATAGAAAATTTCGTACTCTCTCATGTGGAAATATCAGTTGATAAAAAAAGATGCAAAAGTAGTGTGGATAAGTTTGAGGTTTATCGGCGCGTCCATCAATCTTACATAAAATTATACCTGGCTCTCTCATGTGAACTTCCCAAAGAGGCGATTTCATTAAAATACGATCTCTTTTTCGATGTCGATAAAGATCAAAAAGCGTTTGTGAAGATTGCGGATAAAGATATATCCACCCCGGTTATACTGAGCAGTCGAAAAGTGGAAGTGAAGCTTAATCTGAAAAAAGAGCCGATGTGGAGTTCGTTTTTAAATTTCTTGATCGAAGGCATATGGCATATATGGATCGGATTCGATCATATTCTGTTTTTACTCATGCTTTTAATACCGTCGGTTTATATTTACGGAAACTCGACTCTTTATCCGAGAGAAAATTTCAAGGATGTCTTATTTGAAATATTAAAAGTCGTGACCGCATTCAGTATCGCTCACTCTATTACGTTAGCTCTTAGCGTAACCAAGACGGTAACCCTAAATACCGCGTTCGTTGAAGTGGCTATCGCCGTTTCGGTACTTTTCACCGCGCTTAACAATCTCTACCCGGTCATCAAGCACAAAGCATGGATTATGGCTTTTTCGTTCGGTCTCATACATGGTTTCGGTTTCGCGAACGTACTTCATGAGTTGATCGTAAAAAATAGTGATTTCGTAGCAATGTTGCTAGGATTTAATCTCGGTGTGGAGATAGGTCAGATGGCGATAGTCGCCGCGCTTTTACCTATTTTTTATTTTTTAAGAGGCAGTAAATATTATAGATACTTGATACTTTACGGACTTTCAGGTATTGCCGCGATAATTTCGTTTATATGGGCGGTTGAGAGATCTTTCGCTCTTTAGGGCGACCAATAGTTGTTCGTTATGAGCAAAAGAGAAAGAAGCGTTACGCTATCTTCATAATAGTTTTCATGTCTATCTTTTATCGTTTCGTAAACGGAGTCCAAAAACGATTGATTTAAAACCGCTTTAGCAGCTACGCCAAAAGGTGCGGCGAAAACTATCGAAAAATATTCTCCTATAATCACGCCGTCGAGTCTATAGCCTGATTTTATATTTTTAGCATCATTTTTAGTACTTTTTACTATCCATCTCAACATATTTTTTAATATCTCTTTTGAGTTTTTATCATCGTTCAAAAGAGCGTCGGCTCCTATTCTAAGCGGAACTCGACAGGCATTGTAGTAATAACTGTCGTCTTCGGTCTCCAAAAAACGGCGAGGAGCGGGTAGATAAGTTTTTTCATTTTTTTTATAGATTATGAAATCACTCACCAAAGAAGTTTTATTGGTAGGAAGTCTCTGTATAAATGTTAGAGCTTTAAGGCAACTCTTCACCACATTCGCCCAACGATCGTTTTTTGTATATTTGTAAAAAGTTTTGAAGTGGCTTATCAAAAAGTCCGAGCTTCTTGTTGTGTATTGATTATAACTTTTGCCGTTTGGATCAACCCAATCTCCAAGAAGAGGAAGCGAACTTTTCGCTCCGACGGTATATTTTAAAAGAGAATTTATAACGGTTAGCGCCTCTTTTTTATAGTTTATAACACCTTCACTCCCCCACTGTCTATCAGCCAGAAGAAGCGCGAACGCTATATCCGCATCGCCGTCGAAAGCGCTGTCACTTTCTCCTTTTTTTGCCGGAACCTGCCAAGTCATAAACTCTTTACGAATATCGCTCGGATTTGCTTTTGCGAAGTTAAAAAGTCCGTCGAAGATTTTTTTTGCATCTTTATCTTCTCCCGCAAAAAATGCCGTAATGATCATGCCGTATCCTTGTCCTTCCGAAACCGTTCTTGAGCGATCTTTTTTATCGGTTGCGATTCGGTAGAAGACTCCCTCCTTTACCAAAAAATCTTTTTTCCAACGCCGGTAATACTCTCGTACGTGATCGTCCAAGTCATCTTGAGAGTATTTGGAAGGGGAAATACTCTTCTTATAGACGGTATGAGAGGGAAAAGATTTGGTCTCTTTTGCGTTGGAACAAAGAGTAAAGAGTGCCAATAATACCGCTATCGCAAAAGGCATAGTTTTAACCATTTTCGGGTGAAAGCGTTAAAAATATATTCAAGGTGGTTTTTGGCGGTAGGGTATCTATAGATACGGTGCTATTTTTGTTGCTAACTTTTACCGTTACTTTTTCGTTATCTACCTCTCCGGCGGTAATTTTTCTTTGCGGATTTTTGAAGAGTTTGATATGAAGATCTTCTACAACCGTATCGTTATCGTTTTCAACGGTAATAATAAGTTGATTTCCGCTCATTTTCGATTTTTGTTTCAATCTTTTTGATTGATAGACTCTTTTAAAAACCTCTTTGCCGCTCAATGTTTTTAATTCGGGATGATTTTTTAGATGCTTGAAAAACTCTTCGACTATTTTTATATTCGTACTGTATGCAAAAAGATGTGTATGGATACTTAACGTATAGATACCGTTAAGTTTCGTTATGAAATGAGCCTCTTTTATCATCTGATCGACTATCTCTTTTTGCGACCAATCCAAATTTACGAGATAACTATAATCATCCGTACCGTGTCTGGGTATATAAAGAAGATTCGGCTCATCTTTGTCGAACTCAGGGTACATATACTGTTTGTTCGCTCCGAGAATGTATGTAAAACCGCCTTTTGCCAAATGTTTTCTCATAAGTTCGTTCAACTCTTCTCTAGGAGGTCTGAAACCTTTGATCTTTTGCGGTGCGAATTTATCTATAATTATCTTCGAATTTACGGTTTCGTTGATAATATAATCTTCGCTCTCTCCTACTATTTTTTTGTGTGTGGTACTGTGCGAAGCGAACTCTACATAAGGGTTTTTGGCGATCTCCTCGATCATCTCTTTGTATTGAGGATCTTTTGCCAGCGACGCTACGATAAAGGCGGTTACCGGTATTTCGTATTTTTTTGCGAGATTTGAGAATTTTCTAAAGTTTTCGAATTTGTATTCCGTATCTTCCGAAACGAAAACTATGCTTTGTTTATCTATATACGGATAGTTCTGTGTAACGACCTCTTTCGAGAGGTATTCGACTATGCCGGCGAGAATCTTTTTGAAATCCTCTTTACTCTCCTCTATGTCGTAAAAAGAGTATGATGGAAATGTTATATATGCCCATTTCCCTTTGCCGTAGTAGCCATGCCACCCTAAACCGGCCTCTTTTTCTAAAATATTTTTCTCTTTTTCCTTACTCAAAGGCGGGGTCGCTTGGGTGTATCCTGTTACATACATATCCGGCGGTAAATTTGAAGGAGATTCGAAAAAAGGTATTTTGTCATATAGTATGATATTTATCAATTTTCCTTTTTTGAAGTATGTGGAAAAAGGAGATAGAAGCTTTTGTGTCATATACGGTGCGTCGTCTCCTTTGAAAGAGACAAAGCCCATACGCTTGCTCAATCTTAATCCCGTTATATCATGAACAAAATCGTCTCCGATATAGTTTCCATCTTCATCGCTAAAACCGGTTGTAAAGTTGAAAAATAGTTTTCCTCCCTCTTTTACAAAATCTTTTATCTCTTCTTTATATTCATCGCTTAATGCCGGTGAATCGACGATAAAAAGCAGTGAGTCGGTTTTGAGGGTATTTAGTTTATTTGCGGGTAGAATTTTGACTTCATACCCTATGGAGGAGAGCATTTTTGAAAAAGTCTTTATCTTCTTTTTATATTCTTGAATTGAAGATCCGTTTTTCGCATATAAAAGTGCCGATGCTTTCGAGCTTAAAAGATAGATCCTTTTGGTAGAAGGCTGGGTAATAACGAATCCGTTGTTTTGGTTTTGAGGCAAGTTGTTTTGGATTTTATACATAATCGCCGCCATCATGGCAAACAGCACGAGGATGGATAGTACCAATTTGCTGCCGTAGGTATCTTTTTGCTCTATATGCGCTACATTCATACTATGATCTCCCTAAATTCAAAAAAAAGATATCTATCTTTTGTGTCAAACTCTTTTTTTTCATATTCGTTCGTCAAATTTTGCTGTTTTTGCCGTCTTGCTTCTCTTACTTTATATATAAAATAAGCCAATATCCCAAATACCATAGTCATAACGGTAATTACAACTATGAGATATGCCATTATGGTCAGAAAATTAAGCTGCATCAGATTTTTCCTTTTCTTTCCAGTTTGCCCCAGCTCATTTCGATTTTGAAAAACTCTTCTAGTGAAGCTAGAACTTTTGCCACATTGATGATGTTGATGAAAAATATACGATAATAGATACTATATAACACCAGCTTCATTCGCTCTTTTGTCACGCTAACACAATAGATGCTTGCGGATACGTCTAAAATGGTAAATATGATCCACCAATACAAAAGCATTTCGCCAAATCCCGACGCGATACTTATGTATATAATAAAAATATTCGCGAATATTGAAGCCACAGGCCAAAATATCGCTTCAAACAGCATATACCAAAGCACCATACTCAATGAAAAATTGGAGTACAAAGCAAACAGTTTTCTTTTATGTTTGAGAATCGATTGCAATATTCCTCTGGTCCATCTGTAGCGCTGTTTCAAAAGATCCAGCAGACTCTCGGGTGCTTCCGTATAGGAGACGGCGTCAATCTCGTAATCGATTTTATATCCCGCTTCTATCAGTCGCAGGGTCAGGTCGCAATCTTCCGCATAAGTATCATCGGTATATTTTCCGATAGCTTTAACGGCCGATTTTCTAAACATTCCTATGGGGCCTGGAATAATATTTACCAATTTAAAAAAAGCTTGTCCGTTTCGCACAAGGTTCAGCCCTTGGATGTACTCCAAAGCTTGCAGTTTCGTCCATATGTTGTCACCGTTTGTAACATATACGGAGCCGGCGACTGCGGCGATTTTTTGATCTTCGAAATATCCGACCATAAGTTCCAAGGAGTCGGGCGAGATCTTCGAATCGGCATCGACGGCTAGAAAAAGCTCGCCTTTAGCTTTTTCTATACCGAAGTTAAGAGCATCGGCTTTTCCGGAGTTTGGTTTGGTGTAGGCTTTTAGTTTCACCTTTCCGTCGTTAAATTCCAGATTTTTCGCGATGAGGTAAGTATCGTCGCTACTACCGTCATCTATAACTAAAATCTCGTAATTTGGATATTTCTGATTTATAAGACTCTCCAAAGAGGCTTTTATGACTTTCTCTTCATTGTAACATGGAACCAGTATGGAGACCATCGGTTTTTGATGTTGTAAGTTGAGTGACGGCTCTTTTTTTGCATTTTTATATAAATTTAGCATCGATAAAAGTAGAAGTATGAAATATCTTCCGATAACAAGAAGGGAAAATATCAATATGAAAATCACTCCCAATTTTACATATATGTTTTGTTCGACGGGGAGATTTTGAAGCTGTTGTAAGCTGAAGATCGATAGACTAAGCATCATCGCGAACAAAATTATGATTTTAAACATTTTTATTAAACCTAACCGATCAATTGTGCCAACGCATCTTTTTTATGATGTTTGATAAGTAATTTACTGACGCTCGTACGCTCAGCTATAATATCTTTTGCGATATCGGGGAGAAGATTGATCATGACAAAGAGGATTATATTGTTGGTATGATCGATAAAAACGAAATCCTCTTTTCGAATCATCGAAGAGATATTGTTGTTTTCGATATCCGTGGCTCTCGCCGTGACGATCGAAAAGAAAATTCTCTCTTTTTCAAGTTCGCCGATTCTTTGCATCAACTCTTTTACATCGACTTGTTGTCGTTTTGTCAAGAAAGAGAGTTTTTTCAATTTTTGAGTATAAAACTCATCTTGAATTGCCAGCTCGATCGTATGAATATACTCTTTTATATCGAAAGATTTGGGCAATAAAAGATCGACACCAGCCTCTTTCGACTCTTTTAGATCTGTTTTTCGAATAGATTTTCGACTGTTTATCGAGAATATTCTGGCATAAGGAGATAGTTTTTTAAACGCATATATCATTTTGGAATCGAGTATTTTTCTACTGTCGTTATAAACGATTATATCACTGTCTTCAAAAGCGATTTGCGATAAGTTTTGCAGATCATCAAGTGAGAGGGCGTTGAAACGGATCTTTTTTTGATCGCTGAAAATGATTTTGTGCAAGTTGATGATATCTTCGTCGTTAGAGATCAAAGAGATCTTTGCATACTCTTTTTTCAATAGATGATTGTAAGTTTTCATCGTAAAATCGCAATCGTTGTTGTTTGGTTTTACATTAAACGATAAATCCTGCCTACTTTTTAGGAGACTCTCGAACGATTTTCCGGAGACTGTTTGATTGTTGTATGAGAATATCACTTTTTTATGGTTATAGCGGACACTTTCTATCAAAGTTATAAGTGCGTTTTGAAGTTCATTCGTAAAATATTTATCGAAAAAAAGATCTATTCGATGGAAATAGTAAACGTCGTATTCTTTGTTTTCGGCTAGTGAAATAAGCTCGTTTTCAAAAGCTCTAAGACCGTATTTTTCATACATTTGGGTCCAGTTTTCTTTTAAAAACAGATAGTCGGTAAGAGAGTGGAGTTTTTCGAAATCGGTTACATACTCTTTCACCTGTTCGATATTTTCATGAACTTTTTTTATATTGTTTGCCGTTATCAGAAGCATTCTGGTCGAATCGGACAGATGGTTTAGAAGTTCGAAACTAAAAGCTAGAGAACATTCGTTTATCTCCGCGTTTATCGTTATGACTTCGCTGATATTTATATTTTTTCTCATATGTTTTCTCCTACCATGTCTGTGAAATGACAAACGAACAATAGTTGATGTCATCCGGTGTGAAACTGCTTTGAACTCTCTCGCAGTTCAATTCGAAGGTTGCGAAATCGTCGATCGTATATTGCCCTTTAAGTGAGAAACTGTTGACCGATTCGCTATTTTTAAAAGAGTATCCGCTCCCAAGACTCAGCTGCAAGTAACCTTTTTGAAAATTGAATTTGGGTTGATATTTTATATAACTGCTTTCATATGTTTTGGATAATTCGTAACAAAGATCCGTTTTAGAGTTGTATTCGAAATTTTCGTTGAAGACGACTTTGTGTTCGATATCGAATTTTGTGTCCGAGAAGCTAAAAAGCGGATAATTTATAAGAGCGAAAAGATTGTTGTTTTTGTCCTCATATGCATTCAAGCTAAGCATTAGCTCCATATAGCTTAGATCTTCAAAGAGTATTTGATCGTATATGCCCGCGTGTATTAGAGATGTTTCGTTTTCTATCATGCAGCTTTTATAGTTTGCGAAAGCGGCGTTTCTGTAATACAGGTCGATATAAAGAGAGTGAGAGCCGTAAACGGGAGACCATGTTATTTTGGGAACGAAAGTGTTGAACTTCTCGAATTTCTCTATACCGGCGCTAAAAGAGAGATCTCCTTTTTTCGCTTTTATGAAAAAGCCTTCGCCGTCTCTATCGTATTTTTGTTTGAATTTAAAGTAAAATTTCGAAGCTTGTGCAAAATATCTGACACCTCCGATAAAAGCGATATCTTCTATCGTAGCGCTATAATTGTAATAGCTCATCTTCGAATCGCTCACATAATCGGTAGATATACCGATTCTGGGTTTGATATTCTCTTTTTTCGGCTCCCAATTGTGAAGAAGCATTTTTAAAGTCGGTTTCGTTGCGCTCGCTATATCAACATCGGAAAAAACATCCGCTCTATTGATGATTTTTGTAGCTCCTTCGGTTAAAACTATATCTTTGTAATATGTCGGTTTTTGAACGGGACCTAGGGATAGCTTCAATAGAGAATTTACATAAGTGTTTAATTCCTTGATTTTCTTGTCGCTACTTTGCTTAATCTCGCTGGAGAGTTTTTGTAAAATTTTTCTGGCTTGAAGCCACTCTTTTTCGCTTTGCATTTGTAAAAGCGAATAAGCATAATGGTACGAGCTTAAATAGTATAAATCGGGATCTTTTTTTTCTATGATTTTTTTAAAGTTTTTAGCCGCTTTTTTATACTCTTTTTTCTTTTCGTACGAAGATGCCAGATGAAAGAGGATAAGGTTGTCATTTGATGATGAGGCTAGATATATTTTAAAATATTTTATCGCTTGAGTATATTTTTTATTAAAATAATAAATTTCGGCAATTTCTCGGGCGATTTTGGGATCTTTATATTCTCGGAAATATTTTTCGTAATAAAAAAGTGCATTTTTAAGATCTTTTTGTTTGTGAAATTTTGCGGCTTTTTCTAAAAGCGCTTGTTTTTTGTATTCTTGTTGAAATTTCAATATCTCCGTATCTTCGGGGTTGATTTTCAAAAGTTTTTTAAAAAGTTTTTGCGCTTTTTTATCCTTTTTCGTGAAAGCGTAAGAAAAAGCTTCTCTTTTAAGAAGAAAATAGCGCTCTTTTGGTGTTTGTGCCGTTTTGGCCATTTTAGGAAGATATAAAAGAGCTTTTTTATATTCTCCTTTTTCATATAAGATATTTGCAAGTAGAGTTTTTGATTCGTTATCTTGTTTTTTTAACGAATTTAATACTAAAAGAGCTTCACTCGGTTTTGCGTTCCAATAATATAGCTTGGCAAGCAATATCTTTGCTTTGTGATGGTTTTTGTTCGATTCTAAAAATTCTTTTACTCCCTCAATCGCTAAGAGTGGTTTTTTTTGTTTGCTAAGGAGATATACGTATTCGTTAAGAGCTTGGAACGAGTTGTTTTCCAAGCTTCGTTTTTTAATATCTTGTGTCTGTTTTTGTATCCGTTTTTGTATTTTAGTTTCGATTTCTCTTTTTCCGCTATATGTCGGAAATTTTTTATTTAACGTCGAAAATAGCTCTTTTGCGCTCTTTATCTTGTTCTCTCTTAGCGCTAGATCGATTTTTAGAGTTAGTAGTTCGGGACTCTCTTCAAACTCTTTTATTTTTAAAAGAAGTCTGCTTTTATGGGTACGGTTTGTTTTTTCATAAGCGAGTGCCGCGTATAAATCCGTTTTTTTCGTAAGTGGAATTTTTTGTCTATCGAGTTCTTCATATACCTTTATAAAACTCTCATATTTTTTTTCAAGATAAAACTTGTGGAGTTTACGCTCTATATTTTTTAAGTCGGTAAGATTTTCGGTTTTTAGTATGGTTTGCAACTCTTTTAGAGAATCGACTCTTTTTTGCAAAGCGGTTATTTTTTGATTTGACGGATCGATCTTTTTGATTTGATCTATGTACGCTTTCGATCTTTTTATGTCGAGATTTTGCAGATAAAATTTTGCGAGTATAAATCTGTAGTTCGTATCTTTCGGATCTTTGCTGATTTGATCTTTTATAAACTCTATATCGATATCGATACCATAACCGGTCGTCAATAACAATAAAAGAGAATATATTATTTTTTTCATCGATTTTTTCCGGATAATTAAGATTACTGTTAAAGATCGACCGATACGGAAAAAAGTTAAATTATTATGTAAAATTGATTTGTTTATATTAATTAAAATTATTTATCTATAAGTTATAATTCAGTCTTTTTAATATATACTCTTCGCCGGATAATAATTTACAGGATTTATAAATGTATAAAGATAGACTTTTTATGAGATCAAATAGCGCATATATGGTTGTTCTGTTTATCGTGATTTCGATCGTAATTCTATTGATGACAAAACCTGCCGAAAATGCCTTGGTATTGGCTCTTTCGGTCGCTTTTCTCATCATCTATCTTTATACGTACAATAAAATTGTCGTTCTAAGCGACGAGATAAAAGATATGGAAAACGAATTAGATATTTATAAAGATCTCCTGCAAGATAAACACTACTGTCTTCAATTAAGCGACGACATGAGAATATTATCTGCGAACAAGAGATTGTGCAATCTTTTGAATCTACCGAAGAAGCAAATACAGGGAAAAGTATTTTTTGATCTATTCTCTTTTAAAGACAGTCAAAAAGCGCAAATACTTTTAAACGATAATCTATACTACCAGGAGAAGATCTATTTTGACCAAAACGATCAATCCGTCGAGCTTCATATTCATTTGTATAAGAAGATATTGAAACATAGAGTGTTTCATTATGTCGTGTTGAAAAATCCTAAAGAGAAGGTCAAGATTACCAGTAAGATCAAAGAAGAAGTCCTAAGAGACGACATAACCGGACTTCCTACAAGGTTGAAGCTTTTTGACGATATAAAAAACCTTAATCAAAAGAGTATCTTCGCCAGATCGACGATGATGTATTTGAATGTTGATAGCTTTGACGTTTTGAATGAATTTTTCGGAATAGATGCCGGAAATATTATTTTAAAAAGAGTGGCTGAGTGGCTTGAAGCGAATTTACCGGATCCAAACGCCGCACTTTATAAGGTGGATTTCAACCATTTTGCTATATTTACTCCTGCATATATGAGAACCGAGACACTTGAAAAGTATCTTAGAGATATCTTTATAAATCTCTCAAAAGAGGAGTTTATGTTCGAAGGCAGTAGTTTCAATATCGAGATAACGGCCGGTGCGGCAAGAGGAAGGGAGGATCTTGTAAAAAACGCTTATCTAGCTCTCAAAGAGGCCGAGAAGTTGAAAAAATCATATAAGATATTTGATAAAAAGGAGAAACATCATGAGCGCTTTTTACATAATATAAAGATAAACAAAATGGTAAAAAAGGCGATAAGCGATCGTAGAATAGAACCGTTTTTTCAACCTATATTTAATATCCATACGAATAAAATCGAAAAGTACGAATCTTTAATGAGAATACGTTGCGAAGATAACAGCTACGCAACTCCGAGCGAATTTATGGATATAGCTAAAAAGTCAAAGATATATACCGAACTCTCCAGGGCTATGATAAAAAAGTGTTTTGAACAGCTTTTAAACGTTCGGTATCCGATTACCATTAATATCAGTACCGAAGATATGCTTGAGCCTCGTGTCGCGCAGTTTATATTAAGAAGTTTGAAAAAACATGATTTCGGAAGATACATTACATTCGAAATAATAGAGAGTGAATCGATAAACGCGGAAGTGAAAGTGAAAAACTTTATAAAGAAAGTCAAAAGTTACGGATGTCAAATCGCTATAGATGATTTCGGAAGCGGTTTTTCGAACTTCGAACAGCTGTTAGCGCTTGAGGTTGATTATATAAAAATCGACGGATCGCTTATAAAAAACATTACAAAAGATAAAAACAGCGAAATTATGACAAGGACGATCATCTCTATGGCAAAAGAGTTAAATGTCAAAACGGTTGCGGAATTCGTCTCATCTCAAGCGATTTTCGATAAAGTCAAATCGTTGGGTATAGACTATGCTCAAGGATACTTTATAGATAGAGCGGATCCCGTTTTGCTTAAAAATACATAAGAGAACAACTCCTTTTTAACTTATTTGTGCTTTTTTCTCGCTTGTCATAAGCCAAACGAAGACTTCCGCTATCGCTTTGTAGAGTTTTGGCGGTATTTGCTCGTTCAGATCCAGATCCATCAAAGAGTTTGCAAGAGCTTCGTTTTGAAATACGGGTATCTCGAATTCGTTAGCCTTCTCAAGAATCTTTCTGGCGATCGCCCCTTTCCCTTTCGCTACTACTTTCGGTGCCGATTTGCTTTGATTTTCATATTTTAACGCTACCGCTTTTTTATCCATTTTTCAACTTTATAAAACCTGCGAATCTGCCTGTCGTTTTATCTCTTCTATATGAAAAATAGTTTTTATCACAGCAAGTACAGATATTCGATATCTCAATGTTTTCACCTTTTATGCCGACACTTCTGAGTTGATCGTAATTTAATTTCTGAAGATCCAAGAAAAGAAGATCGTCTCTTTTTTTTATATATTCCTTTGAAAAACTCTTTATTGTGATATCGGCCAAATCTTTTCCGACTTCATAGCAACAAGAGTGAATCGAAGGTCCAAGATATACGACGATATCGTCGGTTGATGAATTAAAGTGCTCTTTCATTTTATTTACGCTTTTTTGCACTATCCTTTTAAAGGTACCGTTGCGTCCGGCATGGATCGCAGCGACGACTTTTCGTTTCGGATCGTACATCATAACCGGTATGCAGTCGGCAACCATTACCATTAAGGGTATGTTCGGTTTATCGGTTATCAAAGCGTCACAATTTTCTATTTTATTGTATGCGGGATGTTCGATGATCTCAATGTTGTTTGAGTGCACCTGTTGCATATAGATAAGGTTTTCCACAAGAAAATCGAATTTATCGGCCAATATGATACGATTTCGAATAACGTTTTTTGCTTCGTCTCCCGTATGAAGAGCGACGTTTAAAGAGTCGTACGGTTTTTGACTCACTCCACCGTGTCTATCGCTGATAGCACAAAAAAGATCCTTTTCATACGGTTGAAATATTTTTATTTTCATCAATAGTTAGCCATAATAGAGTCGATTTGATACCAGCTTAACGTCTTCTCTTTCGAGAACATATGATATAGATATCTTGCGAACATATCGGTTTCGATATTTACCCTCGTATTTACTTTATAGGTACGAAAGAGAGTGTTTTTTAAAGTGTGAGGAATTATGGTAAGTCTGAATTCATCGTTATTGACATCGTTTACCGTCAAACTTATACCGTCGATAGCGACGCTTCCTTTTGGAATGATATATTTTATAAACTTTTTCGCTATTTTTATATGATAGTCGGTCGCGTTTGATAACTTCTCAATTTTTACTATCGTTCCTATCGTATCGACATGTCCTTGGACGATATGCCCCTCCAGCCGATCGCTTAGTTTCATTGCCGGTTCCATATGGACTTTATCTTTTAGATTTTCAAGAGCTATCGTATTTTTTGTCTCGGGAGATATCTCTACGGTAAATGTGTTGCCGTTTTGTTTTACGACTGTCAAGCAAACTCCGTTTACGGCTATCGAATCGCCGATATTCGGCTTATATTCGCTTTTTAGCGTCAAAAAGTTTCCTCTAAATTCTTCGACTTCGGCCATCTCTCTTATTAGACCCGTAAACATGATTGGTTCGTATCCTTCATAGTGTAGTGATAAATTATACCAATAGTTTGTTATAATCGCGATAGTTTACATTAGGATACGGTTTAGAGCATGAAATATGATATTATCGTTATCGGCGGCGGACACGCCGGTATTGAAGCGGCGCTTGCCGCAGCCAGAATGGGAAAAGAGACACTTTTGATCACCATACTTGCGGAACGAATAGGAGCTACAAGCTGCAATCCCGCCATAGGAGGTTTGGCAAAAGGGCATTTGGTAAAGGAGATCGACGCATTAGGTGGCGAGATGGCAAAGTGTACCGATGAAACTGGTCTTCAGTTTCGTGTGCTAAATGCCTCTAAAGGTCCTGCGGTAAGGGGGAGTAGGGCGCAAATCGATATGGACAGATATGCCGTTTATATGAGAGAAAAATGTTTAAATACAAAAAATCTCACCGTCAAGCAGGAGACTGTCGAAGAGTTGATAATAAATGACGAAGAGATTCAAGGTGTTAGAACGGATCTGGGACATCTTTACGAGTGTAAAAAGGCGATAATAACGGCCGGTACTTTTTTAAGAGGTCTTATACATATAGGAGAGTATAAAAAAGAGGCCGGTAGAGCGGGCGAGTTTCCGTCAAACGCTTTAAGCGATTCTCTTCGTCTTTGCGGAATACAAATGGGGAGGCTCAAAACCGGTACTTGTCCTAGAATCGATGCAAAAAGCATAGATTTTTCGGTAATGGAGGTTCAAGGGGGAGATGAAAATCCTACTCCTTTTAGTTTTCATACCAGAAGAGATAACTTCGCGAAACGACAGCTTCCTTGTTTCATAACGTTTACGAATATGCGGACGCATAAAATTATTTCGGACAACTTTTACCGCGCTCCGCTCTTTACCGGTCAAATAGAGGGAGTGGGACCTAGATATTGTCCTAGTATCGAGGATAAGATAAACCGTTTTAGCGAAAAGGAGCGTCATCATCTTTTTGTGGAACCTCAAACAAAGGAAGCTACGGAATATTATATAAACGGACTATCCACATCTTTGCCGCCTGATACTCAGCTTGAGATGGTACGTTCCGTAAAAGGGCTAGAAAACGCAAAAATTGTTCGTTACGGGTACGCGATAGAGTACGATTATGTTCATCCGACGGAACTTAGGCATACGCTTGAGACCAAAAAGATAGAAGGTCTATATTGTGCCGGACAAATTAACGGAACCACAGGCTATGAAGAGGCTGCGGCTCAAGGGCTTATGGCGGGTATTAATGCCGTGTTGGCCATTGAAGGGAGAGAGCCGTTCGTTCTTCGTCGCGACGAAGCTTATATCGGGGTTTTGATAGATGATCTCGTGACAAAAGGTACGAAAGAGCCTTATCGAATGTTTACCTCAAGAGCCGAGTACAGACTTTTGCTTCGCGAAGATAACGCGGATCTTAGACTTTGCGAATACGGATACTCGTTCGGTTTGATAGACGGCGACTTTTATGAAAAAGTTTCTCGAAAAAGAGAGGAGATAAACGGCGTTATGAAATATCTTCGTAAAAACTATATCACGCCTTCCAAACAAAATAGCGAAAAACTATCCGGTATAAACGAAGCACCCGTAACAGATAAATCGCAATTATTGAGAGTAGTTGCCAGAAGTACGTTCGGGATCGAAAAATTCGATGTTTTTTTACCGGAGTTCAAAAATATCTCCATAGGAGCTAAAGAGCAGATACTGATAGAATCCAAATACGATTCGTATATACGAAAGCAACAGGCGCAGATAGATAAAATGAAAAACTTGATAAACATAAAAATACCGAAAGATTTCGATTTTTCGAAAGTATCCGGACTTAGCAACGAAATAGTTGAAAAACTAAACCTATATAATCCTCCGACGCTCTTTGCCGCAAGTCGAATCAGCGGTGTAACTCCTGCCGCGATAGATATACTTCATATCTATATTCGTCTGGATCAAAAGAGTAAGTTAGATATAAATTAAAGCATTATATAAAAAAATTATTATTAATTTGAGTTAAATCAATGAAAATTAATTCACTTATAGTTATAATATGTGGTTAAATTTTTATGAGGAGTGCGTATGGCAGTCGAAAAAGAGAGAAGAGACTTTCTTGGTATGGCGCTGGGTGGTTTTACCGCAATAGGCGGTATAGCCGCGTTAGGTGCCGCTAAAAAGACTTGGGATCCCCTTCCAAGTGTTAAAGCGGCCGGTTTTACCGTAATCGATCTGACTCAGATGGAGGAAAATCAGGTAACTATAGAGAAATGGAGAGGTAAACCTATATTCGTTCTCAAGAAGAGCGCCGATATGAAGGCAAATGAGAGAGATATCGTAGTTGACGGAACAAGATATCATGTATCGATCGGACTTTGTACACACCTTGGTTGTATTCCTGCATATTATCCGGGAGAGCATAAATTTATATGTGCTTGTCACGGTGGACAGTTTGATGCAAGCGGGGAAGTGTTGAAAGCACCGCCGGCTAAACCATTGGTAATCCCTCCGTTTAAAATAGACGGAACAAAGCTTGTACTCGGGGAAGAAGGTCCTGAGTATAAAGAGTTAAAATCTAAAAACTTAATCGCATAAAGGAGGCATAATGGCACATTTTGAAAAAGCGACAAGCATACATGATTGGCTGAACCAGCGCCTCGCGATTGATACTATCAAACGAGTGATGGCGACTGAGTATTGGATCCCTAAAAATATTAACTTTTTATGGGCGATGGGTATGGTGTTGGCGGTGACGTTCGGGTTGTTGCTAATTTCAGGTATATTTTTATTGATGTATTATAAGCCCGATGTAAAATTGGCTTTTGATTCCGTCAACTATACTATTATGAGTGAAGTGGGTTACGGGTGGCTTTGGAGACATATTCACGGTGTCGCCGCTTCCGTAATATTTTTGATAATATATATACATATGTTTACGGCGATCTATTACGGATCTTACAAACAGGGGCGTGAAATGATTTGGCTTTCGGGAATGTTACTTTTCGTAACTTTTTCCGGTGAAGCGTTTTCAGGATATATGCTCCCTTGGGGACAGATGAGTTACTGGGCCGGTATGGTTATTACGAACCTGTTTAGTGCCGGCTCTCTCGAGTTAAACGGTGTCGTTGAATGGATCAGGGGTGATTATGTTCCGGGCGATGCGTTCTTGACAAGATTTTTTATGCTTCATGTATTATTGATGCCGCTTGCTATACTTGGATTGATAGGACTTCATTTCGGTGCTCTTAGAATTCCTCATGTTAACAATCAAGACGGCGAAGAGATCGATTTTGAAGCCGAATCTCAAAGATATCTTGCCGGTGATACGAAAAACGCAAAAGTTATCCGCTTCCAATGGGATTTCTTGAGTAAAGATATTTTTGTTCTCGGTGTGTTTTTGATCTTTTTCTTCTATTTGGTATTTTACCATTTTACTTTTGCGATGGATCCGGTAAACTTCGATCCTGCTGACGGACTTAAAACACCGCCTCATATCTATCCCGAATGGTATTTCCTATGGAGTTACGAGATACTTAGACCTTTCCCTAAAGATCCGGGCTTGATAGCGTTTGGTTTTGCACAAGTGGCTTTCTTCTTGTTGCCTTTCCTCGATAGAAGTCCGAATGTCGCTCCCGCTAACAGAAGAGGGCTTTTTGCGATATGGTTCTGGGTTATGCTTATCGATATGATTGTGTTGACTGTGATGGGTAAACTTCCTCCTGAAGGAATTTTCAATACTATCGGTGCTATTGCGGCTTGGACATTCATCGGGCTTTGGATCGCTTTACCGATTATCACTATCTTAGAGAAGAAAAAGTAGGAGGCCCAGATGAATAAAGAGATAAAAATATTAATCGTTGTCGTAATATTTACGCTTATTACATATTTCGGTGTTGAGCCGTTTGCGCATTCTCAAATGCACAAACATGTTGAAGGGCATGGATTTGCCTATAAAGATATACCTGAGCTTAAAGCGAAAGGTGATCCGGCAAAAGGAAAAGAGTTGGTGACCGGTGCGGGAGCTTGTACCGGTTGTCACGGACTTAAAGCCGCTGAGATGCCGGCGCCTATGGATGCTAGTACGGCGGCTGCGACATATGGTGTGAATCCGCCTGATTTGAGTGCCGTCGGAGCTCTTTTGGATGAAAAATTCCTTGCGGAGGTTATTAAAAATCCGGCACATGCTCTGAAAGTCGAGCATAAATTCAGTGATACTAAACCGCATCCTATGAGTGCGTTTATGGGTGCTGGTGGAGATCTTGATCAAGAGGTGGCCGATATGGTTGCTTATCTTAAGTCTATAGCTCCAAAAGAGATCTCTCCGAAAGAAGCATATGAGATGGCTTGCGGAAGATGTCATGCTATGAGATATGACAAATGGACACAGTTGGGACAAACACCTAAGTTTAAATATGAAAAAGATGAGCTTGCATATAAAGTGAAAGTTCTTGAATATCAAGATCACTTAACTAAATATATGGGTAAACTTCCGCCTGATCTTTCTATAATTATCAGAGCAAGAAGTGCGGATTTTCTTGAGACGTTCGTTGAAGATCCTCAAGCGCAACTTCCCGGAACGGCAATGCCTAGAGTCGGTTTGACTGCGGAAGGTTATGAAAAAGTAAGACAACATCTCGAAGCTGTCGGTGATCCTAGTAAACCCGCCAGAGAATCTCTCGGCTGGAAAGTGATCCTTTACTTTGTTATCTTTACGATTCTAGCGTATCTTTGGAAACAAAAAGTCTGGAGTAAATTACACTAGAAAATTGCGACGCAAGGGAGTATTCCCTTGTGTCATTTCTCTCTTGCTATTACGACATCCGAGAGTTGTTCCGTTAATTTTACGAACTCGCTGTTTTTATCAAATTCGATCAATCCCTGACCTTTAACTGCGCCTTTTTTTACGAACGTATAGGTGCAAGCGTTCTCGCTGCATATAAGAGTTAAATGTTTAGTATCGTTTATGGTATATTTCTTGTATTTGGGGCGCGTGTTGATCGCTTCGTATAATGCGAATAGAATTTTGTTTTTATCTTTTCTAAATTTTGCGTCTTTTATGTCGGGTTCGTTACCCTCGTAAAATACGAATCTCTTTTTTCTAAGTAATAGCTTTGCTATAAAATTAGTGACCTTGGCATCGAGATAGCGGTCTTTGAGTGTTTCAAGCGTCTTGATTTCGCCTAATCTGATACCTTTGTATTTGATATAATATTCACTAGCGTTTGCCGTCGCTATTGAGCTTAAGATGACGATAACGGCTAACTTATATTTTAGACTCATAGTTTTATCCTTGTAAATGCAATATCGTATATTTTTAAAATTAGTATAATCTGTTTATGTGTAATATTTGTGAGATAAGAGGCGATAGAGGATAAAGTTGTGAGTATCCTCTATTTCTCCTCTTTTTTTTCATCGTTTTGCGTTTTATCGTTTTTCTCGGATGAGGAAGAGGGGGTTATCATATCCATTAAAGAGCTGAATGTACTGCTTGATTCTTTCTCCTCTTTTTTTGCGAGCTCTTCCGCCTCTGTAGTATATGCGCCTGCAGAGAGTAGTTTTTCGTATCGTTTTTCGAGTCTCTCATCATCGCTTAATTTGCTTAATGATGCGACACTTTGTAAAAAGTACTCTTTCAAAGCTTCAACGGCTTGCTGTTTCCTTCTATGCGCACCGATCAACGGTTCGTCTATCACATCGTCGATAAGCCCGAGTTCTTTTAGGTCTTCGGCGGTAATTTTCATTGCTTTTGTCGCTTGTTCTTGTTTCTTCGGATCGTTCCAAAGTATAGCGGCACATCCCTCCGGAGAGATGACACTAAAAACGGAATATCTCATCATAGCGAACTTATCCGCTACGCCAATGGCCAAAGCTCCGCCGCTTCCTCCCTCTCCGATTACTACGGATATCATGATCGTATTTAAATCGCTAAGTTCGTACAAATTTTTCGCTATTGCTTCGCTTTGACCTCTCTCCTCGGCTCCAATGCCCGGATATGCGCCCGGAGTGTCGATGAGAAATAGTATGGGCAATTTAAATTTTTCGGCTAATCTAGCGGCTCTTAAAGCTTTACGATAGCCTTCCGGATGGGGCATACCGAAATTTCTCATGATCTTATTTTTTGTTCCTCTGCCTTTTTGTTCAGCTATAACGACGCTTTTTTGGCCGCCTATTTCGCCGATATAGCATACAATTGCCGTATCGTCACGGTATTGTCTGTCTCCGTGAATTTCATAGGCATTTTCCATTATTCCGCGTATGTAGTCTAAAGCATACGGTCGGTTCGGATGGCGTGCCAATTGAAGTTTTTGATAGTCCGAAAGATTTTTAAATGTTTTGGTTACCTCTTTTTCGAAGTTTTTTTGCAAGATCATAACGGCATCGATGTCACCTTTTGCTCTAGCTTCTCGAACATCTTTATCGATCTGCTCGATGCCTTTTTCAAATTCCAGGTATGTTACCATCTGTAAGCCTTAAATTTTTTTCAGAATAATAGAGCCGTTTGTTCCTCCAAAACCAAAAGAGTTACTCATGATAACGGAAGCTTCAGCCTCTCTAGCCACATTCGGTATATAGTCCAGATCGCATTCGGGATCCGGGTTTTCATAGTTTATCGTAGGCGGTAGAATAGAGTCTCTCATAGCCATTAAGCAGATAATGGCTTCTATGGTTCCGGCAGCACCTAAACAATGTCCTATCTGGCCTTTTGTAGAACTAACCGGCGGACAGGCTTCTTTTGAGCCGAATAAAAGTTTCATAGCCGCCGATTCGTTTTTATCGTTTGCGGGAGTACTTGTTCCGTGAGCGTTGATATAGTCGATTTTCGGTTTACCCGCCATCTCCCAAGCGGCCTTCATAGCGCGGTACGGCCCATCGACTACGGGGGAGGTTATATGGTTGGCGTCACCGCTTTCACCAAATCCTATCACCTCACCATAAATAGTCGCACCTCTATTTATTGCGTTTTCGTACTCCTCAAGAACAAGTGCGCCGGCACCTTCTCCCATAACAAAACCGTTTCTTGTCGCATCGAACGGTCTGGACGATTTTTGCGGTGTATCGTTATCCGTGGAGAGAGCTTTCATCGAAGCGAATCCGCCGATTCCGACATCGCATATTGCCGACTCGGCTCCTACTACCAGCATCAAATCGGCGGTATTTAACATGATGGATTTGGCACCTGTCGCGATGGCATGAGTTCCTGCCGCACAAGCGGTAACATCGGAGAGGTTCGGACCTTTTAGCCCATGCTCTATCGAGATGAAACCGCCTAGCATATTTACCAGTGCCGAGGGGATGAAAAACGGAGAAATCCTTCTAGCGCCTCTTTCATGAGAAATGATCGAGTTTTTTTGAATGTTTGTAAGACCGCCGATGCCGGAAGCCGAAACCATCCCGAAACGATCCGAGTCAAATTCTTTGAGGTTCGCATCTTGCATAGCTTCTTGAGCCGCTTTTATACCAAGTTGAATAAAACGATCGGCTTTTTTTACTTCTTTTGGATTCATAACGGTTGTCGGGTCAAAGTCAGTCACTTCTCCCGCGATTTTCACGGAGTGCTTTGTCGTGTCAAACAAGCTAATGCTTTTAATGCCACATTTTCCTTCAACTATGGCTTTAAAAGAACTCTCTTTGTCCATGCCAACGGCATTGACCATACCTAAACCGGTTATTACTACCCTTTTCAAAATCTTTCTCCTTCAATTTGCCTCTGTTTGAAAATCGAAAAACCCCGAACCGGGGTTTTTCGTCGAAACTATGAACTATGCGTCTCTATGTATTTGATTACGTCGCCGACCGTTGCGATGGCTTCCGCGTCGGAATCAGGTATCTCTATATCGAATTTCTCTTCAAGTTCCATGATAAGCTCGACCACATCGAGTGAATCAGCGCCAAGGTCTTCGACAAATTTTGATTCCTCTTTGACTTCGTCAGGATTGACGTTGAGCTGTTCTACCACGACTTCCTTTACATCATCTATTAATGCCATTTTTTTCTCCTTTTATTAAGTGTACGGTATCTTACCAAAAAAAAGTTAAATCCCGATATGTTAAATCATCTTAAACATACATGCCGCCGTTAACTTTTAAAATCTCACCGGTGATATATGACGCGTTATCGCTGAGTAAAAATGCCGTCGCTTCGGCCACGTCGGTCGCATTGCCGAATCTTTTGAGAGGTATCTTGTCCGTATATGTTTTTTTGACATCTTCACTAAGTTCTTCGGTCATATCGGTGGCGATAAAACCGGGAGTTATCGCGTTGAACCGAATGCTTCTTGCCGCGCCTTCGAGAGCGAAACTTTTTGTCATAGAATTCATCGCGCCTTTACTGGCACTATAATTTACCTGACCTATATTTCCCGTTTCACTGACGATCGACGAGATATTTACCACGCTTCCGAACCTCTTTTTGCTCATAGCTTTTAAAGCTTCTCTGCAACCTAGAAAAGCTGAGTCGAGGTTGGTTTTTATTACATGATCGAAATCTTTTAATTTCATTCTAAGAGCTAGCTTATCATCCGTTATACCGGCGTTGTTGACAAGATACGAGAGTTCTCCGTCGCTCTCTACGATGACTTTGATCGCGTTTACGAAAGCCTCTTCGTCACTGGCGTCAAAACGAATGACCGCCGCGTTCGCACCGCTGTCTTGAATCTCTTTTTGAAGTTCGTCCGCAAGCTCCGGTTTTGATCTGTAATTTATCCAAACTTTTAATCCGTAGCCCGCCAACACTTTGGCTATCTCTTTGCCTATACCTTTGCTAGCACCTGTGATGAGTACATTTTTACCGGTAAATCGCATTATATTCCTTTAAAGTATCGTTATATTTCATAATATTATTCTTTAAACGCTTATATTTATATGAGCGGTTCGTCCATCTCTTTTGGAATCGGAAGATTCATCAATTTTAATACCGTAGGTGCGATATTGTTGAGTCCTCCTTTTTTTACCTCTTTTACATTTTTGCTCATGACAAAGCAAAAAACATCAAAAAGCGTATGATTGGTCAAAGTTTTTCCGCTCTCGTCCCGCATCTGTTCACAGTTTCCATGATCGCTTGTCAATACAAGAGAGTAATCTTTCTCTTTCGCCGTTTTTATGATTTTTTCAAGTTCACTATCGACACTCTCAACCGCTTTTATGGCGGCTTGTAAATCTCCGGTATGGCCGACCATATCACCGTTTGCGAAGTTGACGACTATGAAATCGTACCCTTCGTTCATGGCGATTCTGACATTTTCACCGACTTGGGGAGCACTCATTTGGGGTTTTTTGTCATAAGTTCTTACTTCGGGACTTGGAACCAAAACTCTGGTTTCGTTTATAAACGGTTGTTCGACGCCGCCGTTGAAAAAGAAAGTTACATGAGCGTACTTCTCAGTTTCGGCGGTATGAAATTGATTCAAGCCCGCATCGCTTATCACTTGAGCCAATACGTTCTTGGGTAACTCCTCTTCAAAAAGTACAGGATAGTTGAAATCTTTGTTGTATCTTGTCATTGTCGCTATATTCACCTTTAAAGGCTTCGTTTCGAAATAATCGAAATTTTCGTTACCTATGGCATCGGTAATCTCTCTCATCCTGTCGCTTCTGAAGTTTGCGAAAATTATTCCGTCGCCGTTTTTTATCCCTTCGTACGAGTTAAAAGCCGTAGGCTCTATAAATTCATCGGTATTCTCCTTTTCATATTGTGATTTTAGATATTTTAGAGGAGAAAGGTCGCTTTTTGGATAAGCGTTCACGATTGCGTCGTATCCTTTTTTAACCCTTTCCCAACGTTTGTCCCGATCCATAGTGAAAAAACGACCCGATATCGTCGCTATAAATATATTTTGATCCGAAACGGATTCTATCTCTTTTAAAAATTGAGGTGCCGAAGTAGGGCTGACGTCTCTACCGTCGGTAATTAGATGAAGTGCGGTTTTTTTACCTCTTTTGGAGCAAATTCGCGCCAACGCTTTTATATGGTCTATATGCGAATGTACGCCGCCGTCACTTAAAAGTCCGATAATATGCATAGTGTCGCTTTTTTGCAAAACTTTATTTAACGCTTCGTTCTTTTCAAGAGAGCCGTCTTCTACGGCTTTTGAGATTTTTACGAGATTTTGATATAAAACTCTTCCGCTTCCGATAGTCATGTGACCGACTTCAGAATTGCCCATCTGTCCGTCGGGAAGACCTACGCTGAGTCCGGATGTTTTGATCAAACTGTACGGCACGTTTTTAAAAAGATAGTCGTAAGCGCTCTTTTTCGCCATACAAAAAGCGTTGTAGTCACAATTTTCGTTATAGCCGATTCCATCGGTTATAACGAGTAAAACTTTATTTGCTTTCACTGGATTTCCCCCTCAAACGATATTCCTTTTTTTATAAAAGTCGAGTGCTTCATTTAAAAATTTCCCCTAGTTTTAATAATTACTGTGATAAAAGATTGATTTTACTAAAATAGCCTTTTAAATCATCTAAGGAATGCAATGCTTTATCTCTTTTATCGATTTTTCGATATCAATATTTTTCAATACATCACCGTCCGAGCCGGAATCTCCTTTTTCGTCGGTTTTGTTTTTACACTCTATTTAATGCCCCGTTATATCGCTTGGGCGAAAAGAAAAAAAGCGAATCAGCCGATTTACAAAAACGCTCCTAAAAATCATCAGTTAAAATCCACAACGCCGACTATGGGCGGATTGGTTTTTATAACGTCCACTTTGGTAGCCTCCTTCCTGACGATAAAATTCAATAACTTTTATGCGCTTGGAGCGATTTTGACAATCGTTCTTTTTGCGGCGATAGGCATAAAAGACGATATTTCGAAGATCAAGGGAGGAAATAACGAAGACGGGCTTAGCTCCAAAGCCAAGTTGATACTACAGATCGTAGTCTCGTTCGTGATAGGATCATATCTGTATATCGGAGGTTTTTTAACGGATTTATATGTTCCTTTTTATAAATATCCTCTTTTCGATATGGGTTTGTTTGCCGTCGTTTTTTGGGTTTTGGTCTTTGTTTCGACCTCCAATGCCGTAAATCTTACCGACGGTCTTGACGGATTGGCTACCGTTCCGTCGATCTTCTCCATTATGAGTTTGAGCGTATTCGTATATGTAATGGGACATGCGATATTGAGCGATTATCTTTTGGTGCCGAATATAAAAGGTTTGGGAGAAGTTGCAATAGTCGCTACGGCGCTAGTGGGATCTTTGATAGGTTTTTTGTGGCACAATTGTCATCCGGCCGAGATATTTATGGGCGATAGCGGGAGTCTGAGTCTCGGCGGTTTTATAGCATATATGGCTGTAATAACGAAAAACGAGTTGTTGCTTATACTTGTCGGGTTTGTTTTTGTTATGGAGACCGTTTCCGTAATTTTGCAAGTGGGCAGTTATAAAGCTCGCAAGAAAAGAGTTTTCAAAATGGCACCTATTCATCACCATTTCGAGCTCAAGGGTTGGGCGGAAAATAAGATAATAGTCAGGTTTTGGATCATGGCATTGATCTCCAACCTACTAGCGCTTATAACTTTGAAGATACGATAATGTTGACACTATTCGGATACGGAATCACCACTAAAGCGATCGCTAAAAAGTTTGGCAATTGTCGAATTTTTGACGATAAGTTCAGCGCCGTTACGAGTGACGCCGATGGTAATGAATTTTTAGCGAGTGAGCTTTTCAATCCCCAAAAAAGTCATTTAGAGGTTACGAGCCCCGGAATAGCGCCCACTCATCAACTTATACGAAAAGCGGAAAATTTGGTCAGCGAATATGATCTCTTTGCAAGTACTATGCCCTACAGCATATGGGTAAGCGGGACAAACGGTAAAACAACCACAACAGATATGATAGGACACCTTTTAAAAAAAAGAGGAGCTGTCACGGGCGGTAATATCGGTACGCCTCTGGCATCGATAGACGAAAATGCAACTATGTGGGTACTGGAAACCAGCTCATTTACTCTTCATTATACAAATATCGCCGTGCCGAATCTTTATGTTTTGTTACCGATCACGCCTGATCATATTGATTGGCACGGAGATTTCAAAGCTTACGAAGAGGCAAAACTAAAACCTCTGAAGCTTATGCAAGAAGGTGAAGTCGTGATTTTGCCCAGAAAATATAAAGATGTTCCAACAAATGCAATGAAACTTACATATGAAAATAGTGCTGATCTTGCGAAACATTTTGATATAGATATAAATAAAATATATTTTAAAGAGCCGTTTTTGACAGATGCACTTTTGGCGCTTGGTGTTTCAAAGATTTTATTTGATGAGATTGATTATGATTTGATCAATTCATATGAAATCGGCAGACATAGAGTGGAAGAATTTGTGGATCAAAAAGGCAGACTTTGGATAAATGATTCAAAAGCTACAAATGCAGATGCTACGATTGCGGCTCTAAAGAGTCATTTAGATCAAAAAGTACATCTTATTTTAGGCGGAGATGATAAAGATGCTGAACTTGA